>CBFGWV010000376.1:0-4185 GCA_965652545.1 uncultured Candidatus Competibacteraceae bacterium | reverse complement strand
CCGGGCCATTCGTCCACATCGTGCCCGCACTCGGCCCCGACGCGGAACTTGAACGCATCGAAGCCAAAGCGCTCGCGCAGGTCGACGAAGCGTGCGGCCTCGGCCTCGGGGGTGATATCGCGTTTCATCGATGAGGCATAGGCGCGCAGCGGGCGCGGCTGTCCACCGAGCAAGGCACAGACGCTCTTGCCTTCGAGCTTGCCGCGCAAGTCCCACAGTGCCGTGTCCAGGCCGCCGAGGGCGCGATACAGATACGAGCCGGGGAACTTGTGCTCCCGCTCGGGGATGATGTCGACCAGCCGGTCGATGTCCAGCGCATCGGCGCCCAGCGCCCAAGGGGCGATCTGGCGGTGTACGACCTGCGCGGTGATGTCCGCGTTGTAGGTCGACACCTGCCCCCAGCCCTGTGCCCCCTCGTTCGTCGTTACGCGCAGAAAACCCACGTAGCGGTTGCAGAAGGTCTCGATGGCCTGGATATGCATGAGGGGCGGTTCCGACAGAGTGAGGATGACAAGGTGTGTCCATTGTGCGCTGGATTGGTCGCCGGATAAGGTCCATTCTGATTAAACGGCTGGTCCAATTTGGGTTGCGGTATGGTCAAGCGAACCGGTGGTGCGTTGCTCTTGTCGCTGAAGATCGACCACGGTAGCGAGCGCCCGGTCGGCACCCAACTGTGCATGGGGCTGCGCGAGTTGATCCTCTCCGGTGGCTTGGGCGCCGGCGACCGGCTGCCCGCCAGTCGCACCGTGGCGGCAGACCTCGGCTTGTCGCGCACGACCGTGGTCGAGGCGTTCGAGCGCCTGGTGGCCGAAGGCCTGCTGGAGGCGCGGGTGGGTGCCGGGACCTACGTCAGCCGTGCCTTGCGGGCCGATGAGGTCAGGCCGCGGGCGCCGGCCGGCGATGAGGCGCCGGCCGCCAGCCGGCCGCGCTTGTCGCGGTTCATCGAGCGGGTCGCCGACAGCTTGTACGAGCGGCTGCCGCACAAGCCACGGGCGTTCACCACGGCGTTGCCGGCCTTCGATGCCTTCCCGATGGCCTTGTGGGCGCGCCATGTCGCCAAGCACTGGCGGGCGCATCGTGACGTGGTCATGGGCTACGGCGACGGGGCGGGGTTCTTTCCGCTGCGCCGTGCCATCGCCACTCATCTGCGTGCCAACCGTGCCATCGCCTGCGAGGCCGAGCAGGTGTTTATCGTCAACGGCGCCCAACAGGGCTTCCAACTGCTGGCGAGCATGTTGCTGGATGCCGGCGACAAGGTCTGGTTCGAAAACCCCGGGGCGATCGGTGCGCGCAACTGCTTTGCCGCCTCGGGTGCCGAACTGGTGCCGGTGCCGGTTGACGACGAGGGCTTGGTGGTGGACGCCGGCCTGCGTCTGGCACGGCAGTTTCGCCTGGCCTTCGTCACCCCGGCCCATCAACAACCCTTGGGGTCCACGATGAGCCTCGCGCGTCGCCTGGCCCTGCTTCGTGCAGCCGAGGAGGCCGGCGCCTGGATTGTCGAGGACGATTACGACGGCGAGTTCTGTTATCGCGGCCGCCCGCCGCCGACGCTCAAGAGCATCGACAACGGTGGTCGGGTGATCTACGTCGGGACGTTCAGCAAGACGCTGTTCCCGGCCCTGCGTCTGGGCTATGTGCTGGCGCCCCCGGCATTGGTCGATGTCTTCGGGCGGTTGATGCGTACGTTCGTTGCGGCGGTGCCGTCCAACCCGCAGGCGGTGGTCGCTGACTTCATGGACGAGGGGCATTTCGCCGCCCACATCCGCCGCATGCGCAAGCTGTACGCCGAACGCCACCAGGTCCTGCTGGATGCCGCGGGCGCGCAACTGGCCGGCGCCCTGGACATCGTCCCCGCGGATACCGGCCTGCACACCATCGGGCATCTGCATGCGCAGTTTCCCGCCGACGATATCGCCCGCCTAGCCTGGGCCAGGGACGTTACTGTGGTGCCTTTCGATCGCTTTTGCCTGGCACCGGTGGCCGCCAACGGCCTGGTGCTGGGTTTCAGCGGCGTGCGGCCGGAGGAGATCGTCGCGGGCGTGCGGGTGCTTGCCGAGCTGTTCGAACGTAGTTGAGCAAAGCGATACCCATCAGCCGCTGTCTACCGATGCGCCCGACTGCACCGCCGTTCGACGATGGGTATCGCTTTGGCTCAACCCATCCTACATGGCCGCGTGCAGTAACCCCGCGCGAAAAAAAACCGCACGGGCTGAACCCCGTGCGGTTGGACGGTAAGGCCGTCTCGACTAGTTGTTGCTGGCGATGAGAGCGCGGGTGTCCGGGCCCATCGGCAGGCGGTAGTCGTAGGACGACAGAATGCGGCTGTCGGCGACGCGGACCAAGCGGGCGCTGACGTACACGCCCTCGCGACCCACGGCGTAGGTGCCGGCGATGACTGCATGGGCGTTGTGCGTCTGGGCCAGTTCGCGGACTTCGCGCGAGAGCACGAACTCGCCGCCGCCTTCCTGGATATAGACGTTGTTGCGCATCTTCATCTCGATGACCGAGTAGCCCTTCTGCGCAAAACGCGACCCGACCTGTTCGGCGGTGATACGGCCGAAGGCGGAGGACTGCTCCATGCCGTTCACGTTGACGAAGGTGCCGGTGAGGATGGGTGCACCGGTCTGCAGGTACGGCGCACCGGCCACCAGTGCATCGGCGGCCTTGTGATTTTCGGACACGATGTCCGCGTCGGCGTAGTCCGCGCGCTTGGGCGCGTCGTTGTTCCAGGTGGCGCAGCCGGTACCGAACAGCGCCAGGGAGGCCACCAGGGCCGTTGACAGGAGGCGCTTATTCACCGACCACCTCCACCAACCGGGTGCTGGCCGGAACGGAGGCCAGGTACAGGTTGTAGTTGTTGTCATTGACGTAGTACACGTCGCTGATACGGGTGAGGTGACGGTCGCCGTTCATCACCGCGGTGGTCACGACGACTTCGTGATCGGCGTAGGAGTGACGGCCCATCGGCGGTGTGCCGCGGTCGCGGTGCCCGACCAGTTGGATCTGATAGTGTAACGGCAGGCCGTTGCCGCGGGTGTCGGTGATGCCGAAACCGTTTTGCAGCAACTCGGTCTTGAGCATTTCATGGAAGGCGCGGCTGAAGGTCGAACCGTGAGCGGGATGCTCCACGTACAGGACCGTGTGCTTGCCACCGCTGTTCAATGCGCTGGCCAGACGCTGGGCCACATCGGCGGCAACCGCCTCCCAGTGCATGGCCGCCTGCATCTGCAATTGGTCCATACGCGGGTAGGATTTTGCGACCGGAATTTCGGTGGTGCAGCCCACCAACCCCATGGACAGGGCAATCAGTGAGGCAGACAGGACTTTCATTGATGAAGTCTCCCTGGGCGGACGTCCGTTATTGCTAGAAAGATAGCGCATTAATGCCCGAAGTGTAGTCGTTTTTACCACGTGTGTCATTGCGATACAACGAGTTGTATTTTTTTCCAAAAGTGCGCCGTCCTGGCCGGCCAGCGCATTGCCGTTATCTCACGAGTTGTTGTGGTTAAACCACAGCCCGTTGTGGTCAAAAAATAGCCAGAACACATCCTGTTGTGTTTTGGCTGTGCTTGGCTACACTAGGCGTCGTCCTCCCACGGGAGAGAGCTGGCCTCCCCCGCCAGCCGCCAAGGACGCATGCCAACCCGTAATTCGCACGAGGTGATCGCCCATGAAAGTTGCTCGTCTGCCCACCGCGGCACCGGTAAAACCTGCCGATATCGCGTTGCAGCCGGCCTCCCAGGATATCTGGGACAAGAAATACCGGCTGAAGACCAAGCGTGGCGAGCCCGTGGACGCGTCGATCGACGGCACCTACCAGCGCGTGGCCCGCGCCCTTGCCGAGGTGGAAGCACCGGAGAAGCAAGAGCACTGGTACGAGCGCTTCCTGTACGCCCTGCGCCGCGGTGCCATCCCCGCCGGCCGCATCACCTCCAACGCCGGGGCGCTGGCGCACAAGCCGGCCACCAGCACCATCAACTGCACGGTCAGCGGCACCATCGAGGACTCGATGGACGACATTCTGCAGAAGGTGCACGAGGCGGGCCTCACGCTGAAGGCCGGTTGCGGCATCGGTTATGAATTCTCCACCTTGCGGCCCAGGGGGGCGTATGTCTCCGGTGCCGGGGCGTACACCTCCGGCCCGCTGTCGTTCATGGATATCTACGACAAGATGTGCTTCACCGT
>CBFGWV010000375.1:0-4189 GCA_965652545.1 uncultured Candidatus Competibacteraceae bacterium | reverse complement strand
TCAGGCTCGCCACCGCCTCGCTGCACCGGCCACCAGCAGCCCGGCCAAACCGATCAGGGCGAGCGGATGCAGGGTCGGAATCGCCACGCCCGTGTTCGCGTTCACATACTCGATGAAGCGGGCGCTCACCCCTGAGATTTTCGTCTCCACGAGGTTTCCGGCCCGGTCGATCTCGTGCACACCGTCGCCGTTGGTGGTCAGGATGTTGCCGTTGGGCAGTTCGTACGCACCGCGATAACCACCGAGGCCGGGCGGGTTGTAGATGTCGATCAGCGTGCCGTCGGTGGCGAACTCCATGACGCCTTCTTGCGTGCCGCTGAAGTTGCCGACCAGGATGGTCCCCGCCGGGCCGCCGACGGCGATCTGCTCGGCGAAGGTGTCCACGCTGGCCAGAGTCGGTGGGACCAGGGGGGTGCCGCTGGCGTCGTATTGGTGCAGGGCGTCGCTGTCGATGCCGCCGACCAGATAAATGCCCGCGAACGGCGTCACGTCGAAGGGGCTGCTGAGGCCACCGCTTCCGGCGGCGATGAAGCTACCCAGGAACGTGCCGTCGGTGTCGAATGCCTGCACGGTGTCGTCGCTGGTGCCGCCGCCGACGGTGACCAGCACATGGCCGGTGCCCGGTTGCAGGGCGATGCCGCGGACATTGTCCAGAATGGCCGTATTCGCGCCGCCGATAGGGGCGAAGACGCCCAGATGGTTGCCCTGCAGATCGTAGTGCTGGACCACGTCGTCGATCTGATCGGATACCAGGATGGACTGGCCGTCCGGCCCCAGTATGGCGTTGATCGGCGTGGAGAGATTATCCGGGTCCGCGGGGATGAAGTCGGGGTCTATGAGATCCCCGGTGATCGGGTCGAACGCCATGACGCGATCGTTGGTCGACTCGGGAATGAGCAGCACGCCGCCGGCTGGAATCTCGGTCAGGACGCTGGGTGTCGCTACACCGGGCGAACCGACCGGCGTGCTGGATTCGACGCCTTGCGCTTCAGCGTCAGTGGGGCTCATTTGAGCGTGCGACACCCATGGTGTCGCGGCGAGACTCAATACGGCCCATAAGCTGGCGTTGAATCGGTGTGCTGGCATTGGAGAACGTCCCCCTGGTGTGTTCTTCTTCGCGGGGCCAGTAAAACCATCATCACCATGATGGGCAAGCTCTTTTTGGGCACGTTTGTGGCCGTTCGGGCATCCGCTGCCGTATGCTCGCGCCCCGAGCCGCCGGATGTCCGGCGATCAAGGACGCCGCAATGCCTGACAACGTGACGACAATCCGGCCATCGCGTGTGAATGATGCAGGCGGTTCCTCCTGGCTGGTGGTCGTGGCCGGCGCGGCCATTCTGGCGGCGGCCATGGGGATCGGGCGCTTTGCGTACACCCCGTTGCTGCCGCCGATGATCGATGCCTTCGGCTGGACGCTTGCACAGGCCGGCGATGTGGCCAGTGCCAATTTCCTGGGGTATCTCCTGGGGGCGTTGATTGCCGGTTATGTACGCCATCCACTGGCGCTGCCCGTCGCCTTGCTGGCCACGGTGCTGACCACGGCCGGGGGTGCGTTGGTGAGCGGTTACACGCCCTGGTTGCTGCTGCGCTTTGCATCGGGCGTGGCCAGCGCGTTCTGCCTGGTGTTGGCGACTGGTCGGGTAATGGATGCCTTGATGACCCGGGGCCGCGCGACATGGGCCGCGGCCCACTTCGGCGGCGTGGGGCTGGGCATCGTTTTGTCCGTGCTGGTCATTCTTGCCGCCCGCTGGCAGGTGTTCCCGTCCTGGGCGGCGCTGGGGGCGGTGTCGGCAGTGCTGGTGATCGTCGGCGGCGTGCTCCTCAACCGGGTTGCCGGCGTCCGCGCGGGCGGGGCGGTGTCGCCGCAGGGCAAGGCTCCGGCGCCGGGGCTGTGGCGGTTGATCGTCGCCTACGGGGGTTTTGGCTTCGGCTATGTGATCACGGCCACGTTCATCGTGGATATGGCGCGGCGTGTTGACGGTTCACCCTGGCTGGAGCCGGCGGCCTGGCTGGTCGTGGGGGCCACCGCCATGGTGTCGGTGGTGCTGTGGCAGCACGCTGCGCGCCGCTATTCCCTGCTGGGTGTGCTGCGTATCGCCTATGCGCTGGAGGCGGTGGGTGTGCTGCTGGCGGGCGTCGGGCACGGGCCGGTACTGGTCATCCTGGGGGCGGCCTTGCTGGGGCTGACCATCATGGGCATCACCGCCTTGGGCTTGAGCGCCGGGCGGATCATGGCCGGTCGGCGGGCCGGGCCGGTCGTCGGCTGGCTCACGGCAAGCTTCGGGGTGGGCCAGTTTCTGGGGCCGGCGATCGGCGGGCGGTTGGCGGCGCTGACCGACGGCTTCGGGGCCGCCTCGGCAGTGGCGGCGGCGGTGTTGCTATTGTCGATGGTGTTACTGCCGCGCACGCTGGACTGAGCGTCAATCCAGCAGGTCGCCGGCCATGAACCGCGTGGAGGCCGCCGTGCCGCCGCCGGCGAAGAAGGTCGCCGCCGGCAGGTCGTCCAGCACCCGCCCTTTGTGCAGAAAAATCACATGATCGGCATGCCGGCGCGCCTGGCCCAGGTCGTGGGTGGTCATCATGAGGGTCGTACCGGCGGCGTGGATCGCGTCGATGACCGTCTCGATATGCCGCGTGGCGGTCGGGTCCAGGTTGGCGGTAGGCTCGTCCAGCAGCAGGACTTGAGGGCGGAGCGCCCACGCCCGGGCCAGCGCAAGCCGCTGTTGCTCGCCGCCGCTGAGCGTGCGTGCCTGCTGGTCGGCCAGGGCCGCCAAGCCGACCAGGGCCAGGGCATCGTGGACGCGCTCGGCCCGCTGCTTTCGCGGCACACCATGCACGCCCAGGGCATAGCGGATATTGGCCGCCGCGCTGCGGCGCAGCAGCACCGGACGCTGGAACACCATGGCCTGTGCGCGGCGCAGCGCCGAGGGGTCGTCCACTGCCCAGTCGACCCGCCCGCCGCTGGGGCGCAGCAGGCCGTGGCACAGACGCAGCAGCAGGCTCTTGCCCGCACCGTTGGGGCCGAGGATGAGCGTGCGCCGGCCGGCCGGCAGGGTGAGGTCGACGGTATCGAGCAATCGACGTCCACCGGCTTCGAACGACAGTCCGTGCAAGCGCAGGGGCAGAACGCTTGCGGCGTTGTTGTGGCGGGGTGTGGGCAGCATCAGGGTCATAGGCCTTGCGCCCGTCGGGCCAGAAGCTGTGCGAACATCACCAGCAGGTTGATCGACAGGGCGAGCAGCAGCAGCACGATGCCCAGCCCGAGCGCCAGGGCAAGGTTCCCCTTGCTGGTCTCCAGGGCGATGGTGGTGGTCATGACCCGGGTGACATGGTTGATGTTGCCGCCGACGATGATCACGGCGCCGACTTCGGCGCTGGCCCGGCCGAAGCCGGCCAGTACGGCGGTGAGCAGCGAGAATCGGCCGTCCCATAGCAGTGTCGGTATCGAGCGCAGAGGCGATACACCCAGGGAGCGCAATTGTTCGCCATACTCGTCGAGCAGGTCGTTGACCGTCTGGCGTGCCAGGGCGGCGATCAGCGGTGCGACGAGGATGCACTGGGCGATGACCATGGCTGTGGGGGTGAACAGTAAACCCAGCGGGCCGAGCGGACCGGCGCGGGACAGCAGCAGGAACACGACCAGCCCGACGACCACCGGCGGCAAGCCCATGAAGGTGTTGAGCAGGGCGACGAGCAGACTGCGGCCGGGGAAGCGCAGCACCGCGACCAGTGCACCCAACGGCAGGCCGATGGCTGCGGCCAGCAGGACGGCACTCAGGCTCACCCGCAGGGACAGGCCGACGATTTCCCAGAGATCGGGGTTGCCGGTCACGAGCAGGGCCAGGGCGGTCAGTAGCGCATCGGACATAGGGTCGGGTTTGACGGTGGACGTGTGTCGTCAGGTATTGAACTGTAGCGTATTCGGTGGACGCTCGTCGTCGGTCTTGAAAACACGCTTGTGCGTAAATTTGCACAGGGTCAATCTCCCGATAAGTGCCTGGGCACCCCCACGACATGTCCGTGCGTCTGTGGTACACCGCTTGACGCGGGCGAATCCACGGGCCTCGCATTCATACAGGGAGAGAATAATGGCTAATCAGTACGCGCCCCCGAAGGCGCATTTGGACGATGTGGCGCCGACCGGTGGCGCGATGACGCACGGGATGATCGAGGCCTTGCGCGGGACCAA
>CBFGWV010000374.1:0-4233 GCA_965652545.1 uncultured Candidatus Competibacteraceae bacterium | reverse complement strand
AGATTCGCCGGGTCGGCGAAGAAGTCGTCATAGGCGGGCACGTAGTCACGGGCGCGGGCGAACCAGTAGAGGCCAATGGACGCGTAATCGGAGATGCGCCGCTTCTCGGCGATGTCCGTGGCCCAGCCGTCCTCATCCATCTTCACGAAGCTCCAGTGGTCGCCCGGTACCTGCATGCACGGCACCCAGCCGTCGGAACCGGCACGGATGTCGGTCGGCCACAATGCGCGGGGGTTGACGTAGGTATCGATGTTGTAGATCAGCAGCGGTGCATCGCCAAGCCAATAGTCCTGCGATAGGTAGGCGCTGGTGGCTTGGCCGTCGGTGAGCTGGGGCAGTTCGACGATGTGGACATCGCCCAATCCGAGATCTTTGCACTGGCTGTGTACGTAGTCCGCTGAGCGGTTCTCGCGGAGGCAGACAAAAATCAACCGGCTCTCGGGACTCAGAAAATGCCTCAGTGACAGCATGGACCAGTGAAACAGACTGTGGCCGTGGGCCATGATTTCATATTTAGGTACGGTATAGCCGGCGTCGTAAAAACGTGAGCCACGTCCGGCCATGGTGATGACGATATTCTGGCGCATCAACGCTGTCCCAATAGTGCCTGAATGTCCTCTTCGGACAGGTTGAGGAATTCGTCCGGTCGTATGGCCCGATCATCGATATAAAACCCTTTATTCCTCGGCCACGGCTTGCCGAAGAGGATTTCATCGTAAGGGATATCCCATTTGTCCAGCCATTCGAACATCACCGGGGCGGTGTGCTTGTTGATGAGCCCCAGGTTGTGGTTGTACGTCCGCATATTGCGGGAGGTGAACAGCAGTATGCGGTAACCGCGGCTCTGGTACTCACGCAACTTTGCGACGATATCGAGTCGGGGCGTCAGTTCCGCGTAGGACTGGTCGCAGGATTTTATGTCGCACAGTGTGCCGTCGATATCGACGACAAGCATGCCTTCGACGTCGTCAACTGTATTATCCACCCTCGACCTCATCAAGGATGTGTTTGGCTTTTATCATGAATGCGATCACCTTGTTCGGGTAGTCGATATGTAATGGGAGCATGGAGAGAAACAACGATGCCTCGCCCAAACGCATAATCCGCTCGTCAAAGCCCGTTGCAACGACCCGTTCCCGGAAAATGGCTTTCAACGCGGCATGGTCGGTGTGGCCAAGCTCGAGCACAAGGTCGTTGTTGTCGGCGAAGCTTACGGCGTAGAGCCCGTTGTTGATGAAGTCGTAATCGCCCAGCACGCTGTGCGAGACCTTGCACAGGTCGTACAGCGGGTGGGTCCAGATCTCATCGCTATTCACCGCGCCCTTCGGGTCGATCAACCGGAGCAGGTAGCGCTGCTGATCGTAAAGAATGTTCGAGAGGCAGGGGTCGCCATGCCCGACGACCATGCGGTCGACGACGAAGCCTTTCTCGAAACGGGCATAAAGCCGCCGATAGCGTTCGATCTGCTTGTTCAGGTCGAGCTCGGCCGTGGCGCCAGCCGCCAGCGCATTGATCCGCTGGCCTTCCTCCAGTGCCAGGAACTGCCTGGTGCGCTGATCCAGCTTGTCGATGAACAGCGCCTGGGCAACTGCGGCGGATTGCGCTTTGCTGCATGCTCTGGCCGGGCGCTCGGCCAAGAAGAACAGGAGGCGATCGACGAAGTCCTGGAACGTCTCGGTGCCGAAGGCGCCGTGCACCCACTGCAATGCCGCATCGGCGAGGTAGTAACGCAGCATCTTGTAAGAGGCGCGTTCGCCGTCGTCCCGGTAGTCGAACGGCTGAATCAGCCAGGGGCGCATCGACTCGGGGACCAGGCCGTAGAAGGAATACTCGGCCAGCATTTTGCGGCGATCCGTCGAGCGTTTTGTGTAGTAGTAGGTGTCGATCTGTACGTCGTTGAAATGCCGGGTGGCGGTGGACCCACAAGTGAACGATAGGAAGTCGCGGATGTTTGCCAGGTCCAGCGGCTTGACCGAATCGACATGTTGGCTGTCCTGCCAGGCTTGTTCCCACGCGTGGATAGGCGCCACTTCGAAGGCAGGCCACCGTTCCACCAGATGATGGGCGTTTCGCAGGTAGACCAGCAGGGGCTTGTAGAGTCGATCGGTGAAATCCTCTTCGGCGTAGGGCAGGCGTTCGATCAATTGGGTGAGACGATCGGGTGCCATGAAGCCGGCCCGCCCGGCGATCACGCAGGCGGCGCAGTCCGCGGCGCTGGCTTCGATCCGGGCACGCAACGCGGGCAGGTCGTCCTGGGTGCGCAGGTGAATGAGACCGGCTTTGGCCCATTCCGGCAGTGCGGCATGAAAATGCGCCAGCAATGGGCGACGCTTGAGAATGACGTCCCCGAACCGGCGCAGACCGACCAGCCCGCGGACCTCTCCGTTGGCCAGTTCACGATCATCCAGGATCAGCAGAATCTTCTGGTGCGGGTCCGGCATGTCAGGGCCTCGAAGGTTTCAGACGCATTGTCAGCAGGACGACGAAAAGGAATGACACGGTCAACAGCGCCAACCCAAGAGACTGATAAAGCCCGAAGGCGTTCGTATCCCCGGCAGCGCCCCCTGGCAGGCTGGCCAGCAGCCCGGAGGCAAACAACGATGCGAAATCCGCCCCGCCGACGGTCAGGTGATCGATGAACAGCGACAGGGCAAGGATCTCGATCCCCCAGATCATCACCGAGCACAGCAACAACGCGCTGATACGTCCTTCCACCGACTTGTGGATATCGATTTCCAGGCAGCGCAGCGCATGACTGGCGCGCAGCAGCAAGAGGCCACGCCGCGAGTGACTTGTCAGGACGAGGTGACGGTTCAGATAAACGAACACCTTGGCGACGGCGAACAAGCCCAGTAAACCGATGATGCTGATCAGTACGAACAGCACGAATATCGCACGCATGGCGGGGGGCACGCGTACCTCGAACAGGTACAGCCCCAGAATGAATGTCGCAATCACCAGCACATCGCCGAACCGTTCGGTCAACCACACGGCAAGCGCTTTACGCCGCCCGCCATACACATGGAAGAACGCCGCCAAGCGCAGAACCTCGCCAACCTTGAAGGGGAGGAAGCTGCTCGGAAACGCAGTGAGCGTGTGTGCGGCAATCAACGGGAATACCTTGTCCCGCTCGTCCAGCGTGAGCAGTGCCAAGCGCAGCATGCGGAACAGGTGCGAGCAGAGGTAAAGCGCGGTGATACCCGCCAGAATGGACCAGGACGGGTCGTCGCCGAATGCCGCGATGGCGCCGGCCTGGCTCCAGAACCATGCCAGTATCATCGTGAACAGCAGGGCAAGGTAGATACGGACGCTCAACGCCATGGCGTGTTCACGCTCCAGGCGACTGCCGGTACACGATTTGGCCGCTGTAGGCCTCGAACGCGCGGGCACGCAGCGGCCGTTTGAGAAAGGCACCGCGCCCGACCAGATAGCCGCCCAACAACCCCAGGACCTTGAACGCTTGGCGGAACAATTTGACGTTGGAGATTTGATCTTCCTCCCGCCAACTGATGGGAAAGAAGCGTACCGCCTGTCTGCGGTGATAACTGGCCAGGAGCATGATGTAGTTGAACGTCAGGTCGTCCGGGAATGCCTTGTAGTAGTACTCGTGAAAGGCCGACAGCCTGTAGAGGTTGAGCCCCGAGCCGAGATCATGGACGGCGCGTAGAGTCACTACGGAGAACAAGGCGTTGTAGACCCGGTTTCCGAACGTGCGGAACCAGGAATAGCCTTTGAGCCGGCTGTCGCGCATGAAGCGTGCGCCGAGCAGGCAGTCGACATCCCGATGGCTGCCTTGCGCAAGCAGTGGGAGCAGATCGCGGATATCGGCCTGATCATCGCCGTGCAGCACGATGAGATAGTCGAAACCTTGATCGATGGCATAACGGAACGCCGCCTTGTGCGAACCGCCCAGGCCATAGTTGTCGTCGTTCAGCCAGGCGATGAAATGACATTGCGTGAGCCGCGACCGGCCGCGATCGATGGCCGCTTGTAAGGTCTTGTCCGGTGAACGGTTGTCGACCACCATGACGGTATCGACCGCGCGCTGTACCGTTTCGTCGAACTGGTCGACGACGCGGATGATCTGCGCCTCGCAGCGATATGCAGGAATGAACACCAGGATGCGTGGGGCTGATTCAGTCATGGATGACGGACTCTTCTCGCATGAAGCGGGTAATGGATTTCATGAACGCGAAATTGGTGACGAGGTTCAACGGCGTGATGATGATCTTG
>CBFGWV010000373.1:0-4244 GCA_965652545.1 uncultured Candidatus Competibacteraceae bacterium | reverse complement strand
GCCGACCAGGCTTCCGGCATCGCCGATGATGACGCGGTCGCCGATTTCCAGACCTGAGGCCACCTCCGCAACGTTGCGGTTGGCCAGCCCGATGCGCACGCGGCGCTCCACAGGACCTGCGGCGGTCAGTACCGAGACGCGGTAGTCGTTGCGATCGCCCTCGGGGTCGGCACGCAGGGCGGATCGGCTCACCAGCGGCACGTCGGCGGCGGACTGGAGGACAAAGGACACCTGTGCGGTCATGCTCGGCAGCAGCAGGCCTTCGTCGTTGTCGACGTCGACCAGGACGTTATAGAGCACCACATCGGTTTCGGTGTCCGGAGTCGGGCGGATCTGGCGGACCCGGCCCTCCCAACGTCGCTCGGGCATCCCCAAGGTGGTGAAGTACGCCGCGCTGTCGGGGACGATGCGGTTGATGTCGGCTTCCGCCACCTGCGCCCATACCGTCATCACGTCCATGTTGGCGACGGTGACGATCGTCGGCGCCGATTGCACCGAATTGACGGTCTGGCCTTCCAGCAGTTCCTGCGCGGTGATCGTACCCGCCAGCGGGGCGTGGATGCGGGTGTAGCCCAGACTGGCGAGGTTGCCTTCCAGCGTCGCTTCGGCCGCCTCGATCTGCGCATCCAGGCCAGCGATCTGCGCCTCGATGATACGCACGGCGGCATCCAGTTCCTCGACCACATCCTGGCTCACCGCCTTGGCGGCGAACATGTTGCGATTGCGCTCAAGCTGGCGCCGTGCGAGATCCAGCTCGGCTTCGCGCTGGGCTTGCTGAGCGCGCAGGTTATCCAGGTTGGCTCGGTCCTTGCGGACGGTCGACTCGTAGACTCGGGCGTCGATCTCGACTAGAAGATCGCCCTTCTCCACCCGGTCGCCGATCTCCACATGCACGCGTTTGATCTGGCCGGACACCTGGGTACCGACATCGACATAGTCCTTGGGACGCAGCGACCCGACGGCGGTCACCGTTATGTCGATGCTGCCGCGGGTCACCGGCGTGGTCAGCCAGTTGGTGGCCGATTCGCCCCCGACCACGTAGGCACTCGCGCCGGCGGCCACCGCCAACACGGCCACCACCGCCACCCCCCATGGCCAGCGTGGACGACGACGGATTCTCGTGATGTCCAGTGTGGTATTGGCTTGCTGCGTCATGACTGGACCCCCGCTTCGGCAAGACATGTGTTCTGTGTCGTTGCCATCGAGCATCCAAGAGGAATGTGCAGCGATTTTGGAGAAGTTGTGGAGTCATGTTACCGATGCTTGCACGGCCGTGATGCGCGCGTCCTAATGCACCCGGTATGGACTATGCACATTGGCCGGCATGAGACCGGGTATCACCACCAAGCTGTTTCTCGCCGTGCTGGCCACCAGCATCCTGGTGGCCGTGGCCATGGGTGTGGCGGCGCGCGTGGCCTTCACCCGTGGCTTTCTGGGTTACCTGAACGAGCAAGGCATCGAGCGCATCGAGAATCTGGTGCCGGAGGTGGCCGCCGCCTACGCGGAACACGGCAATTGGGAATTCCTCCGTGACAATCCGCGCCAGTGGTTCCGCCTGATCCGCCCGCGTCGACCGGCTGCGGACCCGGCGACACCGGAGGCGCTCCCGCCGCTGCCCGAGCCGGACATGGTCGGCGTCAGCCTGCGGGTGAGCCTGCTGGATGCGGACAAGCAATGGGTCATCGGCAACCCGGGCATCGCGCCGGACACCCCCATGCGCCCGATCATCGTCGACGGCCAGACCGTCGGCTGGCTGGCGCTGGTGCCCTTCCAGACCGCCACGGCGGCGGCGGAGGTGCGCTTTCAGCAACAGCAACTGGTGGCGACCTGGATCATCGGCGTCGGTGCGGTGCTGCTGGCCGCGGCAGTGTCCATGGTATTGGCCCGGGCGTTGCTGGCGCCGCTCAAACGCATCGCGCAGGCAACCGACCGCCTGGCGGCGGGGGATTACGCCACCCGCGTCGAGGCTACGTCCGGGGATGAAATCGGCCGCCTGGGCGAGGACTTCAACCGCCTTGCCCTGGCTTTGGAGAAGAACGAACGCATGCGCCGCGCCTTCATGGCCGATGTCTCCCACGAGCTACGCACTCCGCTCGCGGTACTGCGCGGCGAGTTGGAGGCGGTCGAGGACGGCGTCCGCCCATCGAGCGCGGAAACCATGGCCTCGCTACGGCTGGAGGTCGAGACCCTGACCAAGCTGGTCGACGATTTGTACGACTTGTCGCTGTCGGACGCCGGCGCACTGGCCTATCGGCTGGAGCCGGTAGACCTGGGCACGGTGCTGTCCGCCGCCCTGGACAGTTTCGGCGAGCGCCTGGCCGCACGCAGAATCCTGGTGGATCGCGACATTCCCGATACGCCGCTACCGATCCGGGGCGACCGCGGCCGGTTGCAGCAGTTGTTCACCAACCTGCTCCAGAACAGCCTGCGCTACACCGACGAGGGTGGCCGGCTGCGTGTACGCTGCCAGCGCGACGGCGCGCGGATGGTGTTGGATTTCATGGATTCCGCCCCAGGCGTACCGCAGGATACGCTGGCGCATTTGTTCGAGCGCTTTTACCGGGTCGAGGGCTCGCGCAACCGTGCCCACGGCGGCGCGGGGCTGGGCCTGGCGATCAGCCGCAACATCGTCGAAGCCCATGGGGGTACTATCCAGGCTTTGGATTCCCCGCTGGGCGGCGTGTGGATCGCCATTTCGTTGCCGACGGCAGCAGGTTGACCCATGGACAGCGACGCCACGGTACTCATCGTAGAGGACGAGCCCAAGCTCGCACGCCTGCTGGCGGACTATCTGGCCGCGGCCAGTTTCGCCAGCCGTATCGTGAGCGACGGGCGCGATGCGGTACCGGCGGTACGGGCTGACTTGCCCGACCTGGTGCTGTTGGATCTGATGTTGCCAGGGCGCGATGGGATCGACATTTGCCGCGAGCTGCGCAGCTTCAGCGATGTTCCTATCGTCATGGTGACCGCACGGGTGGAGGAGATCGATCGTCTCCTGGGCCTGGAAATCGGTGCTGACGACTACATCTGCAAACCGTTCTCACCGCGCGAGGTGGTGGCCCGGGTGAAAGCGATCCTGCGCCGCCAGCGGCGCATCGCCAATATCGGCACGCCGGGGCTGATCATCGAGGATGACAACCTGACGGTGAGCCTGGACGGGCGGTCGCTGGAGCTCACCCCGGTGGAGTTTCGCCTGCTCAAAACCCTGGCGGCGGCGCCCGGGCGAGTGTTCTCCCGCGATCAACTACTGGATAAGCTCTACACCGACCACCGCATCGTCACCGACCGCACGGTGGACAGTCACATCAAGAACCTGCGCCGCAAGCTGAACGCTATCCGGCCGGAGCAGGAGCTGATCCGGTCCATCTATGGCGTGGGGTACAAGCTGGAGGGGTAGTACGCCTCCTGATGAGCGCGCTCAGGTTTCGACACGCTCGATGACCAGGCTGGGTTTGTCGCCGACGCGGTAGTAGATGAATTTATGCTCCATCGAGCGGATGAAGGCTTCGCGCGCCTCCTCGGTGTCGAACCAGCGCTCGCCGGCCCAGTCCTCGCCCAGCAGGTGTGCAGCACGCATGGGGTCGCCCTCGGGAAGGGTCATGCGGACGCCGTATTTGTTCATCTCGTTCTCCGGAAGTCTCGGGTGACACGCCGGCGCCGTTGTACCCGAAAGCGCGCCCCGCCGCCAGCGTTCAGCGATTCTCCAGGTATCGGCGGGTGAAGGCGTCCTCGTCGTTGAGGTTGTGCTCGGCATCGCCTTCGACGAAGCCGGCGACTTTCTTGCCGAGCAGGGGGATGTTGATTTTGGCGCTCATGTGGATGACTTCGACGCAGCCGGCGCCCTCGGGGCGGATCTCGAACTCGCCGCGCAGTTCGCCGGGCACGCCTTTGACCTGGCACAGGTAGTCGGCCCGGTAACCGCCGCCGTCCGCGGGCTCCCATTCGATGATTTCGCTCAGGTCGGTGCGCGAGCCGAGCAGGCCGGCGGCGAATGCCGGTGGGTTGAGTTTGACGTTGCGCTGCCATTCCACACGGAAGCAGTCTTCGTCTTCGCCGATTTCGGTGAAGACCAGGTTCTGCGCGCCCAGCGCCTCGTACTTGGCGCGCAGGAACGCCTCGTCGGTGAGCAGGGCGTACAAATCATCGGCGGACGCGTTGTCGTAGCGGTAGGTCACGGTGACGGTCATGGTGCTGGGGGTCTCTGGGTGGATACGCCTAAGCGTAGCAACCGGCGGGGGCGCATC
>CBFGWV010000372.1:0-4246 GCA_965652545.1 uncultured Candidatus Competibacteraceae bacterium | reverse complement strand
CGAATCCGACGATCGAAAATACATCCGACAACCCATCTTGATCGAAGTCAGCAACCGTCAATCGGCGCCGCCAGCGACCAACGATGGGTATCGCTCGCGCTCAACCCATCCTACGAAAGCGATGTGACTGCGCTACGCTAGGTAGCGCCGGAACCAGTCGATCGTCCGCTCCCAGGCGAGCTCCGCTGCCGCCTGGTCGTAGCGCGGTGTCGAGTCGTTATGAAACCCGTGGTTTACGTCCGGGTAGATGTACGCTTCGTATGTTTTGCCCGCCGCCTTCAGCGCCGCCTCGTACGCTGGCCAGCCTTCGTTGATCCGCTCATCCAGCCCAGCGTAGTGGATCAGCAGCGGGGCCTGGATACGCGCCACGTCGTCGGGGTCGGGCTGGCGTCCGTAGAACGGCACGGCGGCGGCGAGCTCCGGATAGGCCACGGCGGCCGCGTTGGATACACCGCCGCCGTAGCAGAAGCCGGTGATGCCGACCTTGTCCGTCGTTGCCTCATGCTGCATGAGGAACTCGATGGCTGCGAAGAAGTCGTTCATCAGCTTCTTGGGATCGACTTGCTTCTGCAGCTCGCGGCCGGCGTCGTCATTGCCGGGGTAGCCCCCGACCGACGTCAGCCCGTCCGGTGCGAGGGCGACGAACCCGGCCTTGGCCACGCGCCGAGCGACATCCTCGATGTACGGGTTGAGCCCGCGGTTTTCGTGAACGACCACCACCCCCGGCACCGGACCGCTGGCCGCGGCCGGGCGGACCAGATAGGCGCGTACCTCGCCATGGCCATTGGGCGATGGGTAGGTGATGTACTCGGGCACGATGTCCGGATCGGTGAAGTCCACCTGGTGGGCGAGCGCGTAGTCCGGGCTCAGCGTGGCGAGGATCGTCGTGGCGGCCATGCCGCCGACGGCGTACTTGCCCGCACGATCGAGAAACTCGCGCCGGGTGATCATTCCATGGGCGTAAAAGTCATAGAGCTCCAGCAACGCCGGGTGAAAGTCCTTCGCAGTGAGGCGCATCATCGAACTGTCCTTCTATCGAGCCGGGGGAGGCGACCGTGCGGTCGGCGGCTCAATAGGTTATAGCCACGTATCGGCTCGCTTTCCCGGACAATGCGGTGATGTACCGCGGCCGGACCGGCGGGCCCGACCTCGGTGCACCGCGTCCTGAAGCGGCATCAGGCGGTCGCAAGCGGCGCCGTCTTGCGCAGCGCGATGATCTGCATCTCGGCGAATACACCCACCGCGATCGCCTGGACCACTACGAACGTCTGGCCCAGAACGGTCGGCTCGAACACACCCGCGACCAGCAGGGCGATGCTGTCGATTACCCACAGGACGTTGACGACGGCCACCGCCCACGCGCCGCCCCGGGGAATGTCGTCGCGGCTCAGCAGGTAGGCCACACCGGCGACGAACGGGATGAGGATCAGCCCCACCGTGCGCAGGAACACCGCCGGCAGGCCCAGCACACTGTCGAGCGCACCGGCGCCAGCGATCAGGAGGAGAGCTGCCGCACCGCTGAAGGCGGCATCGGCCAGCAAAGCACCACGCAGGGATATCCGGTCGATCAGGTTCATGGCTTCAAGCTCCTTGGGTCATTCGGCCCGTAGTTGAGGTTGCACACGCCAGTCATTGGCGGCGTGGTGACAAGCCTCGGGCAAACCCGGGTGCGAGGTCGATTACCTGTCAGGTAATGGCCCACAGCGCGATTGCCGTATACCTTCTCGCCCATGAACACCACAGCCACCACCGTTGGAACCCTGCTGCGCGACTGGCGCCGCCGCCGCCGCATGAGCCAGCTCGACCTGGCGTGCGAGGCCGATATCTCGCAGCGCCACCTGAGCTTTGTCGAAAGCGGTCGCTCACGGCCCTCGCGCGAGATGCTGCTGCACCTGGCCGAACGTCTGGGCATTCCCCTGCGCGAGCGCAACAGCCTGCTGCTGGCCGCGGGTCTTGCACCGGAGTATGCCGAGCGCTCACTGGACGACCCGGCGCTGGCAGCGGCCCGCCAGGCCGTCGACCTGGTGCTCAAAGGGCACGAGCCGTACCCGGCCATTGCGGTCGACCGCTACTGGAACCTGGTGGCAGCCAATGCCGTGGTACCGAAGCTGCTGGCCGGCGTGAAAAACCCGGCGATGCTCGAGCCACCGGTCAACGTCATGCGCTTGAGCCTGCACCCGGATGGCCTCGCAGAGCGCATCGTGAATATCGGCGAATGGCGCGAGCACCTGCTGCTTCGTTTGCGCGAGCAGGTCAATACCGCTGCCGATACCCAGCTGGCCGAACTGCTGACAGAGCTGGAGGACTACCCGGTGCCACGGCAATCGTCGTCCGACACGCCGCCGGCACCGGACTATGGTGGGGTGGTCGTGCCGATGCGGTTCGAATTGCAGGGTAGGGTGCTGTCATTCTTCAGCACCATCACCGTTTTCGGCACACCCACGGATGTGACACTGTCGGAGCTGGCGCTGGAGTGCTTCTATCCCGCCGACGAGGCGACGGCCCAGGCAATGTGGGCGGCGCAGGAGCGCTAGCCCCGACCGCTTACTCCAGCGCCAGGCTCGGCCGCTGGGCCGGCACCGGCCGCGGCGGGGGCTCAGCGGGGCGCTCGGGCTCCGGCGGGGAGACGAAGTTGATGCCGCCCATCTGCGCCGCTACGGGTTTGGCGTCGGCTTCTTCCTTGGGCGGTTCGGGAATCTCCTCCAGGGTCAGGGACATGCCCGCGTCCTGCTTGTTGCCCGATTCCTTCAGGTTGATGCGCAGGCGCAGGTTGTTGGGCGAGTCGGCATTGCGCACCGCCTCGTCGGCGCTGATGCGGCCGGCGTTGTACAGCTCGAACAACGCCCCGTCCATGGTCTGCATGCCCTGGTTGCCGGCCTTGCTCATGACCTCCTTCAAGCCGGCGATCTCGTTGCGCTTGATCAGCGCCTCCACCGTAGAGTTGTGACGCAGCACCTCGACCGCCGCGGCGCGCTTGCCGTCCACGGTGCGCACAAGGCGCTGGCAGACGATGGCGCGGAAATTCATCGCCAGGTCCAGCAGCAATTGCGGGCGGCGCTCCTCGGGGAAGAAATTGATGATCCGGTCCAGCGCCTGATTGGCACTGTTGGCGTGCAGAGTGGAAATGGCCAAGTGGCCGGTTTCGGCGAACTCCAGCGCGTGTTCCATGGTTTCGCGGTCGCGGATCTCGCCGATGAGTATGACGTCCGGCGCCTGGCGCAAGGTGTTCTTCAGCGCATCCTTATAGCTGAGGGTGTCCACCCCCACCTCGCGCTGGTTGACGATGCACAGCTTGTGCGGATGCACGAACTCGATCGGGTCCTCGATGGTGATAATGTGCCCCCCGGCGCTGCTGTTGCGGTGGTCGATCAGCGCGGCCAGCGAGGTGGACTTGCCCGATCCGGTACCACCGACGAACAGCACCAGCCCGCGTTTCTCCAGGATGATGTCCTTGAGCACCGGCGGCAGCGCCAAATCATCGAAGCGTGGGATGTCGGTCTTGATGTTGCGGGCGACCAGGGCAATCTCGTTGCGCTGGCGAAAAACATTGACGCGAAACCGGCCGACCCCCGGCTCGCTGACCGCCAGGTTCATCTCCAACCGCTCCTCGAACTCCTTCGCCTGCGCCGTGCTCATCAGGCTGTAGGCGATCTCCTTCACACGGCCCACGGGCAGGGGCTCGCGCTCCAGCAGCTTCATCACACCGTTGAACTTGGCGCGGGGCTGGGAACCGGTGCTGAGGTACAGATCCGAACCGTCTTTGACGGCGAGTATTTTCAGATAGTCCTTGAATTCCATGGGCTCACTGATCTCGGCTGTTTGGACGAATACGCAGGCGTACGCAACTGCCATGCCAAGCCAGAGAGTAGCGTGCTCATGGGTCTGGAGAATGTCAGGAATTGCAACGTTTTCGGTCATTGCCGGGTGATCGTGAACAGGGGCCAAAACCTGTTAACCACGGGGCTTGGCGGGGCTTCCGCTGCGTTACATGGAAGGTCGTTGGGTTAACCGTTACGGTCATCGGAGTCGACGTGGACGCCGGACGATCCGCGGGACGCGTTGGGGGACGATGGGCATGGTGCTGGCGAATGGTGCGGTGCCGACGTATGGTGCGGTGCCCGCGGCGGGCAATCGCCCTGAGGGCAGGGCTCCTACAAGGGCTTACGGCCCGTGCAGTGGCACGAACCACATCATTGGCTACGATGAGGTCATTGCAGCCGCCGGCAGAATGAACGACGCCCCGCCG
>CBFGWV010000371.1:0-4265 GCA_965652545.1 uncultured Candidatus Competibacteraceae bacterium | reverse complement strand
CTGAACGGCGCAAAACCCGCGTCGTCATCGGTTTGCTCGGCACCACCCTGGACGCCGCCGGGAAAACGCCGGCCCGCTGGGAGCGCTGGCGCCCGACGGTATCCCTGTGCCAGCACGAGGATCTGGTCATCGACCGGCTCGAGCTGCTGATGCAGAAGCGTTACAAGGCGCTGGCCGATCTGGTGACCGCGGACATCCACAGTTGCTCGCCGGAAACGACCGTGCGGCAGACCCATGTGGAGCTGACCGATCCGTGGGATTTCGAGGCCGTGTACGCCGCCCTGCATGACTTTGCACGTGGCTATGCCTTCGATACCGACAACGAGGAGTACCTGATCCACATCACTACGGGCACGCATGTGGCGCAGATCTGTTTGTTCCTGCTCACCGAGGCGCGCTACCTGCCGGGGACGCTCATCCAGACCGGGCCGGCCGGCCGCGGCGACAAGGCGGCGGGCAGTTGGCGGGTCATCGATCTGGATTTATCGAAGTACGATGCGCTGGCCTCGCGCTTTCGCCGCGAGCACCAGGACGCCGCCCGTCATCTGAAGTCCGGCATCGAGACCCGCAACCTCACGTTCAATCGCTTGATCGAGCGGATCGAGACCGTCGCCATGCGCTCGCGCGCGCCCATCCTGCTGATGGGGCCGACCGGTGCGGGCAAGTCGCACCTGGCCCGGCGGGTCTATGAGATCAAAAAACACCGCGCCCTCGTCGACGGCGGCTTCATCGAGGTCAACTGCGCGACCCTGCGTGGCGATGGCGCCATGTCCACGCTTTTCGGCCACATCAAAGGGGCCTTCACCGGTGCGCAGAAGGATCGCGACGGTTTGCTGCGCGCGGCCCACCACGGGGTGCTCTTCCTGGATGAGATCGGCGAACTCGGCGGAGACGAACAGGCCATGCTGCTGCGCGCGCTCGAGGACAAGCGCTTTTTCCCAGTCGGTGCGGATCGCGAGGTGGCCAGCGATTTCCAACTCATCGCCGGTACCAACCGCGACCTGCGCGCGGACGTCGATGCCGGCCGCTTCCGTGACGATCTGCTGGCGCGCATCAACCTGTGGACTTTCGATTTGCCCGGGCTCGCCGGGCGGCGTGAGGACATCGAGCCCAACCTCGACTATGAACTGGAGCGTTTCGCCGCCGCCAGCGGCCAGCGCGTACGCTTCAACCAAGAGGCCCGACGACGCTACCTCGCCTTTGCCCTCTCGCCCGCGGCGGCGTGGCGGGGCAACTTCCGCGACCTCAACGCCAGCATCACACGCATGGCCACCCTGGCGCCGGGCGGACGCATCACCGAGGCCGTGGTCGAGGAGGAGCTCGATAACTTGCGTGCCCAGGGTCGCGGCGGCGCTGATGCGGGCTCGGCGGCCTCCGTGCTGGAGGCGTTGGGCATCGGGCCGCTGGACCGGTTCGATCGCGTTCAACTGGCCGATGTCGTGGCCGTCTGCCGCGCCAGCGCCAGCCTGGCGGAGGCCGGACGCACGCTGTTCGCCCAGTCGCGGCAGGCCCGGCATTCGATCAACGACGGCGACCGCCTGCGCAAGTACCTGGCGAAGTTCGGGTTGAGCTGGCAGTCCATCAGGGGCACATAACCAACACGACGTTTCCGTCTGCCTGCCCAATGCGCCGTAGGATGCGTTGAGCGACGCGATACGCATCGGTTGCGTGCCGGCCGCCGCTCCCGTTTATTCGACGGAATCCCTTCCCGCCCAGCGATGCTTGAGAAACCCCCGCGCCTGGATATGCCGCTGCAACAGCTTTACCCATTCGTTCACTGCCGCCTCGCGCGTGAGGTGGGTGCGGGCGAAGCGCTGCGCCTCATCGGCGATCTCCCGCTCGCGCTGCGGGTTGGCTTTCAGCCACTCGATGCGATCGACCAGATCCGACAGGTCGCGTTTGACCGGCACGAAATGGCGGTACGGTTCCATCAACGGAAAAAACCACTCATGCCAGGGGTGCTGCTGCAACAGGACGACCCGGCCCGAGTGCAGGAACAGCTTCAGTCGACCGCTGAACCCGTTGCCCTCGACATCGATCATGTAGCGGTGGCTGTGTATCTGCTCGGCCAGGGTGACGAAGCGGCCCGCATAACTGTGCGTGCGCCAGTCGTACTCGGCGGTGGCGTCGATGGCGTCGATCAGTGTCGGGTTGGCCTTGCCGATCGCCATGAGCGTCTCCCGGTAAGGGTTCAGCGGCCGGCCGATCCACAAGGCCTTGTCGTACAGCGCCGGCGCCGCGCCCGCGGCGGCGAGTGTCGCCGCCTCCGCGTCGAAGTCCTCGAACTGCGCCTCGGGCCAGCGCACGAAGATGAAATCCGGCGCCGGGACATCGCTGGAGCGCGGACCGGTGCTGGTGCCAAAGCGTGTGAAGGCGCGCCGGTAGCGGTATTTGAGAATCGGCCGGTCGCCGATATGGACGAAGAACCGAGGCAGATCGCGAACCCCCAAGCGACCGATGGCCTCGGCAAGCAAGGTGACAGTGTCGGTATGCCGGCTAAGATGGGCCATGCGGTAGGTGACGTTCAGCACACCTTGCCGGTAGCGGCACAGCAGCTCGTGCCGCGCCAGCAGGCCGACGGCAAACCGTGGGTTGTGGTACAGGTTGATCGTCTCGGGGAGTGGATTTGCGGACATCGGCATCCTGTCGATTCGAGGGAGTCTCGTCGTTGAAATGCTTGATTGTAGGTGCCGGATTGTCCGGTGCGGTGCTTGCCCGTGTGTTCGCCGAGCAGGGCATCGCCTGTACCGTGCTTGAAAAGCGCGGCCATGCCGGTGGCCATTGCCACACCGAGCGGGACGCCCGCACGGGCATCATGATGCACTGCTACGGGCCGCATATCTTCCATTCGGACGACGATGCGGTGTGGGACTTCGTCACCCGTTTTGCCCGTTTCCGGCCGTTCCAGTACACCGTGGTGGCCGATGTCGGCGGCGTACGATACCCCTTGCCGATCAATCTCGACACCTTGTCCCAGTTCTTCGGGCGCACCATCGACGCCGAGGAGGCCAGGGCATTCGTACAGGCCAATGCGGATGCGTTCCAGGGTGAGCCGGTCACGTTCGAGGACCAGGCCCTGGCGACGGTGGGGCCGGACTTGTACCGGGCGTTCTTCTTTGGCTACACCACCAAGCAATGGGGACGCCATCCGCGCGAGTTGCCCGCATCCGTCCTGAAGCGCCTGCCGCTGCGCTTCAATCACGATGGCAACTACTTTCACCACGCGCGTATCGGCATACCCGAGGACGGGTACACCGCCCTCATCGGCCGGATGCTCGATCACCCGTTGATCCAGGTGCGCTACGGCGAGCGCTTCGAGCGCCGTGACCGAATCGAGGGCATCGACCACGTCTACTACACCGGTGGCCTGGACGCCTTCTTCGAGTTTGCCCACGGGCGGCTGCCCTACCGCGCCTTGCGCTTCGAGCATTTCTACGCCGAGGGCGATTATCAGCAGACGGTGGCGGTCAATTATCCCGACCCGGACGTGCCCTACACGCGGATCACCGAGCACAAGCGCTTCACACCCTGGGAGCACTTCGACACAACGGTCTGCTCGCGCGAGTTCAGCCACGAATGCGGGCCGGGAGACGAGCCGTTCTACCCGGTGAACCTGGCCGGTCATTCGGCGTTGCTGGAGCGCTACCTGGCCGAAGCGCGGGCCTTGAGCGGGTACAGCTTCGTCGGTCGGTTGGCCACGTTTCAGTACCTGGACATGGACGTGGCCATTACCCGCGCCCGCCATGCCGCAGAGGTGTCGTTGCAGCATCTGCGTGAGGGGACGCCTATTCCCGCCTTGTTCTGACTGAGGGACCATCATGTACCGCATCAGCATCCGACAAGGACATGGAACCAAGGGGCGTATCGTACGGCGATGGCTGCTCGGGCTGCTGCTGCCTGCGGTCGCTCCGGCATGGGCCGAGGACATGACGCGCTTCACCGACGCCGTCGCGGCCGGGCAGGACTACCTATACGGCGCCCTGTTGCCCGAGGGGCGCTTCCTGTACAGCGTGCGCGGCGCCACGACCGTGGTTTCCGATGACTACAACGTGCTGCGCCATGCGGGCACCGTCTGGTCGCTGGCAACCACCGGCGCGGCGCCGGATGCCGAACGTGCCGCCCGCCTGCAGGGGGCCATCGACTATCTGCGTCACTGCTGTCTTGCCCCGCCGGACGCCGCAGTCGACACCCTGGCCGTGTGGTCGGAGCCGGCCATCGTCGGTGGCGGCCGGCGCAAGGCCAAGCTCGGCGGTGCCGGTTTGTAC
>CBFGWV010000370.1:0-4279 GCA_965652545.1 uncultured Candidatus Competibacteraceae bacterium | reverse complement strand
TGCCGCGCGGGGCGACGGCGGTGGATTTCGCCTATGCCATCCACTCCGATGTGGGTAATACCTGTGTCGGAGCAAAGATCGACCGCCGCCTGATGCCCCTGCGCACACCGCTCTCCAGTGGCCAGACCGTGGAGGTGATCATCGCCCCCACTGCGCGGCCGAACCCCGCCTGGCTGAACTTCGTCGTCACCGCCAAGGCGCGCGCCAGCATCCGCCACTACCTGGGCCAGCTCAAGCGCGACGAGGCGGCCATCATCGGCAAGCGACTGCTCGAACAAGCGCTACTGGGCCGGGTGAGCACGCTGGCGGAGGTCCCGGAAGAACGCAAGATGGGTTTGGTGAAGGAGTTTCATGTCGAGAACTTCACTGACATCCTTGCCGACATTGGCCTGGGCAAACGGCTGGCGGCGCTCATCGCCAAGCGCTTGCAACCGGATGACGAGCACCGCGAGTCCGCACCCCGTCACCCTGAGCAGCCGTTTCTCATCAAGGGTACCGAAGGCACCGTGGTCACTCTCGGCCGCTGCTGCCGGCCCTTGCCGGGAGATCCCATCATGGGCTTTCTCAGCGCCGGTCGCGGTATCGTCATACACCGCGACGTGTGTAAGCACATCGTCGACTACCGCAAGAACCCGGAAAAGTGGGTCGAGGTGGAATGGGAGAAGGACATCGACGGCGATTTTCCGGTGGAGGTCAAGCTCGATGTCATCAACCGCCGGGGCGTATTCGCCCGGGTGGCGGCGACGATCGGCGAAGTGGACAGCAACATCGACCACATTCAAACCGCCGAACGCGATGGCGTCACTACCACCATGACCTTGCTCGTCCATGTTCGTGGCCGGGTCCATTTGGCGCGGGTGATGAAACGCCTGCGTCATTTGCCTGAGGTTCTGCGTCTGGTGCGCAGTTGAGGAGGCTTAGAGTTCTGTCGGATTGTATGGCGCACAGACAGGATGAATCAGTTTGGCGGATTGTAGTTTCAGTTACGCTGTCGAGGACGTGCATTTTGTCATAAAAAGGAGCTTGACGACGAATGCACTTCCAGCGCTTGCGCATATAAAGCTCGCGGTTTCTGCAACGTCCCACCAATCTCCGAAGATGGCTCTATACTCGTTGCCAAATGGTGAATAAGGGTAAACGATCGCTGCGAAAGATGCGCCAACGACCCTGCCCCATATCGCAAATCCATAAATGTTTACCTTTCTTAGAAAAAATACCGATACTATTGATGCGACGCAGAAATGTGGTGCCAGAATCCAGAGGCTTTCTGGCGAGATGGCCCACTCTATTCTCTGGGTTAAATTCAGTCCAGATAGCTCTCCTTTCGCTGTAATTGGCGGGACCAATTTGTGCGTAATAAAAGCACATGTTATTGCGCAGACAAGGAGCGTTGGCAGGTTTTTTGAAAATTTAATCATAAATCGCAGCTACAGCGCCGAACAGAGATTGGGTGCTGTTGGGGCGGAATCCACAGTTATCGAGGTCCACTCTATGGATCGATGTCGCAGACCACAATAGCTCCAAACCTTCCGGGGCTATTGTCACCACGATGACCAATGATATTTGTGCACTAGCATATTATCAGCATCGAAACAGAATGATAATTTACTAGGAATAAATTTCAGCCAGCTCTCGTACCAAACCTCTTTTACGCACCCTCTTATGATTTGGTCGGGAGACTTCTTGTATTTCGGTTCAACCCATAGCGTACCATCGGTTTCGTAATCAGGAGAACCTGCAAGAGACAACAAGTCTTCATAACTACTACCAAGCGGCAACGTCTCCATGGCTTTGCTGGCACCGCTGTGCGACATAAAAAAAAACACACCAAGCATAACAAGCACTAGAGAAGTTGCCATAAACAGCAGCCTAAGGGTTTTCATGAGTTCTCCGATGAGCAAATCCATACAAATTTCGTCATGGATTAAACCCATTGAGGGCATCAGGGATTGAGCTGCTATTCATCGGTATACTGTGTGTGCTTCCACCCAGAGCTTGCCGCCAAAACTCGGCCTGTGCTGTGACATCAGTGGGGAATGACGGCCCCATCGTATATGGGTCGATCAAACCACCAGCCTCAAGCGCCGCATTGGTGCGAGTAGCACAACTATCTGTCACGCTCGGAAAAATGTCAGAGGTCCAAGGAGGAAGATCATCAGACGTCGTTGCCAAGTAATTATTTATTGCCTGCTCTTGTTCGAGCGTAGTATTAATGATTATGACAGCCGTATTTCTCCGAGGTGCTTCTCGTAACAGATAGTCGGTTAAGCTGCTACCGAGTTCAGTGCCATTGCCATAGCTGTATACGCCCGAACCCGTGGTTGAAATAGCCGTATGCCCAAAAGGGTTGCCTGACGTAGGGCCATTAATGATTACAGCCGTTTCTAATCCATTGGGATCAATAAAATTGACCGGATCATTGATCACATAGCCATACAAATTCAATCCCCCCATCAACCCGATCGGGTCCTGCGAGACATACCGCCCCAGCCCCGGGTCGTAATACCGATAGCGGTTGTAATACAGCCCCGACTCCTCATCCCACCATTGCCCCTGAAACCGAATGGACTGGTCGGTCTCGCCGTGCTCACCGCGCACGGCGGCCCAGTCGTGGGGCTCGGCCTGCCAGATCGTCTTGCCCTGGGTGTCGGTCAGGCGCAGCGGTGTGCCCAAGTGGTCGGTGTGATAGCAGGCGATGGCTTGCTTCGGTGGCGTGCTGAGGAAGTCCTCGATCGGCCCGGCGGCCTCGGGGGTGAGCAGGCCGACGGCGGCCAGTTGGCGCTTATCGCGCAGCTCCTGGGGGTTGGTGTCGCTGAGGTCCTGCTCGATCCGTAGCAGGGGCACGAAGCTGCCGGGCTCGTACACGGTGGTGCGCAGACGGTCGTCGAGCGCTTCGGTGGCCAAGCGATCGCCGTCCCAGCCGTAGCGGGTGGTGGTCTCCCGCTCGCCGTGGCGGACGGTCTTCTTGATCCGGCGGGAGAGGGCGTCGTAGTGGTAGTGGGCCTCGGTCCGGGTCCCGTCGGGGGCCTCCCGGCTCAGGTGGACCAGTCGGTGGGCACCGTCGTAAGCGAGCGTCAGCCGGGTGCCGTCGGCGGTGAGTTTCTCGGTCAGGTTGCCGGCGGCGTCGTAACGGTAGCGGCCGCCATCGAGCTCGGTGATGCGGTTGTCCGGCCAGTGGGTGCGCGCTCTGGCGCCGGGGCCGTCGTAAATGCCCAGGGGGCTGAAATCCGGGTCGTTCAGGCGTTGGCGTACGGTTTGCGCCCAGTCCTGGTGGGCTGCTTGGGCGATGTGCTCGGGGTCGAGCCGGTTGCCGGCGGGGTCGAAGCGATAGCCGTGCTTACCGGTGCCGTGGCGGCTGGCGATGAGGCGGCCGGTGGGGTCGTAGGTGTAGGCGATGACCGGGGTGTCGTCCTCCTCGATGGTGGCCAACTGGCCCAAGGGGTCGTAGCGGTAGCGCCGCTGCCACGGGTCGCCCACCAGGGGCTCGTGCAGGGTAGTGGCCAGGCGTCCGGTGCGGTCGTACGCACGTGTGGTTTCGAACGTCGCCGTGCTGTCCTCGCCCATGGCCCGACGCAGGACTTCGCGGTGCAGGGCATCGCGCTCGAGATCCAGGGCCAGTTCGCCCACGCGCACCCCGTGCAGGTGGCCCGGGCCGTAGGTCAGCCAGTCGATGGGCGGTGCATCGCCAAAGGTACTGGTCTCCAGCACCCCCAGCACGTTGTGCTGATGACTCACCGCGTAGGTCCAGCCGTCCAAGGGCATCCGGCCCTCGGGTTGGTGCTGGAGCTCGCGCTGCAAGCGCCCGGCGGTGTCGTAGTGGCGGTGTATCGTGCCCGCGGGGCTGGCGGCGGCGATGAGCTGCCCGCCCGGGCTCCAGGTAAAGGTTTCCGTCAGTGCCGGGGCAGCCTCGGTGGCCGGCAGGTGGCGGGCGGCCACGCGGCCGGCGGCATCGTAGTCGATGGCCGTCACCCGCCCATCGGCCTCTTCGATCTCGACCAACTCGCCGGCGAGGTTGTAGCGGTAGCGTCGGCTGCGGCCGTCGAAACCAGTCTCCTCGATCAGCCGATCGAGCTTATCGTAGGCAAAGCGGGTTTTCGCCTCGTTCTCGTTTTCCAGCTCGATCAACCGGCCGGCGGCGTCGTAACGATAGCGTTGGGTGCGCCCGGCCGCATCCATCACCCCGGTGAGGCGGCCGAAGCGGTCGTGGTCGAAACGGGTGACGCCGCCGGCGGGGTCGGTCACGCTGGTGCGCCGGCCCAGCGTGTCGTAGGTGTACGTC
>CBFGWV010000369.1:0-4282 GCA_965652545.1 uncultured Candidatus Competibacteraceae bacterium | reverse complement strand
CCCGGTCAGGACCCGGCCTTCGCCCGCCGCACCGCCGCCTGCGTCATCCGCTCCGACGCCACATCCGCCGGCGCGGGCTCGCCAAAGAAATACCCCTGCGCCAGGGTGCAACCGTGCGCCAGCAGGAACTCCGCCTGGGCGGCGGTCTCCACACCCTCGGCCACCACCGTCAAGCGCAAATGATGGGCAAGATCCAAAATCGCCCGCGCAATCGCCACATCATCCACATCGTCCGGCAGATCACCGACAAACATCCGATCCATCTTCAACGTATCGATCGGCAACCGCTTCAAATACGCCAGACTCGAATATCCGGTGCCGAAATCGTCGATCACCACCGATGTTCCCAACTCCTTCAGCCCACGCAACACATGCGCCGCCCGCGCCGGATCCGCCATCAACATCGTCTCCGTAAGCTCGATATCGATCGCCTGCGGCCTCAGCGCATACCGCTGCAAACACGCCTCCAACTCCTTCACCAGATTTTGCCGCACCAACTGCGGCGCCGACACATTCATCGCCACCGTCGGCGGCGCCAGGCCCGCCCGCGTCCAATCCGCAATCTGCGCACACACCGCATCCATCACCCACTGACCGATCGCCACGATCAGCCCACCCTCCTCCGCCACCGTCAGAAACGCCGCCGGCCGCAGCAACCCGCGTCGCGGATGCTGCCAACGGATCAGCGCCTCAAAGCCCGCCAGGCCGCCATCGGCCAAGCGCACCTGCGGCTGATAGGCCAGGCGGAACTCATCCCGCTCCAACGCCCGCCGCAACTCCACCTCCAGCGACAGACGACGGGCCACCCGACGGGTCATCGACTCCGCGTAGAACTGGTGCGTATTGCGGCCGCCGGCCTTGGCCCGATACATCGCCGCGTCGGCATTGCGCAGCAACGTCGCCGGCTCCGTGCCATCGGTGGGGAACACGCTGATGCCGATACTCGCCTGGACGAACAGCTCGAAGCCATCCACCAGCACCGGCTTGGCCAGCGACGCACGCAGCTTGCCGGCCATGATCGCCGCATCCTCCATGCCGACGATGTTCTCCATGATGATGGTGAACTCGTCCCCGCCCTGGCGCGCCACCGTATCGCTGCGACGCAACTGCTCGGTCAGGCGGTGGGCCACCGCGCGCAGCAGATTGTCCCCGACCGCATGGCCCAGGCTGTCGTTGACGTTCTTGAAGTTGTCCAGGTCCAGAAACAGCACCGCCAGACGCTGCTCGCCACGCTGGGCGCGCTCGATCGCATGCTCCAGCCGCGCCAGGAACAGCAGCCGATTGGGCAGGCCGGTCAGCGGATCGTGATGGGCGATGTACTCCAGCTCGGCCTGCGATTGCTTGATCGAGCTGATGTCCGAGAACACGATGACGACGGATTTGGTCTCGCCCTGCGCATCGCGCACCGCACTCATACTCGCCCAGGCCGGAAACGGCTCGCCATCGGCCCGCTGCCCCCAGATCTCACCCTGCCATTGGCCGCAGGTCTCCAGCGCGTGGCCGATGCCAGCGTAGAACCCGGCATCGTGGCGACGGGTGCGCAAGAACACCACATCGCGCCCGACCACCGCATCCCCCGGATAGCCGGTGATCTGGCTGAACGCGGGATTGACGCTCAATACACAGCGCTCGGCGTCGGTCACGATGATGCCGTCGCGGGTGTTCTCCACCACCGTGGCAGCCTGCCGCAGCTTGGCCTCCGCGGCACGGCGTTCGATGATCTCGCGCTCCAGGTTGGCGGTCCGCTCCGCCACCAGCGCCTCGACCTGCGCCGTCCGGCCGGACACCACCAGCAGAAACGCCGACAACACCCCACCGAACAACACCGTACTGACCATCACCCCGCCGACAGTCGCGGACAGTCGGCTATCGGGGTCGGTCGACGGCGAGACGACCAACTCCCAGGTACGGTCGGCGAAGGGAACCGTCTCACGCCACGCCGCGGGCGACGCGTTCCAGGATTGGCCGAAGAGCACGACCTCCGGGTCCGCCGCATCGCGTATCGCAAACTGCACATCCGGGTTGAAGCCGGTATCGAGCACCGTCGACAGCAGGTCCTGCAAGCGGAACACCGCCGCCAGCACGCCACGGGCACGCGAGCCGTCATGCACAGCCAGGTAGGCAATCACCGCCTGCTGCGAGCCGGTTTCCTGGACCAGCGTAAACACCTGCGTCAGCGCAGGCTCATCCGAGGCCAGCGCCCGCTCCAAGGCAACGCGGGTGACCTCGCGGTAAGTGATGTCCAACCCCAATGCCCGCTCATTGCCCGTCTCGGGCTCCATGAACAGCACCGGGAAATACTCAGCCTGCGCCTGTGCCGGAAACAGCCCGCGGGCATCGTCGAAGTGCTTCAACCGGAAGTCCGCATAACCGGCCTCGCGCATCGCCGCCTCGAGCCCGGGACGCTCGGCATGGGTGATACGTGGAATCCATTGCAGCGACTGCACACCGGGGTGACGGGCGCGCAAACCCGAGGCCAACTGGCGGAAGCGATCGCGTTCCGGCGACTTATCCACCTGCACCATGTCGCGCAAGGCGCGAAGCACTTCCAGATGCCCGGCGAGCGCCCGTTCAAGGGCGTAATCCGCATTTGCAGCGTACTGGCGCAAGCGCTGGGCGGCTTGTTCAGTCTCCCATTGCCGCGCCTGTCCATAGACCAGGCCGGACAGCAGCAGGCAGACCAACAGCGGCAGCAAAAGCTGCGTCCGGCGAGGGCGCCATACCGCCCCGCCGACCAGGGCCAGGGTGACCGGCGCGGCCAGGAGCACGCCGACCGTATCCCCCGCCCACCAGGTGAAGATCACCTGCGGCGCCGCATCGAGCGTGCGCTGGCCCAGGAGCAGCAACCCCAGCATCGACCACAGCGGATTGACGGTACACGCCAGAGGACCGGCCCGCAGCAGGTAATGCAACACCTCGCGCGGGCGGCTCAGCGGTGCGCTGGCCGCAAGCAGGCGCCGCCCGAGCAGCGCACCCACCAGGGCCTGCAAGGCCGCGCCGACCCCGATCCACGCCGCAAGCAGAGTATCGGTCCCCGAGGGCAGCACACCGTCCAGGTGCACCGCGAGCAGCAGGTTGGTCACGAACGACCCCAGCCAGATGCCCGGCAGCAGGCGCGGGCCGCCGCAGCCGACCAGCGCGACGGCGACGCCGGCAGCCGGCCACAAGGCCACCGCGGTGCCGGTCGGCCACGTCATCCAGATGCCCAGAACACCGGCACCGACATACGCCAGCGCCGCCCATAGGACGCTCAATGCACTACCGATGACCGGCATGGATACTCACGTCCCGGGTTCTCCCCTCCTCGACCGCTGCAAGTATGGGGGCTGGCGGCGGTTCGCGCCAAACCGGGCGGGTCAGCGACGCCTACCCACGGGCGTCAAGTCGATATGCTTCAGCAAGCCAGCCTGGAGTACACAACACGTTTGAGCGAATTTTTTAGCAGGCCTTCACCGCAGGATCTTCTCCAGCGCCTTTCCTTTCGCAAGCTCATCAACCAGTTTGTCCAAGTATCGTATTTTCTGCATTAGCGGATCTTCGACCTCCTCCACGCGCACGCCACAAACCACGCCTTTGATAAGAGAAACCCGTGGATTAATAGAGGGCGCTTCTGCAAAGAAGGTTTCGAAGTCGCTGTGTCGCTCGATCTGCTCATTCAGGCCTGCTTGGCTGTAGCCCGTCAACCAGCAGATAATCTGGTCCACCTCATCTTTCGAGCGATTCTTTCTCTCCGCCTTTTGGACGTACAGCGGATACACCTTGGAAAAGGCTGTGCTGAAAATTCGATGCCTTGGCATTATCACTTCTCCAACAACTCAACGTTTCGGGCGCAGCCTTTCTCCGCTATTGAATCAAACGCCTGTACCTATCGCATGTGCTCATCGGGACGTCTACTGCCCGAGCTCTTGGGCAAGCCCGATGAGAATGCCTTCCGGACCTCGGATATAGCAGAGCCGATACATGTTTTCGTACTGCACCACGTCGCCGACGAGCTCTGCGCCGCGTTTGCCGAGCCGGGCGAGCGTATCGTCGATGTCTACCACGGTAAACATGACGCGTAAGTAACCGAGAGCGTTCACCGGAGCGCTTCGGTGATCGGCGACCACAGGCGGCGCGAGGAAGCGGGACAACTCGAGCCGACTGTGACCGTCCGGCGTACGCATCATGGCAATCTCGACGCGCATGTTGCGCAACCCCGTGACGCCATCTGCCCAGTCTCCTTGGATTGGGGCGCGCCCCTCGAGATCGAGGCCAAGTTCGGTGAAGAATTCAATGGCGGCAT
>CBFGWV010000368.1:0-4310 GCA_965652545.1 uncultured Candidatus Competibacteraceae bacterium | reverse complement strand
TGGTCGCCTGCCAACGGTCGCTCTTGCGGTGCCCATCGTTGTACGTCACCCGGCGGACGCCCGGCACCCCGCTGGTGTTGCTATCGCGGACAGTAGCGCAGAGTTCCGCCCGGCTCAGGCGGGGCAGCTTCCGATCGGTCTCGTCACGAAAGGCGATGGCCATCAGTAACGCCATCTCCATGCTGCCGTATTGGCGCAGGGTGAAATAGCGGGCAACGTCGACGCCGCGTCGTGTCAACGAGCCCCCCCAACGAGCAAACCGGCCCTTCCTCCACATCGGGTAGATGTGGCGATGGGATGGCAGCTTCATCAATGCGAACGACGCCCCATCCGGCGCCCTTTGACGAGCAGCGCTCATGGCCGGCTACCTCCGGGAGGCTTGTTGCGCCGGCTTCACCGGGTGGACGACAGCCGGCAGTTCGTTGTGATCGACCGCCACGGCGATTGGCGGCATCCAGCGCAGAACCGATTCCCGTTCCCCGGAATACGGCCCGCGCCAGAAGGTGTGCCAATGCGCACGGCGCACATGGGGGCGTATCGTCGCCCGGCCCGTGGCCGTCCCCGGATCGCTGTCACTGTGATCGGGACTGTCCTGGGCGTGCCTGAGCGCCGCGCCAATGCGCACGCCGACGTCCCAAGTGTACGGTTTGTCCGGTGCGAATAGCCGCAGCCCCCGTTTCGTCCGCTTCGGCGTGGGCCGTGGTGGACGGGTGTAGTCGGCATTTTCACTGCACAGGTAGAGCAGCAGCGACATCATCGGCTGCAACTCCTTGGCTGTTCGGGTGACTCTCTCGTCCGGGGCTTTGTTGGGGCCGCCCGGCTTCCTGGAATTGGCCATGATGCCATCCAGCAGTGAACCCTCCAGCACCACCGGAACGCCATGAAGGAACGCATCCTCGGGGCGCTCGCGCATACTGACCATGAGCCAGAGCTTGGGATGTGGATCATCGACGCGCTCATAGCGCAGCTGCGCCCAGAACCCGAGCACCGGCAAGCCGTCCATCGTCAGACCGGGTGTTTCCACTTACACGCACCATTCAGGCAGGTGGAAGAGCACCTGATGGGGTATGTCGCCACTGATCTCGGTGCTGACCAGGGCCTCGTACAAGGTGGGATCGAAGCGGTAGATGCCTTGCGACACCCGCCATGCGCCCAGGGTGGCGGCAATAATCGCGTAAGGGGCCTGTTTGTCATGTAGTCGCTCCACACCCAGAGTTTTGCACAAGACCTCATACCAGCCGGCGACAGGCATAAAGCAACCGGGCGGCCACGCGTCCTTGAGGTGTTGCTCCCGATACTGGTCTGCGATTCGCCATAGATCGGGGAACTGCCCGGCTATCCAGGTCACGTAGCGGGTTGGGGAGCAATCAACGTCCTTCGTCATCGAACGGGCTCCTTGCAGTAGTCGAAATCACGCCGCCCAGTCGGCCAGCAACAACCGCTGCCGTATACCCGGGTCGGCCGAGTCAATGGCCGGGCCGACGACGGCATTGAGGACCTGCTCCAGCGTCTGTCCGTCCTGCGGGATCGGCACGTGGTGCGAGCGGCTCAGGCGCCCGCGCTGATACATCACCAGCCAGGGCAGGTCGTCGGGGATGAAGTCATCCAAGAGCTCCGCGTGGTCTTCCAGGTCCAGCCACAGCCAAGTGGTGTCGGCACTGCCCTGCCCGGTGGCCAGCCGTTCCACGCTGGGCTTGATCTCGAGACACTTGTGGCACCAGCTTTCCGCACCCAGGAACACGACCAACTTTCCCTCGCCACGTTTCAGGCGGTCGGCGATGCGGGCGGCGTCGCGCCAAGGGTCGAGCAATGCGTCGGTCATGATTGCGCCTCTCCTTGAAGCCGTTGCAGCGCTTGATATTGCAGGGCAGCCGGCCCGCGGACGTTGACGGCGATGCCGGGCTCCTGGTCCCCCAGAGCCATGGCGGCGATGCGCCGCACCGCCTGGGGCGCGTCCGCCAGCAAGCCGATGGCGTGCGCCCGGGTCAGCGGCTGGCCCAGCAGCACCCGCCCACCTGGCGCCAACGACACGGGGAATGCACCCACCGCCTGAGCATCGGGCAACGGCAAACCGTTGTCCGCATCGCGCCGTGCATCGGTAATGGCCGCCGGTGCCTGTCGGGTGTCCGCCGGCTCCGGCAGGGTCAAGCCATTGCCGGCCAAGTCGATGCCGGTGAGCGTTTGCCACACCCAGCCGGCATAGCGGGCCGTTTCCGGGTCACGCATATGCCCCAGCACGAACGGCAGGTGCGCCGGGTCGCCATGGTAGAGCGCGAAGGCCAGGCCGATACGCGGCGGCAGCATGGCCAGCAGATCGGACACATTCCGATGCCCCACCGGGGACAGTTGCGCCATATGACGCACCCAGCGGGCAAGGCGACGAGCGGCTTGCTTGCGATACCAGCCCGTGGCGCTGGCGAGGATACCCGCCTGTGCATCCACACAGCGGGCCAGCACCGCCGGGGCGGTGGAGCGCTGGCGTAGCGCGACCAGGGCAATGGCCGCCTCCGCCCGCACCGCCAAGTCGTCATCGGTCAACGTCGCGTGCAGTGCTGGGAGCCACGCTGGCGCATCGGCATTGTCCCGCCCCACACGCGCACCCTCGGTGGCCGCCACCCGGCAGGCAGCCGCGCGCAGCGGCGCATGAGGGGAGGTCAGGTACACCGACAACGGTTCCGCCAAAGCGGTCGCTCCCGCCCCCATCAGGGCGGCGGCCCGCAGCGCCGCCACCTGGGCCACCATGTCGCCGTCGGCGGCACTCCAGTAGCCGATGCAGTCCAGCCCTATCGACCGTGGGTGCCAGGCCAGGGCCGAGATCACGCCGCGCAACAAGCTGTCGGGCTGCTTGCGAACCTGATCGATCACCGCTGCCAGTACGGGGGCATCGTCGTTTCGGATGGCCAGCCAGGCGATGACGAAGGCCTCGCCCGCCCCGCGCCAGCGTTGCAGGGCCTCCAAGGACAATTGCCAACCGGTCGGATTTGCCAACGTCAAACCGTCCAGATGCGCATCCAGCAACTGGTTGAAATGCATTAGCCGATCAAGCCGTAGCTGAGGTGAATCGACCGAGGCGTCCAATTGCACCCAGTAGAACGCGGCGTCCCCTACGTGTCGGCGCACCAGCGGGGTGATCGTTGTCGGCAAAGCACCCGCCATGGCCGTTCCGTTCAGTGACATCTGCTTGCCTCACTATAGAAAGAGTGGACCCAAGGCGCTTTCGGCCATGGCGCTGTTGATCAGGTGAACAGCGGCGAGACGATGACTCGCCACTGCCGTCCGTCGAAGGCCATCACCTCCCGCTGGCTGGCCACCACCAGCAGCCCGTCCCGGGCGTCCATATGACCGTAGATCGACACCGGCTTGCCTTCATGCTCCACCGGTTTCAGCGCCTTCTTCTGCGCATCCCACACGCGAAACTGATAGTCGGAGGCCAGCCATAGCCGGTCCTCGAACCACAGCACGTCGTTCCAAAGAATGCTGGCGCTGCCGTGGTAGATCCGCTCCCAGCTCGATCCCCGGCCCATCCACAGGCTGCCGCCTTCGCCACTGATGTAGACCTTGCCGTCCCCGGCGCAGGTGACGGTGGCCAACTGGACGTTGGTCGGAAAACCCAACTGCTCCCAGCGCCGGCCGTCGTAGTGCCACACATCCCCGTGCCCGCCGACGGCGTACATGTCGGACTCCGAGAAGGCGTCAAGATCCTCGAAGCCCACTCGGAGGTTTCCGCCGTCGCCCTTGGGCAGGTCCGTGATCGGCTCCCAGCGGCCGATGGCCACGCGCTTGTAGATCTTGCGGTTAGAGCCAACGGAGTAGGCGTAGCCGAACAGGCACTTGATGCGGTTGGGCATGGGCCAGTGGCCCTTGTCGATGTACTCGTCAGCGAACTTCCTGCCGCCGCCAAAAACGCTGACTTGGCCGTTACTGTTTCGAGCGACAAGCATCCCTTGAGCTGCCGGCAACAGAGACGCACCCACCTTGGGTCTGTTGTAACCGGTCACGATTCGCCGAGAAAACGGGTCATTCGGCGTATCCAAATACACCACAAACAATGTCGTCTGGATATCATGATCCCACATGCCGGAGGCCGTCTCGTGGGGAAGGTCAAGCCGCATACATAAATAAACGATATTACGATCCCTGACGGCACAGTCGGTGATCCTCCAACCCTGAATGTGCTCTTTCCATATCTCTTGCTTGATATATGTCGACATATACACCCACCTGGAAATTAGCGATCCCGACCCGTATCGGGCACAACCGGATTACCATCCTTATCCACCGCCGTGAACGGCCCCTTGCACATCTGGTTG
>CBFGWV010000367.1:0-4345 GCA_965652545.1 uncultured Candidatus Competibacteraceae bacterium | reverse complement strand
GAGGGCATCGCCACCACGGTCGGCCTGGCCTTGCACGCCCGCTTGTCGGAGTCGCACGAGACCGTCGAGGGGCGCTTTATCGCCCGCGGGCAGGAGCTGGTGCTGTCGGACCTCGTCGAGCGCACCGCCGCCGGTGCCGTACCGCGCGAGTGGAAGCGTCTGCGCGAGGACTTGCGCGCGCGCTGCCCGGACCTGCTCGTCATCCCCCAGAGCGGCGAATTCCAGCGCCAGCTGTGCGCCGTGCTCGCTGGCGGGCCACGCCATATCGACCCTAAGCGCTTCCTGCGTGCCTTCCGCAACGCGATAACGTTTGCGCCCATCCGCAACGTGTCGGACTTCGTGCGTAATCATATCCTGGAGGAGCGGCCGATCGAGGTGCGCTCCTTGCAGCGGGCGCTCAAGCGCTACCGCGATATCCGCACCCGTACCCGCGATGCCGAAACCCGCGAGCAGGCGCTGGAGAGCGCCAGCAAGCTCTACCATGTCGCCGAACAAGCCGAACGCCAGGCGATGAGCTGGCGGTGGGTGAACGCCGAGGCACGGTTCAATGCCATCGAGGTGCAGATCGAGCCGCTGCGCGAGACGATGGCCGCGCGCGAGCGCACACTCGCCGGTCTCGCTGAGCGTGCCGAGAGCACGCAACAGCAATGGCAGGATGCAGACGCCCAACTGCGCGCCGCCGAGCGCCAACTCGCCGCCACGGACGTCGCCCAGCAGCGCAAGCGTATCGAAGCCGAGCGCGACGCGGCCCAGTACAAGCTCCAGCAGACCCGCAACCGGCTCACCGACCTGCGCCGCGGCCTGGGCCATGTACGTGGCGTGCTGGCCGATGCCGCGGTGCTGGGCGACGCCGAGCTGACCGCCGCGCTGGCGGACATCGCCCCCTGGTTGGATGAGCCGGCTGCCCTGCTGGATGACGACTGGCCGGCCAACCCCGACGCGCTGGCCGCCGCGGTGACGGCGCTGGCACCGCGCGTGGCGCAGGCGCAGTTGGTCATGGCCGAGCGCTATGAGGCCGCCGTGCGGGAGGAGGGGCGGCTGAAGGACGACTTGGCCGAGCTCAAGCAGCGCCTGGAGAAGCTCGAGCGCGGCGAGAGCGATCTGTCGCAGGGTACTCAGCGTTTGCAGCAACTGCTGGCCAGCCATGGTATCGACGCCGTCCCCCTGTGCGACCGGGTGGATGTGGCCGATGAGACCTGGCGTAAGGCTTTGGAGGCGTTCCTCGGCGGCCAGCGCGAGGCCTTGTTGGTGCCGCCGGCCCAGGTGCGCGAGGCCATTGCCATCTACCGCCACCAGGGCCGCATAATGGGTTTGCATGGTAGCCGCATCATCAATACGCAGAAGACCGGCGAGTGGCTGGACCGTTGCAGCAAGGACTCGCTGGCTCAGGTCATCACCACCGACGACGAGCACGCCCGCGCCTATGTCCACCGCTTGGCCGGCAACGTGCTGCGGGTGGACACCGAAGCCGAGCTGATGAAGCACGAGCGCGCCGTCACTGCCGACGGCATGCTCGCCACCGGCGGGTCGATCACCCGCCTGCGCCCGGAGGACCCGATGCTCGGTCGAGGTGCCCGCGCCCAGCGTCTGGCCGGGTTGCAGAGCCGCTGGGAGCAGGACGGTGCGGCGTTCTACGCCTGCCAGCGCGACAAACAGGCCATTAAGGTTTTGCGCGAGGAGCATCTGGGGCCGTTCGCCCAGGCATTGCACGACGCCGGCGCATTGGGCGAGCTGTGCATGCGGGCCGGTGTGCACCAGGCCGAGGTCCTGCGCCTGACGGAGGATTTGAATCGCCTGGGTGGCGATGGCGACTACGCGCGTCTTGAGGCGACGGTCAAGCGCCTACAAGCCGAGCGCGACACGCTGGAGTCCGGTCGCCGCGACATCCAGGAACAGCGCGCCACGTTGGACCGCTTGCAAGCCGCCGACGGCAGCCGCTCGGAGCAACTGGAGGCGCAATCGCAGCTCATCGGTGGCCAGCGGCGCGTGCTGGAGCAGATGCCCGGCTTCGACGCCCAGCAAGCCACCGATCACCTGAACGAGTTGGCGGACTCCGAGCGCTTCGCCGACCAGGACGAACCGGCCTGGAGCGCATTGGCCATCGAGGCCGAGCAACGCGCCAGCAGCCAGAACAGCCGCTGCACGAACAGCCGCAGCAAGGCCTTAGGTCTAGTGCGCGAGTACCTGGCCCGCTGGCCCTCGGAGACCGCCCCGGTCGAGGACAGCGAGCACGACCACCTGCCCATGGCCGCCTGGGTGGTGCGCAGCCTCAACGAACTGCGCGAGTCCCAGCTCGCTCAGTACGTCAAAGAGGCCGAAAACGCTCTGGGCGAGGCCGAGCACGCCTTCCGTGCGGATTTCGTCGGCAAGCTCCAGGAGAACCTCGTCCACCTGGAGGAGCAGCGCAAGGAGCTCAACCGCAACCTGCGCAGCCGGCCCTTCCACGGCCAGTACTATCATTTCACCCGCGCCCCCGAGCGCGACCTGAAAGCCGTGCTCGACTGGGTGGAGTCCTGGACGCCGGAGCAGGGTGGGGACGTGGGCGGCTTGTTCGATGCCGCTGCCGACCCGGCCCACCCGCACCGCGAGGCCATCGCCCGCATCAAGTCGTTGCTGATGGACTTCGGCGAGGAGGGCGGCGAATGGGACGAGCGATTGGCCGACTACCGGCGCTACTACCACTTCGACGTCAAGATGACCGACGACGCCGAAGGCGGTGGTAACCCGGAGTATCTTTCCCGGCGCCTGGGCAAGGGCTCCGGCGGTGAGCACCAAAGCCCGTTCTACGTGGCCATCGGCGCCGCCCTGGCCTCGGCGTACCGCATCGATCGAGACAACGACGGCCGCCAACGCGGCGGCATGTCGCTGGCGGTGTTCGACGAGGCGTTCTCCAAGCTCGACTTGCAGAACACCGTCAGTGCGCTGGGCTTCCTGGACGAATTGGGCCTGCAGGTGATCCTTGCCGCGCCGGACGAGAAGTACGGCCAGATCGCCGAGCACGTGGACACCATCGTCAACGTCTACCGCGACGGCGGCACCGTCTACATCGATACCGAGACCATCAAGCCGGCCGCGCACGAGTGGCTGGCGGCGGACAACCCGGTGCGGGCGACGGCAACTGGGGTGGAGGGCTGACGACCGCTGCCTATACTTTTTCAGCAGCGTCGGCCGTTCACGGCCGGCGCCCCAGGGGGAGGGATGTCATATGTATTGGATCAAGGGAGTCCTCGCCGTGGCGCTGATGCTCTGCGCCACGACCGCCCTGGCGGCGGACAAGATCATCAATGTCGCAACCTTGTCGGACTATCCGCCGTTCTGTTTCCGGAAGGATGACACTGGCAGCCATACGCGGGAGCGTATTCCGCCAGGTAGCGATTCGCAAATCCTGCAGGGCTACAGCTGGGATGTGTTTCGCGAGAGCATGCATGCGATGGGCTATACCATTCAACTGCACGTCGTACCTTGGGCGCGCACGCTGTATTACCTCGAAACCGGCGAGGTCGATGTCATCTTTCCGACAGGCAAGAATGCCGAGCGGCTGGAGTACATGCGCTATTCCAACGACCCCATAAACAATGTCGATTTTCGTGTGTACGTCAGGCACGACGATCCGATTGAATGGAATGGGCTGGATTCGCTTTCCGGTCTGACCATCGGTGCAGTACGGGGCTGGAATTTCGGCGACGAATGGCGCTTGCGCGATGACATCAAGAAATACGACCTCAGCGCCATTCCACAAGGCTTCAGCATGCTCGATGCCAAGCGGTTGGACGGTTTTCTCGGTTACGAGATCGTTTGGGACCATACTTTGAGAGAACTCGGCAAGAGTGAGCGCTATAAGAAACTCCCACCCTTTGGGTCCAGTGCGGAATATGTCACCGGGATGAAAGACAACACCGAGGCGGCCGCCATGCTGGAGGACTTCGATGCCGGGAGGCGGATCATCGCCGACAATGGCACCCTGGAGGCCATTGAGCAGCGCTGGCGCTGAGGCCTTAGCTGCGCGCGGGGCGGGGGTGGTGCCGGGGTTCCCGCCCTGCGGGCCGGGCAGGTCCGGGTCAGACGCGCTGTGAACACATCCGTGTGAGCTCGACGGCAGCATCCATGCTGCCGACGGTCTTCCCCGGACCTGCCCGACCCGCAGGGCTGGATTCGGTGGCTGGTCGATTGTGTGGCTCGCCGCGAGCGTAGCCGTTTGCGTAATCGCATGCCAAAGTCATGCAATCATGAGGTGACGCTGGGACATTAATGAGCATATTCGACCTGTTCAAGTCCACGAAAGGATCCGACGATGACGACTTGGGCGGCATCGACCCTGAACGCGGGCATCCGCGTGCGCTGGAGC
>CBFGWV010000366.1:0-4346 GCA_965652545.1 uncultured Candidatus Competibacteraceae bacterium | reverse complement strand
CTTGGTTGGCTTGGTTGGCTTGGTTGGCTTGGTTGGCTTGGTTGGCTTGGTTGGCTTGGTTGGCTTGGTTGGCTTGGTTGGCTTGGTTGGCTTGGTTGGCTTGGTTGGCTTGGTTGGCTTGGTTGGCTTGGTTGGCTTGGTTGGCTTGGTTGGCCTGGTTGGCTTGGTGGCGCGACGGGACTCCTTGTTTGCGGTTTGGGCGTCTGCTCTAAAAGCCCCTCCCCCCTGGCGGGGGAGGGGTTGGGGAGAGGGGGAGATATCACCCCGCAGGACCCATGTTGCGGTGCCGCCGCGGGACGCCCCCTCTCCCCCAGCCCCTCCCCCGCCAGGGGGGAGGGGAGTACGTGGGTGTTTGAACGCGAGCTCTTCTGTTTGGATGGACGATGATCGATTCAGTAGTACCGAAGGATGCGCGCATCTATGTGGCCGGTCATCGGGGCCTGGTGGGCTCGGCGTTGGTTCGGCGCTTGGAGTCCGCGGGCTACACGGGGCTGATTACCGCCACACATGAGGTCTTGGACCTGACCGACGCGGCGGCGGTGGATGGCTTTTTCGCCCACCACCGCCCCGAGTACGTGTACATGGCCGCGGCCAAGGTGGGCGGCATCCACGCCAACGACACCTACCCGGTGGACTTTCTCGCTGACAATCTGCTCATCCAGACGCATGTCATCCAGGCCGCGCAGCGGTACGGGGTGCGCAAGCTGTTGTTTCTGGGCTCCTCGTGCATCTACCCCAAGCACGCCCCGCAGCCGATGCCCGAGGACTGCCTGCTGACCGGGGAGCTGGAGCCCACCAACCAGTGGTACGCCATCGCCAAAATCGCCGGCATCAAGCTGTGCCAGGCCTACCGTCGGCAGCACGGTTTCAACGCCATCAGCGTGATGCCCACAAACCTGTACGGGCCTGGGGATAACTTTCATCCGGACAATGCGCATGTGTTGCCGGCGCTGATGCGTAAATTCGACGAGGCCAGGCGGGACGGGCGCTCGCAGGTGCCGGTGTGGGGCAGTGGCCGGCCGCGGCGGGAGTTTCTCCATGTGGATGACTTGGCTGATGCCTGTGTATATCTCATGGATCACTACGACGACGAGCGGCCGATCAACGTCGGTGTGGGCGAGGACATCACCATCGCCGACTTGGCCGCGATGATCCGCGAGGTCGTCGGCTACACCGGCGCGTTGGTGTTCGACCCCGGCAAGCCCGACGGCACGCCGCGCAAACTGCTGGACGTCAGCCGCCTGCACGCGCTGGGCTGGCGGGCCGGAGTGGGGCTGCGTGAGGGTATCGCCAGCACCTATGCGTGGTATCTGGCGCATCGCGACAGCTTGCGCACTTAGCGAAATGTAGGATGGGTTGAGCGCAGCGATACCCATCAACCGCACTGGGTCAACGCCCGCGCTCCTCGTCATCTGGGTCTCCGCCGCCGCATGATGGGTTCGCTGCGCTCAACCCATCCTACGATGTGGCCCATTGCCTTCAGAGCGTCGCCAGGCTCAGCCGCGCCCCGGCGGCGGCTGGAACGTCGCGATGGGTGCGTAGCGCTCGTGCCCCGGCCCGCCGCTGACCACCACCTCACCGCTGCGCACCCAGGCGTGCGCATCCAGCCCCGCGCTCAGCGGCTTGGCCGGGTCGACACCCAGGTAGACCACCGCCGGCAGGCCATGCCGCCGCAGCACGGTGTGCGCGGCCAGGGCTTGGCCGAGGCAGGCCAGCGGGCGCGGCAGGCGGCGGTTGACCGCGTGCAACGCCCAGGCGATCCGTTGCGCCGCGGCCTCGTCGGCAGGCCCGCTGTGGTCGGCCCCACGCTGCAAGCCGCTGGCGATGCGGCGGAACGGCTGCCGGCGCAGGGTGAAGGCGGCCCAGGCCAGCGCAAGCGCGCACTCGGCCAGCAGGCCGGGATGGGCCCACCAAGCATAGCGGCGCGGCGGCTGCGGGGCGGTCGTCATCGAAAGGGCGGTCGGCTGTGGGATCCGGTTGCCATGATACCGGAACGGTTTCGTGGCACTCTTGGCCGCTGGTGCCACGCCACGGGACGAGAACCTCCGGATGTTCCTGCAAAAACTGGTCACGCAACTTGCTTTCCCACTCTCCGCCAGTCTGCTGCTTCTGGTACTCGGTCTGCTGCTGCTGGTGTTTCGCCGGCGTGTTCTGGCGGGGTTCCTGCTGCTGGTCGCCGTCGCCTGGTTATACGTCTGGTCCACACCGGCGATGTCCGGCTGGTTGCGCTATCGGCTGGAGTCGCAATACCCGGCCATGGCCCTGGACGCGGTACCGGAGGCGCAGGCCATCGTGGTGCTCGGCGGCGCCATCGGTGGTGCCTACCCGCCGGTGCAGCCTGAGCTCAACTTGACCAACCAATCCGATCGCGTCCTGCATGCGGCGCGCCTTTACCTGGCCGGCAAGGCGCCGCTGATCATCGTTACCGGCGGTAACCAACCCTGGACCGGCGAGGCCGAGAACGAGTCCCAGGCCATCGCCCGGTTTCTGATGCAGCTGGGGGTGCCGGAGGAGGCCATCCGCACCGAGGGGCGCAGCCTGACCACCTACGAGAACGCCGTGTATACCCGTGAACTCGCCGCCGGCGAGGGCATTGACCGTATCCTCCTGGTGACCTCGGCCCTGCACATGCCGCGCGCGGCGCCGGTGTTTCGCCGCCTGGGTTTCGATGTGGTCGCGGCGGCGACGGATCACGAGATCAACCCGACCAACCCGTCGACGCTGCTCGATTGGGTGCCGGACGCCGACGCCCTCTCCCACGCCAGCCGCGCGATCAAAGAGGTGTTGGGGTATCAGGTTTACGATTGGCGTGGGTGGCTGCAAGAGCAATAGCCGCCGTCCTGGCATTGGGTACCCGTCGCCACTGCCTTGGAATTGGGCACCCGTAGGAACCCACCCCTGTGCGCGATCCGGCTTGGGTTCGGTGCCATGCCTTGGGATCGGTGCCATTCGGTAGGGGTTCGGCGCCGCCTGCGACAATCGCCCTGAGGGCAGGGCTCCTACGGGTGCGGGTTGTTGGGGCGGTGGCATGCGGGTCGCGGGTGTGGTGGCGTTGGAGGTGTCCGGAACCCAACTACCGACCCTCGAATCGGGCACCCGTAGGAGCGCACCCCTGTGCGCGATCCAGCCCGGGGTCGGCACCATGCCGTTGGGGTTGCGCGTGCGGCGAAATGCCTGCCGTGTCACACGATGTTACTGGCCCCGGGCGCAGCCTGCGCTAATATGCCTCGAACGCGCTGATCGAGGAGGGGAGAGCGTTGAATCCGGCTTGGTTGCAGGCCGCCAGCGCCTTGTTGCTGACGGCGCTGTTCGTTGGTGTGCTCGACACACCGGCCCGTCGCTGGGGCTGGATCGACTATCCCAATGCCACCCGCAAACGCCACCGCGATGCCGTGCCGTTGACCGGTGGTGCGGCGATGTGTCTGGCGTTCGTCCTGGTGGTCTTGTTCAGCACGCCCTTGCCGGTGGCCTGGCCGCTGGTCATTGCCATGGCGGCGGTTACCCTGGCCGGGGTTTGGGACGACCGCCACGATGTCGGCGCACTGATTCGCATGGTGGTGCAGGCGATGGCCGTACTGGTGCTTTGCCTGGCCACGGACACCCGGCTGGAAACCCTGGGCGCCCTGGTCGGCCCCACGCCGATCCACATCCCCCAGATGCTGCAACTGCCGTTCACCGTGTTCGCCGTGGTCGGTGTGATCAACGCCATGAATATGATCGACGGCGTCGACGGCCTGGCCGGCGGCCTCAGCCTGGTGGCGCTGGTGGCCTTGGTCGTGTTGGCCCAGGCCAGCGGTCAGACGGCGACCGCGGGGGTGTTGCTCACCCTCGCCGGCGGGGTGGTGGGCTTCCTGCTGTTCAATCTGCGCCACCCGTGGCGCGATCACGCCAAGGCTTTCATGGGGGATGCCGGCAGCACCTTGCTGGGCCTGGCCTTGGGCTGGCATCTGGTGGCCTTGTCCCAGCCGGGCGCCACGGCTGTCGCATTGCCGCCTGCACTGGCCTTGTGGCTGGTGGCCATTCCCTTGATCGACACCGTGCGCCTGATGATCAGCCGGGCGCTGGGTGGCCGCAGCCCGCTCGCGGCCGACCACAACCACCTGCACCATGTGCTGCGTGACCGCGGCTGGTCGGATGTACACATCACCGTCGCGCTCGTTCTGCTTGGCGCCGTCGTGGCGGCCGGCGCCATCGCGATGTGGCGCGCGGGCGTCCGCGAGTCGACGCTGTTTTACGGCTTCCTCGGCAGCTTTGCCGCTGTCACCCTCGCCATCGCCGTCTTCGGCCGCGCCCGCAATTCGTAACATACGGGCCCGAACGCCCCGCGGCAGCGACGCTACACTTAC
>CBFGWV010000365.1:0-4357 GCA_965652545.1 uncultured Candidatus Competibacteraceae bacterium | reverse complement strand
TTTTCCTCACCGGGAACCCCATTGTCCGTATCGGTGTGGTGGTGTTGTTCTTCGGCGTGGCGTTCCTACTCAAGTACGCGGCGGATCAGAATCTGTTCCCCATCGAATTGCGCCTGGCCGGCGTAGCCGCGGCCGGTATTGGTCTTGCGGTGCTGGGCTGGAGGCTTCGTGAGCGCAATCGCATGTACGCGCTGGTGGTGCAGGGTGGGGGTATCGGCATCCTGTATTTGACAGTGTTCGCCGCTGCGCGCTTGTACGGCGTCATCCCCATGGGGTTCGCATTCGCGCTGATGGTCGTCCTGGTCGCGGTATCGGTCGTGCTGGCGGTGGTGCAGAACGGTGCGGCGCTGGCGGCGTTCGGGTTTGCCGGTGGGTTTCTGGCGCCCATCCTCGCCTCCACCGGCGAGGGTAGCCACGTCGCCTTGTTCAGCTATTACTTGGTGTTGGACCTGGGTATTTTCGCCATTGCCTGGTACCGCAGCTGGCGCTCGCTGAATCTCCTGGGCTTTCTGTTCACATTCATCATCGGCCTGGCCTGGGGGCATGGCTTCTACACGCCGGCGTTCTTCGCCAGCGTCGAGCCGTTCCTGCTGGCGTTCTTCGGTTTGTTTCTGGCCATCGGTGTGCTGTTTGCGCACAAGCAGCCGCCGCGCCTGCGTGGGCTTGTCGATGGCACGCTGGTGTTCGGTACGCCGTTGGTGGGCTTTGGGTTGCAGGCGGCGCTGGTGCAGTCCACTGAGTACGGTCTGGCCTGGAGCGCGGCGGGGTTAGCGGTCGTCTATGGGGCATTGGCCCGCAGTTTGTGGAACCACCCCGGCGGTGGGTTGCGCACGTTGACACAGGCCTACACCGCGCTGGCGGTGGGCTTCGCCACCTTGGCCATCCCTCTGGCGGTCGACGGCCGCTGGACGGCGGCTGCATGGGCGCTGGAGGGGGCTGGTTTACTGTGGGTGGGTATGCGCCAACGCCAGCTGTTTCCACGGTTGGCCGGTGTGGCCTTGCAGGTTCTGGCCGCCCCCATGGTGGCGCTGGAGCTGGTATTCGCCAGCCGCGGTATGCCGGTGCTCAACATGGGTTATCTGGCCACGGTGCTGATGGCTGGTGCCGGGCTGTTCTCCGCCTGGTGCCTGCACCGAGAGGGCGCGGCGCTGCGCGGCTGGGAGCGGCCGATCGGTACCGCGCTGCTGGCCTGGGGCCTGTTGTGGTGGTTCGGCGGGGCGGCGGGCGAGGTGGGTGCCCAGTTGGCGGCGCCGACGGACGTGTGCGTTTTCGCGTTGTTGGTGGGCGTTACCGCGGCGGGGCTGGCCTGGCTGGGTGAGCGGCTGCACTGGCCCCAAGCGGGGTTTGCCAGCCTGGTGGCGGTGCCGCTGTTGGTGTTGCTGGGGGCGATTGCCCTGGAGCGTGGTGCCGGCCATGCGTTGCCGGGCTGGTCCGTCATCCCCTGGGTGCTCACGGGCATTGTGCTCTATCGCCAGTACTACCGCCGCGAAGGCGATTGGCCGGCGTCGGTGCTGCGCGTGCTGCATCCCCTGAGCGCGTGGTTGCTGGTGTTCCTGGCCACGGTCGAGCTGCACTGGTGGGTGGCGACGGTGATCGGCGCGGCCGCCACCTGGTCGCTCGCCGCCATGGTGTTGCCGGGTCTGCTGACCTGTGCGGCGCTGCTGCATCCGGCGGCGACCCGCCGTTGGCCGGTTGCAGCGTACACCGCCGAGTTCCACGAGCTGCTTGTCGCGCCCTTGTTGCTGGTGCTCGCCTGGGGCAGCGTCGTGTTGATGGGCAGCGCCGGTGATCCGGGCCGCCTGGCATATGTCCCCGTGCTCAATCCGCTGGATCTGATGCAATGCGCGCTCCCCGCGATCGGGCTCTTGTTTTGGTGGCGAACGCGCGGCCTGGAGCACCGCTACATGCCCGCGCTCGCCGATGGCCCCGTGTTCTGTGCTGTCGGCACACTGGCCTTTCTCACCTTGAACACGGTCATCGCACGCAGCGTCCATCATTGGACAGGCGTTGCCTATCACATCGAGGCGCTATGGGTATCAGGCGTTTTCCAATCGACCATCGCCGTGGTCTGGACGGTATCGTCCCTGGCGCTGGTCGCATCGGCGGCGCGGCTGGGGTTGCGGATGCTGTGGTTCGCGGGCGCGGGGTTGCTGGCCGCGGTGGTCCTGAAGCTCTTTTTGGTCGACCTCTCCAGCGTGGGAACGCTGGCGCGGATCGTCTCGTTCCTGGCCGTCGGCGGGCTGACCCTGGTGATCGGCTACTTCTCGCCGCTGCCGCCGCGACCGGCAGATGCCTGAGGGCCTGAAAGAGCCCGGCGCCAGCGTGTCGCACGCTGGCGCCGGCTCAGTCCTAAGGCGTAAACGTATTGCGGTAAGGCGACAGCCCGTCGACGAAGACGAACAAGGTCACGCTGCCGTCGGTTTGCCGCGGGACGGTCAAAGCGAATGCCCCGGCACCTGCGCAGGAGAACATGTACTGGCCGTTGGCCAGCACCATCGCGCACAACGGCGTGCCGCCGCTGTTGGTTACCGTGCCGCTGAGGTTGACATAACCGCCCCCGGCATCGGTGACGGGGTTGAGATTGACCGTCGGTGCCGGCGCGCCGCTGGAGGGGTTGACGACGATGTTCAGATTCTGGCTGGTGCTGCTCGGGGTGATCACCTGGCGGAACGGGGCCAGTCCGTCGACGAAGGCGAATACCGTTGCCTGACTGGCGGAATCCAGCGGGAAGCTCAACTGATACTGGCCGTTGCCGTCACAGGAGAACATGAACTCGCCGTTGATCAGCACCATGGCGCACAAGGGCGTGCCCCCGGTGTTGGTGACCTGGCCGGCGAGGGTGACGGTGGAACCGGGCGCCAGGTTGCCGCCATTGCCGCTGGTGACCAGCCAGTCATCGAGGGTGGGGAACATTTTGTCGAAGCGGCCATAGAAGTCCGGCTCGTCGGGTTCCTGGCAGGACGAAAAGCCACCGGTCAGCACACCGAGCAACTGGTTGCTGGTGTTGAAGAGACCCGAACCGCTGGACCCTGGCTCGGTGACGCCGTTCTGCCACTCGATGACGAAATGGGAGTCGTTGACCGCCGGATCGATGATGCCGGTGTAGGCAACCAACTGACCGAAGCTGATTTTCTGCAGATCGCCAGAGGGATGATGGATGCCGAAGACGTCCTGGACCTGCGTGACTTCCTGTCCGTTCCAGCCGGCGCGGGCGCTGGTCGGCGGGGGTTGGTTCAGACGCATGAAGGAGGTGTCGTAGACCTCGTTGGTGGTCAGCAGCGTGGCGCCGCCAAAGGTCTCGCTCAGCGGCGTGATCGGCCCGCCACCGCAGCTGCTGCTGCGGAAGTTCCAGTAGAACTGCATCGTCGAGGCCTCACTACCGCTGTCCACGCAGTGCGCGGCGGTAATGAACCAGGGCGTGCCGGTGCTGCCGGTGTCGTTGAGCAGGCCGCCGGTGCACAGGAAGGTGGAACCTTGTCCATCGGTGAAGAGGTATTTGGCCACCGTCGGCGACAGCGGCGAGTCCGAACAACTGATATCGATATTGCAGGCGCCCGAGGAGCCCACATCGGCAAGGTGCTTTGCCGCCGACTCGCGGGGTGCGTCGATCAGCACTGACACCGATGTGATCGACAGCGCTGTGCCGTGCAGGTTTACGTTGGCGGCCGTGGCCAGCTCCAGGCGGACGGTGTCGCCGCCGACAGCCGGCAACCAGTAGGGCGCATTGGCTTCAGGGGAGATCACGCCCAGCCGGTCGGCGTCGATCTGCGCACGGGAGAACGGGCCGAACACAGGTCCGAGTCCGTTCGCCGCCGTTACACGCAGCTCCACGCCCACAGGCAGGGATTGCGGGCTCAATGCCAGCCGAAGGCCTTTGGAACCGGGAACCGAAAGCTCCGCCACCGCCACGCTGCTGCCATCGGCCAGTGCCGACCAGGCGAGGCTGTCCAATGCCAGTGTCTGGCCGTCGGCGACCCGGTAACCGGTGCCGATACGCAATGCGTTGAACGGTACGATCGGGTGGTCGGTCGGTGCGCCATCCAACGGCGAGCGCTTGAGTGCCGGTGCGGGGCCGTCTAAAGGTTCCAGCTCCAGCACCTGGTGCACGCTGGCCGCCTGTGCAGTGAGGCGCTTGGGCTGCACGGCGGTCCAGTCCTGCTGATACGCCGAATCGTCGGGGATGAACACGGCCTCGTTCGGCGAGGCCATCAACGGCGGCGGCGACAAGGCCAATGCCAGGGGGATGAGACCTCGCAAGAGGTGGTTCAGTCGCATGTAACGCTCTCCTTGGGGACGATGCTGACCGGCCGTGTATTTACGGCCGGCGGGAAACGAGAGGGACGGTCAACACGCCATG
>CBFGWV010000364.1:0-4388 GCA_965652545.1 uncultured Candidatus Competibacteraceae bacterium | reverse complement strand
ATGCCGATTGTCTGGCGAGCCATGCCGCCACCACCAAGACCCGCGTCTTTGCCGGCGAGACGCCACCCATCGACTTGATTGCTGAAAAGGTCGCACACGTTTCGGGTGCGGCATTGGTGCAATCTGGGCGCATGCTGACAAGTGGAGGCATTACCTTGGGCATCGACGCAGTATTCCAGCTTATCGCGCGCAATCACGGGGCAGAGGTCGCAGGCGAGGTAGCACGGGTCATGGAATACGACCGCGCACTTACGGCAAACAAGGCTGCATTAGGCTATGAAGGGATCTGCTGAGATCCGGTGACAGCTGAAGCAAATGTCCGACCGCATTGTTCTCGATAGTCCGACGGAAACATCCCAAACTCCGCTCGGAAGAGTTTGGCAAAATGCCCGGTATGCTCGTAGCCGACCTCGCGAGCGGCATCGGCTACATGCATACCATTTGCGATCTTTCGCGCGGCCGAGCGCATCCGTTGGCGACGTGAAAACTGCGGGAAAGACATACCGTATACACGGGCAAAGGCGGTGCTGAATTTACGTTCGCTCATGGCACAAATTGCCGCCATCTCGGCCACCGTCCGGTATTGTCCATCCTCCGCCACCAAACAGGCCGCCTCGCGGCGGATGGCGCGATAGTCGTGCGGGGCAAGGCCCGCGCCGGGTAAGATGGATGGAGCGAAATCGTTGGACACCGCGCTAAGGCTTTCGGCGAGCATCTGCATCAAGTTGGCATGGCGATAGAGCTCACCAAGCGGGCTGTCGTCGTAGAGGAAATGCCGATCCAGCGCGTCCGCGATCCCATCCGGCAGGGGGATCCGGCTAAACCGTAGGCTTGGCGCGATCTCTTCGGCATTCACCAAGACCGCTTCGTCACTGAGCAAATGCCGCGCCGTATCTTCTGACAGATGAAACAGGATCAGTTTGCTAACGGCGCCACGCCGTTCATAGACATCCTTGCGCCAGGGCCGCGCCGACCAATAGACCTGAATTTCGTCTCTGGCCCCGCTGACCGGCGCACAGCCGTCCCATGCATAGCGGCCCTCACAATTTAATCGCAGTTGAATGTGCAACCCCGGCGAATGCAGGAACTGCAACCTTATATCGCGGCGCACCTTGTAATCGAGACTCAGAGACCATCCTGGCGCGATGCAGTCGGCTTTAAACTTCCTTCGATGAAAATTGCAGTGGGGGTTCCGGTCTGACTCGTTGACCTGATACACAGGCATGCGATCGGTCGGCACCGACGGCCTTCCCATGACATGCGGCTGTCCAAGACCTTTGCCCATACCGCCTCAAATCAGATCGCCTGTTCCGCCGAATACAGCCCCCTTACACCTTCACAAGAAAACCTTGCTGTGCGTTCGTCGGCCACGTATCGACCCACCCATTCGGGAAACTCCCGCGTCAGTGCCACAATTGACCGAAGGATGAAGGCCGCCTTGTCATCCGTCAACAGATAACTGAGATTGAACCTGACCCACCCCGGCTTTTCAATCTCGGCCCCTGCCTGGATTTGCGACTTTAGCGCGCGAGACGCGGTTTCATCGATTTTCAGTAGGCGGTGGCCATAGGGCCCAGCACAGGCGCAGCCGCCCCTGGCCTGGATACCATAAACGTCCGAAAGCATCCGCGTGAACAACTGGTGATGAACGCGCTTGCCGTCGATATGAACCTGAAAAGAAAAGATTGGTAGCGCGGCGGCATTGGGAATGCCAAGTAAAAGGATATCGGACACTGGAGCCAACGCTTCCAGCGCGAGGGCGCGCAGCTCGGCGTTGCGCCGGTCGATGAACTCCTGGCCGATCGCCTCTTTTACCAGCAGGGCGAGCGCGGTCCGAATATCGCCGATGACATTGGGCGTACCACCTTCTTCCCTCGCCGAAAGATCGGCGGAGTATTCGTGGCCCCATGGAGAGACGAAGGTGACGGTGCCACCGCCGGGTTGGGTGGGAACCGGACGCGCAAAGACGCGCTTGTCCAGTACCATAACTCCCGAGGCGCCGGGTCCGCCGATGAATTTATGCGGTGACAGGAACACGGCATCTTTCTGGGCGTCACTGCCGACACACATGTCGATATCGCAATAAGGTCCCGCGCCCGCATAGTCCCAGATCGACACTGCGCCGGCAGCACGCAATGCGCGAGTGACTCCATTGACATCGCTCAATTGACCGGTGACGTTGGAGGCAGCCGAGAAGCTGCCGACGATCAGATCGTGACCCTTCAACCCTGCCAGCCTCTTTTGAAGATCGCTCAGGCAGACACCACCGTCTTCGGCTTCATCAACCTCGATCACTTGCGCACCGGACTCCCGCCAGGGCAGGATGTTGGTGTGATGCTCGTAGGGGCCGATCAGTACGGTTACCGCATCGCCACGCGCCACCCGGACCTGGATATCAAGCAGATTCACCAAACGGTTCAAGCAAGATGTCGCGCCCGCCCCGGAAAAGACAACGGCGTAATCGTCATTTGCACGGGTCACACGCTTGACCACCGTGCGTGCTTCGGCCCGCATGCGGGTCATCGTCTGGCCGCAGAATGAAGCCTCGGTATGGCTGTTGGCATAATATGGTAGAACGTTCTGCGCCACGAAATCCTCGACCTGCCGCAGGGCGCGGCCGGAAGCGACATAATCGGCATAGATCAGCGGCTTGCGCCCTAAGGGTCCGTCGAATTGCACGCCTTCGCCGATCACACCGTTGCGTAGCGCGGCAACAAGGTCGGTTTCGTCCGCCAGCGAGGTGGCGAAGTCTTTGAGAGTTTCCATGGTCAATACTCCTGTCGCGGCCCGCTGTGGCACCTCGCTTCGCCTAGAGCTTTTGGTCCCTCAACTCCGCGCCGCCGGTTCACGCGACATCTTGGCCAGCTTGTTGGAAACCCCGGCCCAGCGATCCGCCTCGGGCATGGGCGCGCCCTTGGTAGTGATGTTCGGCCAGATGCGGGCCAGTTCCAGGTTCAGCCGTGTACAGGCCTGTCCTGCGTCAAGATGCGGCTTGATCGCGTCGACGGGGCATTCGTGTTCGCATACCCCGCAATCTACGCATTCCGCCGGATTGATCACCAGCGTATTCTCGCCCTCGTAAAAGCAATCCACGGGGCAGACCTCAACGCATTCCTGGTATTTGCACAGGATGCAGGCTTCGGTCACGACATAGGCCATGGGTCCCCCCGTGGAACGTTTCGCTTAATCTTCGAAGCCCGTCGCGTTTTCGTCCTCGTAGAAGCCGGCGGTGTTCTGGAACATGTTCGGCTTGCGATAGACGGCGAGCAGCACGCAGCCTTCGTCGGAATGGGTTTCGTGGAACGAGCCGGGCTGACGCCAGACATATTGGCCTGCGCGGCAGATGCCGTCGTGGTCGTAGAACGAGCCCTCAAGCACAAAGGATTGTTCCAGCTCGGGGTGCTTGTGGAACGGTAGTGTAGCGCCCGGCTGCCATTTCAGCAGGCAGGTCATCTCGCCTTCAGCCTTGTTCTCGTAAAGAACCTTGACCTCGATGCCTTCGAACTGGCTGGGCGTCCATTCCATAGCCGAGGGATCGACATAGGTCGAGCCACCAATCGTGGGTTCGATCTTGGGTTTGCGCTTTGTAACCATCTTGATTCTCCGGTTTGTTTACTAAGGTTTCTTATTAGGAAACTATTGGGAAACATACCACTTGTCAACTCTGTCTCCCAAAGAGAAACTTTACATTGTTCAGTTTCCTAGGATGTGCTGCACCGTTGCGCGACCAAGGCCAGCCAAAAGGCGACCGCATGGCGCAGGGCCTCATCCGCAAAATCGTATTTCGGGTTGTGCAGGGGCGCCGACGAGCCGTTTCCGAACCAGGTCAGCGCCCCAGGTTTTTCTGCCAACATAAAGGCGAAATCCTCACCAGCGAGGGTCGGTGGATGGTTCGCATCGACCCTGTCCGCCCCGACTGCAAGTTCGGCGGCGGCTGTGGCATGAGCAACCTTCGCATCCCAGTTGCGAAGAACCGGGTAGGTACGGGCATAATCCAGGCGGACATCGACCCCCATCGCGATGGCGAGGCCCTGACACATTTCGGTCAGGCGTCGTTCGATCAAGTCCTGAACCTTTGGGTCGAGTGCCCGAACCGTGCCAGACAGTCGCAAGGTCGTGGGAATTACGTTGAACGCCTGTCCGCCCGAAACCTCGCATAGTGACAGAACCGCATTCGAGAACGGTGAGACCGACCGTGCTACTATTCCCTGCACCGCCTGGATTAGGGCGCCCAGAGCGGGCAGGGGATCGGCGGCCAAGTGCGGGTCGGCGGCATGGCCGCCCCGACCCTCAATCGTGATGTCGATCTTGTCGACCGAAGCCATGGCAAAGTCTGGCGTGACACCGAAACGTCCGATCTCCATCCCGGGGCAATTGTGCAGGGCATA
>CBFGWV010000363.1:0-4389 GCA_965652545.1 uncultured Candidatus Competibacteraceae bacterium | reverse complement strand
ATGCCGATTGTCTGGCGAGCCATGCCGCCACCACCAAGACCCGCGTCTTTGCCGGTGAGACGCCGCCAATCGACCTGATTGCGAAGAAGGTCGCACGCACTTCGAGCGCGGCACTGGTGCAATCTGGGCCCCTGTTGACGAGCGGAGGTATTACCTTGGGAATCGATGCTGTGTTCCAGCTTATCGCGCGAAATCACGGCGCCAAGGCCGCTAGCGAAGTGGCACGGGTCATGGAATACGACCGCGCGCTGGCGGCAAACAAAGCCGCGTTGGGCTACGAGGGGATCGGCTGAGACCGGGAAACATCCGAGGCGAGCGTCTGACCGCGACGCTCGCGATAACTGCGCGGGAACATCCCAAACTCAGCTCTAAAGAGTTTGGCAAAATGGCCGGTATGCTCGTAGCCGACCTCGCGCGCCGCATCGGCCACGTTCATACCATTTGCGATCTTTCGCGCGGCCGAGCGCATCCGCTGACGGCGTGAGAACTGCGGAAAGGACATGCCGTAGATACGGGCAAACACAGTGCTAAACTTACGTTCGCTCATGGCACAGTTTGCCGCCATCTCGGCCACCGTCCGGTATTGTCCATCCTCCGTCACCAAACAGGCCACCTCACGCCGGATGGCGCGATAGTCGCGCGGGGCGAGGCCCGCGCAAGACAGGCTGACTGGACCGCTGTCGTTCGACACCGCACCAAGGCTTTCGGCGAGAATCTGCATCAGGTTCGCATGGCGATATAGTTCGCCAAGCGGGTTGTCATCACACAGGAAATGCCGGTCCACCCCCTCCGCGATCCCATTCGGCAGTGGTATCCGGCTAAACCGCAGGCTAGGTGCAATTTCATCGGCATTGGCCAAGATCACATCGCAGCTGAGTAGATGTCGCGCGGCGTCTTCGGACAGATGAAACAGAATTAGTTTGCTAACGGCACCGCGCCTCTCATAGACATCCTTGCGCCAAGGCCGCGCCGACCAATAGACCTGAATTTCGTCTCTGGCTCCGCTGACCGGCGCACAGCCGTCCCATGCATAGCGGCCTGCACAATTCAGCCGAAGTTGAATGTGCAGCCCAGGTGAATGAAGGAACTGCAACCGCACGTCGCGGCGCACCTCGTAATCCAAGCTTAGCGACCAGGCAGAGGCGATGCTGTCGGCCTGGAATTTCCTTCGATGGAAAGTACGGTGAGGGTTCAGGTCAGTTTGGTTGACCTGCGACACAGGCATGGTCTCGGTCGGCACCGTTGGCCTTTCCCTGACATGCGGCTGTTGAATACAGTACCCCATGCACCCCTCAAATCAAGTCACCGGTTCCGCGACATACAGCTCCCTGGCGCCTTCGCATGAAAACCGAGCTGTGCGTTCGTCGGCGACGTAGCGCCCCACCCATTTGGGAAACTCCCGCGTCAGCGCCACTATCGACTGAAGGATGAAGGCCGCCTTGTCATCCGTCAACAGATAACTGAGATTGAATCTAACCCAACCTGGCTTTTCGATTTCGGCACCTGCCTCGAGTTGCGAAAGCAACGCGCGAGACGCGATTTCATCGATATCCAAAAGTCGGTGCCCATACGGCCCAGCACAGGCGCAGCCGCCCCTGGTCTGGATACCGTAGACATCAGAAAGCATCCGCGTAAACAGCTGGTGATGAACGCGCTTGCCGCCGATATGAACCTGAAAGGAAAAGATCGGCAGCGCGGCGGCATCGTTAATACCAAGCAGGCGGATCTCGGGCACTGGAGCCAAAGACTCCAGCGCGAAGGCGCGCAGGTCTGCGTTGCGTTGGTCGATGAAATCCTGGCCGATCGCATCTTTGACCAACAGGGCAAGCGCGGTGCGAATATCACCGATAACATTGGGTGTGCCGCCCTCTTCCCGCGCCGAAAGATCCGCGGAGTACTTGTGGCCCCAGGGCGAGACAAAGGTGACGGTGCCGCCGCCGGGTTGGGTGGGCACCGGGCGCGCAAAGACACTTTTGGCCAGCACCATAACTCCCGAGGCGCCGGGTCCGCCGATGAATTTATGCGGTGACAGGAATACGGCATCTTTCTGGGCGTCACTGCCAACACACATGTCGATAGCGCAATATGGTCCCGCGCCCGCATAATCCCAGATCGATACTGCGCCGGCAGCATGCAACGCTCGAGTGACCCCATCGACATCGCTAAGTTGGCCAGTAACGTTGGACGCAGCCGAGAAGCTGCCGACGATCAGATCGTGACCATTCAGGCCTGCCAGCTTCTTTCGAAGATCGCTCAGGCAGACGCCGCCGTTTTCGGCTTCATCAACTTCGATCACTTGCGCACCGGATTCGCGCCAAGGCAGGATGTTGGTATGATGCTCGTAGGGCCCGATCAGTACGGTTACCGCTTCGCCGCGCGCCACCCGGACCTGGATATCAAGCAGATTCACCAGACGGTTTACGCAAGACGTCGCGCCCGCCCCTGAAAAGACAACAGCGTAATCGTCATTTGCACGGGTCACACGCTTGACTACCGCGCGTGCCTCGGCCCGCATGCGGGTCATGGTCTGGCCGCAGAATGACGCCTCGGTATGGCTGTTGGCATAATACGGCAGAACGTTCTGCGCCACAAAATCCTCGACCTGCCGCAGGGCGCGGCCGGATGCGACATAATCGGCATAAATCAGCGACTTGCGCCCCAGAGGGCCGTCGAATTGCACACCTTCGCCGATTACACCGTCTCGAAGCGCGGCAACAAGGTCGGTCTCGGCGGCCAGCGCGGTCGCGAAGTCTTTGAGCGTTTCCATGGTCGATACTCCTGTCGCGGTCCGCTGTTGCAGCGCGCTTCGCCTAGCGCTTTTGATTTCTCAGCTCCGCGCCGCCGGTTCACGCGACATTTTGGCCAGCTTGTTGGGAACCCCCGCCCAGCGATCCGCCTCGGGCATGGGCGCGCCCTTGGTAGTGATTTTCGGCCAAATGCGGGCCAGTTCCAGGTTCAGCCTTGTATAGGCCTGCCCCGCGTCAAGATGCGGCTTGATCGCGTCGACGGGGCATTCGTGTTCGCATACCCCGCAATCTACGCATTCCGCCGGATTGATCACCAGCGTATTCTCGCCCTCGTAAAAGCAATCCACGGGGCAGACCTCAACGCATTCCTGGTATTTGCACAGGATGCAGGCTTCGGTCACGACATAGGCCATGGGTCCCCCCGTGGAACATTCCACTTAGTTTTCGAAGCCCGTCGCGTTCTCGTCTTCGTAGAAACCGGCGGTGTTCTGGAACATGTTCGGCTTGCGATAAACGGCGAGCAGCACGCAGCCTTCGTCCGAATGAGTTTCGTGGAACGAGCCGGGCTGACGCCAGACATATTGGCCCGCGCGACAGATGCCATCGTGGTCGTAAAACGAGCCCTCAAGCACAAAGGATTGTTCCAGCTCGGGGTGCTTGTGGAATGGTAATGTAGCGCCCGGCTGCCATTTCAGCAGGCAGGTCATCTCGCCTTCGGCCTTGTTCTCGTAAAGAACCTTGACCTCTATGCCCTCGAACTGGCTGGGTGTCCATTCCATGGCTTCGGGATCAACATAGGTGGATCCGCCGATCGTGGGTTCGATCTTGGGTTTGCGTTTTGTAACCATTGTAAATCTCCAGTCTGTTGTCTTGTGTTTCTTTATGGGAAACTATCGGGAAACATCGTGCTTGTCAACAATGTTTCCCGTTAGATAACTTTTGTTCAATATGTTTCCTCTGATGTACCGCACCGCTGCGCGACCAAGGCTAGCCAAAAGGCGACCGCATGGCGCAGGGCCTCATCCGCAAAATCGTATTTCGGGTTGTGCAGGGGCGCCGACGAGCCGTTTCCGAACCAGGTCAGCGCCCCAGGTTTTTCTGCCAACATAAAGGCGAAATCCTCACCAGCGAGGGTCGGTGGATGGTTCGCATCGACCCTGTCCGCCCCGACTGCAAGTTCGGCGGCGGCTGTGGCATGAGCAACCTTCGCATCCCAGTTGCGAAGAACCGGGTAGGTACGGGCATAATCCAGGCGGACATCGACCCCCATCGCGATGGCGAGGCCCTGACACATTTCGGTCAGGCGTCGTTCGATCAAGTCCTGAACCTTTGGGTCGAGAGCCCGAACCGTGCCAGACAGCCGCAAGGTCGTGGGAATTACGTTGAACGCCTGTCCACCCGAAACCTCGCATAGTGACAGAACCGCATTCGAAAGCGGTGAGACCGACCGTGCGACTATTCCCTGCACCGCCTGGATTAGGGCGCCCAGAGCGGGCAGAGGATCGGCGGCCAGGTGCGGGTCGGCGGCATGGCCGCCCCGACCCTCTATCGTGATATCGATCTTGTCGACCGAGGCCATGGCAAAGCCTGGCGTGACACCGAAACGTCCGATCTCCATCCCGGGGCAATTGTGCAGGGCATA
>CBFGWV010000362.1:0-4397 GCA_965652545.1 uncultured Candidatus Competibacteraceae bacterium | reverse complement strand
GGGATGGTACGCCCCATCTCCAGGTGATCTGCACGCAAACGAACTTGTCAGCTAGAGACCAAAAGCGACTTGTTGAGCGTTGGTGCGTCGCACTTCCCGCCATGACGTCCCTACAGATGCTTTGGTTCGGCTCGAGGGTCCCACAAGCGCTGTTCGAGGCCGCCTGCCGTCTCCCGGGATTGGAAGGCCTCTACCTGAAGTGGAACGGAATCAAGGATCTTTCAGCCATCCTTGAGCTGCGCCATCTTCGTTACCTCCACCTTGGCGCCTCGTCGTCAGTCGTATCCCTTGATCCGCTGGGTGAGCTATCGGGCCTGGAGTGGCTTCAAATTGAGAGCCCGACAAAGGCCTTCGCACTGGAGCCGCTCCAGGGGCTTCTCACCCTGGTTGGTCTCGGATTTCTTGGTGTTGAAGGTAAGAAATACTCTGTTCCTTCGCTTTCCCCCTTGTCGTCGCTCGTCAATCTTCGCTGGCTTCACCTGGGCGCTGTACACGTTTCCGATGACTCGCTGCGTCCTCTGGCCGCTCTGCGACACCTGGAGTGGCTCGGAATTGGCAACTTCTTTTCTGTTCAAGAGCTTGCATGGCTCTCGACGCGCCTCACCGCCACAAAATGCGATTGGCTGAAGCCGTTCTGTCGATACCATCGGTCAGTATTCCCGTGCGGGACGTGCAAAGAGAACTGGCGCGTATTGACCTCGGGCAAAGGGTCGCGACTGCTTTGCCCCAGCTGCGACAGTCTCAAGCTGGCAAGGCACGTGCAGGCGTTTGAAGCGGCGGTAGATGAAGCACGCCGTGATATGCGCTGATTTCGCCGGCAATGTCACGACAGCTCGGCAATTCTATTACAGGCGTGTGTCCTGCACGTAAAGTGACCAGAACATCCAACCGATCACCCTCGGGCGAGTTCAGGCGCCTACTGATAGCACTTGCGAGGCATGCCGGTCACGCCCCTTGTCGACTACGCACCATTTATCTCGTCCACGAATATTTCCCGCTCAATCGCGTCCTCTATTGCAGAATCCAACCTTTTGAGCAGCTCGGATAACGACTCACCAGGGCGTCTGACCAACATTACAAGGCACTGCCCCTCGTCAGACGCACATGCAGCGCATCGAACTGGCCCAGCCCTGCCGATGGTAATTTCCCCCGAACCATCGATAAGCATCTCAATATTTTCAAGTTTCATAGTTCACCATCAGATTTTCCCAACAAGCACAACGCTCTCCACACCGGCGACAAAACCCCCGCTCTACTCGGCACCCTGACCGATGGCCTCGATACGCTCGCGGCAAAGGGGCTCGGCCACCGTGAGCAAGGCCCCGACCCGAGGCGCGAGGTCTTCCACGTCACCCCAGAACACCTGAAAATCCTTGCGATAGCGCGCCCCGATGTACGCCCGGTCCAGAAGCTGAAAACGCTCCAGCGCCTTGCCGGCCCGCTGGAGGAAGATCTCCTCGAACACCGGCCCGAAGCGGCTGGCCTCCTCGCCGAGCCAACCGAGCCGATGCTCGTGCGGGCAATAGCCAGTGAAGACCAGCAGGATGCACTTGTAGGCCGATTCGGTCGCTTGGTTCAGGTTAAAAGCCGCCATCCGAAGGTCGCCCTTCTCATAAGCGAAGACATGGATGTCGTAAAACCCCTTCGCCCGCCCGAACCACTGATCGAAGTCACCCTGGGCGAGTTGCCGCCGCTCCGCCGGTGTCATCGTCCGCGGCGCGGCCAGCTCGAACCGGCGCGAGTCGTACAGCAGCCGCCCCTCGCGTTTGATGTCCATGAAGAAGTAGCGGCCCTCCTCCAGGTTGGCGTTCACATCCGCGATGTCGTGGACGATGAGCTGGGCGCGAGCGGACAGCCCCGCGTCCTTGCACGCCTTCTCTGCCTGGCGCAGTACCGCGACGTCGGCAGCGGCCGACGCGTCCGCCACCACCACCAGGATGTCGTAGTCCGATGCATGCCCGGACCAGCGGCTTGGGTTCAGATCGGCGGCTTCCGTCCAGTCGCCGCGGGCGTGGGAGCCGAAGAGGATGACCATCTCAGCCGGCAAGTGCGCGCGGACGGCATCCACGATCCGTTCAAGATCGCGCTGCTTGGGCTCGGGCAGATGGGTCAGGTCGGTTTGCATCCGTTCGGGTCTTCCTGGTGGTCAAAGTATCGACACATAACAGGCCGCTGGCGGACAGGCCAAAGTGGCTGAACCACATCGGCTCGAAGCGATGCACTTGGGCGATGACTCAAAACCAACGTCCTAAATCTCCGCAGGATGATCGCCGCGTTGAGAACGATGCTTCAGCAGACTTTCTGCCGGAATCGAAAACACTTCGTGAAGCCCCTCGATCATTCGCAGGGTAAGAGGGCGTTTCCGAGCCAAGATTTCGTAGACGCGATTCTTACGGCCGATGACCGGAACGAGATCATCCACAGTGAGGCCCTGTTGTTCCATTCGGAACTTAATGGCTTCAATCGGATCCGGAAAATCGATGGGATAGTGCTCCCGCTCGTAAGCCTCGACCAAAGTAACCAGAACATCCAGCCGATCACCCTCGGGCGAATTAGCCTCAGCGGACATAAGACATTCGATCTCTTTGAGCGTAGCCTGATAATCGGATTCTGTTTTGATAGGACGAATGTCCATAGTGCACCTCATATTGCCTGCGCATCGATTTCGTCGTACTGCCTGTGCGTTCCGATGAAACGGATGTACACAATGCGATAGGCGTAGTTGATCCAGACCACCAAGCGGTACTTGTTTCCGGCGAGATTAAAAACCACACGGCCGTCTTTCAAGATACTGGCACTTGAAAACTGCGCTTTGACCTCATTGGGCGTAGCCCAATCGGCTTTCAAGGTTTCCCGATACCAAGCCATACCGGCCTCGACGGAATCTGCATATGCCGACGAGCTCGACCAAAATGCTCTCAGCGTTGATAGAGCGATGATGCGCATGGATGCATGCTAGTCCCATATCGGGACTTTCCGCAAGCTCTCCGCATCGGGAGCTATAAGGCATCAGCCCGCTTCGAGGACCATGTGGTGCCGAGGCCCTCAAGCGCGACGCAGTTCGCGCACGCCCTTGCCCAGACGCTGGCGCAGCAGCGTGCGCAGGGTGACGCCGTCGGCGTAACCGACCTGTTCAGCGATACGTTCAATGCTCTGGTCGCTGGTCTTGAGCAGCTCCACCGCCCGCTCGATGCGCAACGCCTGCACGTAGGCCACCGGCGTCGTGCCCAAAACGGTGTTCAGCCGCCGCGACAGTGTGCGTTTGCTGGTGGCTAGCGCACTGGCCGCCTCGTCCAGGCTGAAGCGACGATGCAGGCGCCCGCGTACCCAGTGATCGAAGCGCTCGGTCAGCGGGTCCAGGGGCACCAGGTGGGAGGAGATCGCATAGGCCGACTGCGACTCCCGCGCATCCGCAATGAGATAGCGTGCCGTGAGGTTGGCCAGTGCGGGGCTCAACTGCCCGACCAGTGTCAACGCCATGTCCACATGGCTGAGCGCAGCCCCCGCCGTGATCAACCGATCGTCCGCCACAACCATACGTGAGGTGTCCAACCGCACGCGCGGGTAGCGCTGGCGGAACAGCGGCGTCAGCCACCACGTGGTGGTCGCCGGCCGGTCGTCCAGCACGCCGCTCTCACCCAGCAGGAAAGTGCCGATACACGCAGCCGCCAAGCCCACACCCTCACCGGCCCAACGCCGCAGCGCCGCGACGACCTGCGAGACGTCGTCCCGCTCCAGCGCCTGGCACAGCGCATCAGGCATCTTGCAGCCAAGCGCCGGCACGACCACCCAGTCCGGCGACGGCTGTGCCAATGGCGACACCGGCACCCGCAAGCCCTGGGCGCTGCCCACCTCAGGATGAACCCCGGTCACCGTGACCTCGATACGGGGTAACGACAACGCCTGCATCACCGCCAGATCGTTTGCGGTGGCAAACACATCCAGCACCGTGGTGAGACCGGTATCGAACACCCCATCGAGCACGACGACCTGGATATGCATGGCGCGATTGACTCCAAATATGTCAATCCAGCCAATGTTGCCCGCCGTGGTGCATTTGTAAAGTGCCCCCCATCGCCCCTATTGCGATACCCAGCCACCAGGAGACCCATCATGCTCAAGCACGCCCTATTCGTCCGCCTAGACGCAAAACCCGGCCAGGAAACCGCCGTCGCCGACTTTCTGGCCCAGGGCCTGGAACTGGCGCGGCAGGAGACGACGACACCCGTGTGGTTCGCGTTGCAGCTCGGCCCGCGCACCTTCGGTGTGTTCGACGCCTTCGAGACCGAAGCAAACCGCCAAGCCCACCTGGACGGGCCGATCGCGCAGGCGCTGATGGCAAGAGCGGATGAACTGCTGGAATCGCCGCCCGTGATCGACAGCATCGATGTGCTGGG
>CBFGWV010000361.1:0-4401 GCA_965652545.1 uncultured Candidatus Competibacteraceae bacterium | reverse complement strand
GATCGGTTTGGCCGGGCTGCTGGTGGCCGGTGCAGCGAGGCGGTGGCGAGCCTGACGCCCACTGCCCGCCCAAGGGCGATGTGGCATACTCCAGGACAGAAAATCTTGAGGAGCCGATGCCAGGAGGCGTCCGGCGATGCTATCTCGCTTCGTCTGACGAAGCATTGCCGAAGGACGCCGGAACCCCGGCCGCTGCCCGGTAAACCATCGCCCCGCTTGCCGCGCAGAAGAGTCTATACGTGCAGATAAGCCCTGATGTCGTCCACCAGGTAGACCGCGATCAACGCCCAGCCGATGCGGCCCCTACCGGCAAGGCCGATGATGCTGTCCAGGTCCCCGTCGGTCCGCCGCAGCGCGTAAGCCACGCGCCACCACCTGTGGGCAGGCTGCGAGCCGCCCGGCACAGTGCGTTTGAGGCCCTGCGCTCACTGCGTATAACACTCAAGTCGAAAAGGGAGTTTGTCGGTAGAGCGATCAGCTTCTGGCAAATCTACGGTTTTCAAGAGTTCGCAAAAGAGACCTTGAAATACCTCAGGGCACACTACAGACTCTCCACGCCCGCCAGGCTCGGGGCCTCTAATGCGCTCCTGAGCGGCGAGCGCATCAACCCGATCGCCACACCGGCATGCCATGTGTTTTCGCTGCCGTATGTCGTCGTCATCGGCGAGCTGTCATTACCTCAGTGCAAGAAGTACCGGGTGCTTCAGAAGCTGGAGATTCTTGCGGATCTTGGCATCGACTACGGCTACGCCGACTGGCGAGATGGACACCGATGCATGAACTTCCTGCAAATGGCGACAACCGCTATATTCTATCGCTGCCCGGAAAGTGAAGAGTTCAAAGTGTATATTCGGGAATGCCAGCGTCTCGGGATTACCACCATATACGATATAGACGATCCCATATTTTCCCGAAGCATTTACCAAAAAAATGTAAACCTAGGCCATCTTCATACGGCGGAACGCGAGAACCTGATCAACGGATCGGACCTTTACCTTAACGCGTTGAAGCATTGCGAGTACACCTCGGGCAGCACGCCAAGGCTCTGCAAGGAGCTGGAAAAACTCACCGGCGCCGAAGCATTCCTATGGCGCAATCTCGTTGACATGGAGTCCCTGGATGCGGCGCGGTTTGCCTTGCAGGCAAAACCCGCAGTGCAAGACCATGTCACCCTGGTCTACGCGTCGGGCTCCCGTGCTCACGAGGCCGATTTCAGGTCCATCGAGCGCTGCATAACAGCACTCATGAACGCCAACCCGGATTTGCGGTTGAAGATCATTGGATTTCTCGAATTACCATTAACACTTGCACCGTACAAGGATCGAATCAATCAGCATCCTTTCTCACATTACTATGACTATATGACGACCCTCGCCCAGGCGGATATTTGCATTATTCCGTTGGTCGACGACGACTTCAACGACTGCAAGAGCGCAATCCGCTACCTGGAAGCAAGTCTGCTCAAGCTGCCCTCTGTCGTCTCGAAAGTGGGTGACTACGTCGGGTTGATCGAGCACGGCAAAACCGGCTTCCTGGCGGCAACGGATGACGAATGGCTACAGCACACCCAAGCCCTCATCGACGCTTCGCACCTACGGTCGGCAATAGCCAACGCAGCGCAGCGTCGCGTATACGAATCGTACACGACCAGCGCCTGGAAAAACGCTGCAAGCCCTATACTCTTCGACTTGATTGCGCTACAAGATGTCAAATAAATCTTTACTCATAGTTAATGTCCATTTTGCGCCAAACTCTTTTGGCGGTGCCACCGTCGTGGCGGAAAACATGGCGAACGAGCTCGCCAACGTCCACGGCTGGAACATTACCGTCATCACCTCGCATCAGGACCAGTACGCAGTACCATATTCCATGGTCCGGTATACGACCGGCCTCATTAATGTATTTTCAGTCGTCATTCCTGAAGAAGGTGCCTTATCGTACGAAGAGCGTTATGACAACCCGCGCTTCACCACCGCAATAGAGGGAGTCGTCAGCCGATTGGGCATCTCGGTTGCCCATATTCATGCCATACAGTCTGTAGGTGTCGGCATTATTTCTCTGCTCAAGGCACGGGGCATACCCGTGGTGACAACCGTTCACGACTGCTGGTGGCTATGCGAACGGATGTTCATGATCGATTCCAGGGGGCGATACTGTCACCAACAAAAAATCGACCTGAGAATATGCAGGCACTGCGTCATAGATGTCGACAAGACAAAAATCCGAAGCGAACGCCTGAAAAAGGCGCTCAATACCTGTGATTTACTGCTTTTCCCAAGCGAATTTCAGAAGTCGCTTTATCTTGCCAATGACACACCAGAGCACAAGTGCCTTGTCAACAAAAATGGCATACTACCCCCACAACCAGACTACGCCCGTCGCCGTCACGAAAGCCGCATGGACAATGTCATTCGTTTCGGCTTCGTAGGGGGGCCTGGAGATATCAAGGGCGCCCCACTTATCCGGCGCGCGCTCAGTGAGATAAAATACTCAAACTACCAACTGCTTGTGGTTGATGGCGCGAGAAACCGCGGATTGACTTGGGCCAGCAGCTTCAATTGGAGCCTGTCAGGGGAAATCAAGTTGATACCACCGTACAACCGCGAAACGATGGATACGTTCTTCGCGTCCATTGACGTCCTGTTGTTCCCCTCGCAATGGAAAGAGAGCTTCGGTTTGACCGTGCGTGAGGCGATTTCGCGGGGGATCTGGGTCATCGCGACCGATAGCGGTGGTGTTCCCGAAGATTGTCGGGATGGCGAGAATGCCGACTTGATCCACATGGACGGCTCCCATCTCGCACTCAAAGCAGCGATAGAACGCATTCTGTCAGCCGGACGGCCGCCCACCGTCACGCGTACGAAGGTGGTGACGGTCAGTGACCAAGCCAGCGAACTCGACGGCATGCTCGCCGCCGTCCTGCCTGCCGCGACACCGGCAAACGCACCTCGACGCGTCATGCAGCATTCGCTGCTGTTCATTTGCGGCATGCACCGGAGTGGAACGTCCTCGATCGCGGGGGAGCTGTTCGCCCACGGTGCCGCAATGCCAGAGGACTTGCTGGAACCGGATGAGGGCAACCCCAAGGGCTACTTCGAAAGTAAAACCGTGGTCAGGATCAACGAGGAGACGCTGGAACTCTTCGGCAGCCACTGGAGAGACCCCAGCCCTCTACCCGAACGGTGGCTGGACACGGCCAAGGCCAGGGGAAAGCGCGACTTGGCGGTCGACGTGCTGCGGCAGGCTGCGGTGGACGGCAAAACGCTCGTGATCAAGGATCCGCGCCTCAGTCGTCTATTGCCGCTATGGCTCGATGCCGCGCGCGAGGCGAACATGCCCGCCTCGGTGACGATAGTCATGCGAAATCCGCTCGCGGTAGCCGGATCGCTTTGGCGCCGAAACCATATCCCATTGAATCACTCGCTCCAACTTTGGGCTAGGTACCACATCGACTTGCTCCTGAATTTGCAGTCCATCGACTATGACGTTATCGAGTTTGAGCGGTTCTCAAAGAACCCCGCCCAGAGCTTGAGCAGCCTGAATGCCACGTTGGCGTCTGTTGATTTCTCAAACGGTTCGACCCAGTTCTTCGACCCCATGCTCGTCGGAGAGGCCATAGAAACCGGGGAAGGCGGCCTGCCGCAGTTGATGCAAGCCGACTACTTTCAGAAGCAGAGAGGAAAGCTCCTCGATGGAGAGCGAGTGAGAGCCTACTACGAAGCAGCCGGCGGAGACAAAATCGCTAATGAGCGACGGCATTACGGTGCAGTATCCATGATCCTTGATACCGTAGTGAGCGAACTCAACAACGAGCGCGCCGCTCAGACAAGCAAACCTTTGTGACGCAACAAAGAACACTAACTCGGGAACCTCAGTGACAACGGATTCTGGCAAGAATATTTTCCTATCCATCGGTGCAATGAAAGCTGGCACGACCCTTCTTTACAGCATTCTTAAACAGCATCCAGATATTTACTGCCTCCCCGAGAAAGAGCTACATTTTTTTGCTCACATCTATGGACTGGACGGCCGGCTACTGCGCCCACTCGAAAGCAGAGCGCATTGTGGCTTTAATATTCCCCGTCCCGGCGCGGCACTCAAGGGAAAGATCCTCACCCAGGACTTCCGGCGCCACCGACTTGCTTCTGTAATGAGGGGCCAGTATTCCGCAATGAGCGATGCCAACGAGCTCAGAGAGATTACATGTTGGTATGCCGAGAGATACTTGACCGACCCCATCGACTGGGAGTGGTTCGAGCGGATTTTCGTCAATGCGGGTCACCGATACTGTGCGGATTTCAGCAACTATGGCGCGCTTCTTGGCAAACGCGCTTGGCGCGAAATAAAGCAAGCAGCCAAAGGTCGCCTTAAAGTCCTCTACATCATGAGGCATCCTGCCGA
>CBFGWV010000360.1:0-4464 GCA_965652545.1 uncultured Candidatus Competibacteraceae bacterium | reverse complement strand
CCCGGCTGGAACTACTGACGCTGCGCGAGCGTCAAGTGCTCGAGGGGCTGATGGACGGCGGCTCGAACAAGCAGATCGCCCGTGACCTGGGAATCAGCCACAAGACAGTGGAGCAGCACCGCAGTCGCATCATGAGCAAGCTACACGCCCAGTCCGTCGTCCAACTGGCGCAGATCCACCATGCCGGCCGTATCGCAGGGATCTCATGAACCCACGGATGTCCTAATGATATTCAAGCAGTTCTACAACGCGGGACTCGGGCATGCGTCCTACTTGCTGGGCGCCGAGGACAGCGGCGAGGCCATGGTCGTGGACGTGCGCCGCGATGTGGACGACTACTACCGTCACGCCAGCGCCAAGGCCATGCGCATCCGCTACGCGGCCGATACCCACCAGCACAACGACTACCTCACCGGCATCACGACATTGCGGGCGCGCAGTCCCCTGGAGCTGCTGGCCGGCGCCCGCGCGCAACTGGGCTACGACGCCACGCCGTTGGCGGACGGCCAGCGCGTGTGCTTTGGCGAGGTGGTCGTCGAGGTGCTGGAGACGCCCGGACACACACCCGAACACATCAGCTTTCTCGTCCACGACCGCTCCCGTGGGGAGGAACCCTTGATGCTGCTCTCCGGGGGCGCGCTGTTGGTCGCAGATGTCGCACGGCCCGATCTGCTGGGCGACGATCACCAGACCAAAGCGCACGCCCGGCGCTTGTGCCGAACGTTGAAAGAGAAAATCCTCACCCTGCCGGATCACGTCATGGTGTTCCCCACGCATGTGGCCGGCTCGCTGTGTGGCGGCAACATCGGCAGCATGTTGTTCACCACGATCGGCTATGAGCGCCGGATGAACCGTATGCTGGCCGCCATCGCCAATGAAGACGAGTTCGAACGGCAGTGCCTGGACCAGGGCGCGCTACCCACCGTGCCGCCGTACTGGCCGCGCATGCGCAAGGCCAATATCGACGGGCCGCAGCCCCTGGGCGTACTCACCGACCCGCCGGCACTGCCGGTGGAGGCCTTCGCGCAGCTTCGGGACGAGGGGGCAATCGTCCTCGATTGCCGCCAGCCGGAGGCTTTCGGCGGCGCTCATGTGCCCGGCGCCCTCAACGTCGGGCTGATCGGCTCGTTCGTGCCCTGGGCGGGGACAGTGCTGCCCGAGGGGGCGGCGGTTCTCCTGGTCTTGGATAGCCCGGAGACGCTGTGGGAAGCCACTACCGCCTTGCTGCGTATCGGTTATGACCTGCCGTTGGGATGGCTTGCCGGCGGCATGCTTGCTTGGCGTACCGCAGGTCGCGACGTGGCCTGCGTACCGCAGTGGTCGGTCGGAGATCTTCGCGATCGCATGGCTGGCGATGCCAGTCTATCCGTCTTGGATGTCCGCCAGATGGCGGAGTGGCAGGCCGGGCATGTGCCTGGTGCGCAGCATATCCCTGGCGGTGAATTGCCGCAGCGCTTGGACGCGGTGCCCAGGAACCGGGCGCTTGCCGTCTACTGCGGCAGCGGTTATCGCTCCTCGGTCGCCTGCGCCCTGCTCAAGGCCAATGGCTGGAAGGACGTGAACAATGTCATCGGCGGTTTCCAGGCCTGGACGGCACGAGGCTTGCCGGTCGAGGACTGAGCGGCCACCGGTGGGGCGCTAATTATTCCGCAGCGCAGCAGAACCAATCCATCTGCGGAAATGTCGTATTTATTGTCAGCCTTTTGACGTCGCCAATTCAATGATCTGCGACGCTGTGCGTGGTGTCTATTGACGATTCCGCGTCAGGTGGTCTGCGCGAATTCACCAGTCGTCCATTCGCCGCGGCGATGCCGCGCCGGTAATGTGTGGTGAATCGGAGTCAACAGAAAAAAAGGAGCATCGAGCATGAAGCTTGAGAATAAGACGATTGTCATTACCGGTGCCGGTCGCGGCCTGGGCGAAGCCATGGCCGTGGCCATGGCCGGTCAAGGGGCGAATATTGCGCTGGTGGACCTCGACGAAGGCGCCCTTCAGCACACGGCGGAACGCTGCCGGGAGCACGAGGGTGCCGTCAGAACGTACCGCTCTGATGTGTCGCAGGAGGCGGCCGTGGAGCAGATGTTCGACCAGGTCATGGACGACTTCGGCAGCGTCGATGGGTTGATCAACAACGCGGGGGTCACACGCGACGGGCTTCTGGTCAAAGCCAGGGACGGTGAGATACAGGGCAAAATGTCCATCGAGGACTGGGACACGGTGATCCGGGTCAACCTGCGTGGGGTGTTCCTCTGCGGGCGTGAAGCGGCGGTACGGATGATCCGCGGCCACCACGGCCGACCGCCGGCACAGAACGGCGCGTGCCGAGGGGTGATACTCAATATCTCAAGCATCTCCCGCGGCGGGAACTTCGGTCAGACCAATTATGCCGCGGCCAAAGCCGGCGTAGCCGCAATGACCGTGACCTGGGCCGACGAGCTGGCCAGGCACGGTATACGGGTCGCCGCCATTTCCCCCGGCTTCTGCGATACACGCATGGTTCAGCAGATGAACGACAAAGCCCGGGATAAATTCGTCAGTCGCATTCCGTTGAACCGGTTCGGCGATGCGGATGAAATCGGCGATGCAGCCTTGTTCGTTTTTCGTAATGATTACTTCAACGGAAAAATCCTGGATATTGACGGCGGGCTTCGCCTCTAAGGTGGCTGAGACGAGAGGTCTCGATCTTTAGCACGGAGAACGCCCATGCCTAATCAGCCCCTTTCCGGTCGAAAGATCTGCGTATTTGCCGCGGATATGTTCGAAGACACTGAGCTGTTCTATCCGAAGATCCGGTTGGCGGAAGCCGGCGCGGAGGTGACGGTCGTCGGCGCCGAACAGCGGGCCTATCATGGCAAGAACGGTCTTTCGATTACACCGGACGTGACGAGTGAACGGGCGGTCGGGATGCCATTCGACGCCGTGGTGATCCCTGGCGGTTATGGCCCGGATAAGCTTCGCACCAGCGAGGAGGTGCTTCGCATCGTTCGCGATGCCGATAAGGCCCAGCGCCCGATTGCAGCCATCTGTCATGCGCCGTGGGTGTTGATCTCCGCGGGTGTGGTCAAGAATCGGCGACTGACCTGCTTCTGGTCATTGAAGGATGATGTCATCAATGCCGGCGGGCAGTATGTGGATGAGCCGGTGGTCGTCGATGGCAACCTGATCACCTCGCGTCATCCGCCGGACCTGGGTCCGTTTTGCGTGGCGATCATCCAGGCGTTGAGCTGATCGCGTAAGCCGGCACCCGGGAGAGCGTACCGGGTGCCGGAACTGTCAGCCGATGGCTCTGCTGCTGTGTTGGGCCGTACGACGGGCCCGCACTTCATAACGCTGCAGACGGTTGTAGATCGTCTTGAGACTGACCCCCAGCGTGGCGGCGGTCCGTCGTTTATCGCCCTCGTAGTGGTGCAGAGTGGCCATGATCAGGCGTCTTTCGACCTCATCGAGACTGGCACCGACGCAGACGTTGAAGGATTCGTCGCCCTCGGCTGCCTCCACCGTCGCGTGCAGTGGGGGGAAGTGCTCCACCTCGATCCGCTCATCGGCCATGATGTAGGCGCGCTGCATCAGGTTCTTGAGCTCGCGTACATTGCCGGGCCAGGCGTAGCGGCGTAATGCATCCATGGCCTCATCGCTGAGGGACTTGGTGATGCCATCAGCCGCGTTGAGCGAGTCCAGGAAACGCCTGGCCAGCAATTCCACATCGCCAGGCCGCTCGCGCAGCCGTGGCACGCGGATGGGGAAGGTCGCGAGCCGGAAGTACAAATCATTGCGCAGACTGCCATCGGCGACCGCTTCGGCCAGTGGGCGGTTGGTCGCGGCGATCACCCGCACATCCACGGTGATCGGTGTTTGGCCGCCGACTCGCATCAGCTTGCCGGTTTCCAGTACCCGCAGCAGTTTCACTTGCAGGTCCGGCTGCATCTCGGTGACTTCGTCGAGAAACAGTGTGCCCTTGTCCGCGCGCTCGAAGCACCCGCGATGCTGGCGTGTGGCGCCGGTAAAGGCGCCGCGTTCATGGCCGAACAACTCGCTCTCGATCAATGAGGCTGAGAATGCGCCACAGTTGACCGGTAGATAGACCTCGTCCCGACGCAGGCTGTGATCATGAATGGTCTGCGCTATCAGCTCCTTGCCGGTACCGCTCTCGCCTTGCAGAAAGACCGTGACATCCGTAGGCGCAATACGCGTGATGGCCTTGGAGAGCGCCTGCATCGGGGGCGAATTGCCGTACAGCGGCATGGTGCTGTTGATGTGGTGTGGGCTCGTGAGGGCCTCTGTGCAACTTGCATCATCCATGTCCAGATCTCCTCAGGGTTCAAATCAAGCGTTGCATGAAGCGAGCAGCACGGCTCGCGCTCAATGTGCGTCGCGGGATACGAACTTGGAGAAGCGACTGGTCTGACCGTCCTTCAATGTGTCCTGGTAAACGAAAGCGAGACGCTGATCCTCAAACTTGTCGAA
>CBFGWV010000359.1:0-4477 GCA_965652545.1 uncultured Candidatus Competibacteraceae bacterium | reverse complement strand
GACGGCCGGGCGGCGCGTGCATGGAGGCTGATCTTGCCGCCATGCTGGCGCTGGCCTTGGTGGCCAGCGACTGGCTGATCCGCGCCGTCATGCTGGTGGTGGTGCCGTTCCGGCGCTCACCGGATGCCGCCAAGGGCTGGTTGCTGCTGATCCTCTTCCTGCCCTGGGTGGGGCTGGTCATTTACTTTCTCATCGGCCGGCCGACCATGCCGCGCTGGCGCCGCGAGCGCTTCAAGCGTCTGCCCGATGTGTTGGCCACGGTGCGTTCGCGGCTGGGGCAGCAATTGCAGCACATACCGGCGCGTACCCCCGATTCCCTGGTACCCGCCGCCCGCCTGGCCAGCCGCTTGTCCAGCTTCGCGCCGCTGGGCGGCAACCACGTCGACGTATCGGCCGACTACGACGAGACGGTCGATTTGATCATCGCCGACATCAACCGTGCCCAGCACCATGTGCATCTGCTGTTCTACATCATGACCGACGACCTGGTCGGCCAGCAGGTGATGGGCGCATTGCAGGCCGCGGTCAGGCGCGGGGTGGTCTGCCGCGTCCTGGTGGACGGCTACGGCTCTCGACCCTGGCTCGAGCACCTGCTACCGCAGATGGCGGCGATCGGCGTGCAGGCCCGGGCGGCCCTGCCGGTGCGGGCCTGGAACCTCAGCGGACCGCGGATGGACCTGCGCAACCATCGCAAACTGGTGATCGTCGATGGCCGCATCGGCTACACCGGATCGCAGAACCTCGCCGGGTCCGGTTTCAAGAAGGGCCTCAACTACGAAGAGCTGGTCGTGCGGGTGACTGGGCCGGTGGTGCTGCAACTGCAAGCGGTGTTCGTGGCCGACTGGTACCTGGAAACGCTCGAGCTGCTGGCCGACGATGCGGTCTTCCTCGCGCCGGAGGTCACCGGTGAGGTCGTCGCCCAGGCGCTGCCCAGCGGCCCGGACTTCCCCACCCAGAACAACCAGCGTCTGCTGGTCGATCTGCTGCACCAGGCGCAGCGCCGGGTGGTGATCACCACGCCATATTTCATCCCCGATTCGGCCCTGCTCCAGGCTTTGCAGACCGCGGTGCTGCGCGGCGTGGACGTCCACCTGGTGGTGGCGGCGCAGATAGACCAATGGCTGGTGGGCCTGGCGCAGCGCTCGTACTACGACGAGCTGCTGGACATGGGTGTCTATATCCATCACTACGGCGAGGCCTTCCTGCACGCCAAGCATGTCACCTGGGACGACCGGCTGGTGCTCGTGGGCTCGAGCAATATGGATATCCGCTCGTTCGCACTCAATGCTGAAATCAGCCTGCTGTTCTACGATGCGGGCCTGGTCGAGCGGGTGCGCATCGAGCAGGAGCGCTATTTCAGCGGTTCCGTCACGCTGGATGTGAAGCGCTGGCGGCGCCGTCCACTGCCGGTAAAGATCGTGCAGAACCTGGCCCGCCTGCTCAGCCCGCTGCTGTAAACCCACCACCGATTACAGCAGCATCGCTCGGGCGATCCGCCCTTATTCGCGGACCAGCGGCGTCGCCGCCGTTCGGCTCAGTCGTGGCTCATGCCATCGTGCGCCCCGCCCACACCGATGGCCTCGACCGTCAGTTCGACCGCAACCTCGCCGGCGCGCTCGAACGTCAACGTCAGCGGGACGGTGTCACCCGGTGCCAGCGGTGCGCCAAGCCCGATCAGCATCAGGTGGTACCCGCCGGGCTCCAGCGCCACCGCGCCACCGGGGGGAATGGACAAACCCTCCTCCAGGCGGCGCATGGTCATGACGCCGTTGGCCATGCTCATCTCGTGTATCTCGACACGATCCGCAACCTCGGTGGACCCGCCCAGCAGTCGGTCGGCGGCATCGCCACGGTTTTCGATGGTCAGGAACCCCGCCGCCGTCGGCGCCCCCGGCGGCGTGGCCCGTGTCCACGGGTGTCCCAGGTGCAGGTCACCAGCGGTGTAGTCGTGGGCCAGGCTTGCGCTACTCGCGGCCAGCAGGGCGGCCACGCTGATGAATCTGATCAAACGGTTCATGCTGTCACTCCCAAAAGATACGGTCGGCACGGGGCAGGCAGCGCCCTGTGCTCAGTCACGAAAATCACGCAATGCGAAACAGACGTGTACGCGGTGCCGGAGGGGCACGGGAGTGAAACGGTGGGCCAAGGCGGTGTGGACGGTATGCCGTCCGTGGCGTGGCCGGCGCATCGCCCTTGACTGGCGCCGGTAAGGCGACGGTGGCTGCCGAGGGCACCGCCAGTGCGCAGTGACCGGCAATGCACAGCGGACAATCGGTAGGCGCGTGCGACTCCTCACCCGGTGCCGGCGTCTCGTTGGTCGTCGCCAGGCGAGAGCACAAATACCCATCGGCCCAGGGCTGCGTCGCCGAGGCCTGCGCCGGTGCGAGCCCCAGCACCCCATGCCACAGCCACGCCAGCACCAACAGGGCGGCGAGGGGGCGGCGGGAGGGTGAGCGTTTACTGGGCACGTGGCTCGTCGAGGTGTCGGTCGGCAAGCCGGATTGTCCGTGAATTCCCGTTGGGGTGGTAGACCGACTCAGCCGGACGCCAGATGCGCTGTCATCGCGGCCAGCCCCTCGGCGATCCCTTCACGCCCGTAACCGATACGGAAGCGGTCCATCGGCGTGTCCGCCAGGTCGGATACATACAGGCTCGCCGGCAACAGCAGCACACCGGCCTCCTCGACCAGGCGTTGGGTGAAGCGCTCCACACCGTCCGCACCGGTGTAGCGCGGGTAGGCGACACAGCCGCCATCGGGCCGGTACCAATCGAAGCGGTCCGCGTGGCGGGCGAAAAACGCATCCAAGGTCTCAAGGTTGGCGCCGACCAACGCGCAATTGCGCCCGAGAATCGCCTCCCGTGCCTTCAGGGCGATCATCGCCAAATGCTCACTCGGGGCCGAGTTGCAGATCGACAGATAATGCTTTAGCCGCTCCATGCGTTGCAGCAGAGCATGATCCGCACACGCGACCCAGCCGATGCGCAGACCCGGCAGGCCATAGGCCTTGGACATCACATTGAGCGAGATCCCCTTCTCGTACACATCCGCCGCCTGCGGCAGGTGTTCCGTCCCCGGCCGGCCAAGCAGGCGGTAGACCTCGTCACTGAACAGATACAGCCCGCGCTCCCGGCACAAGGTCACCAGCGCATCGAAGCGCTCGCGCTCGAGAATCTTGCCGGTCGGATTGTGCGGAAAATTGATCGATACCAGACGGGTATTCGGGCGCAGCGCCGCCTTCACCCGGTCGATGTCCAGGCTCCAACCGTCCGTCGGATCCAGCGGCACACCGCTGACCGCGCAGATCGACAGCGGAATCGACTCCGCCGCCTGGTAATTCGGCGTCACCACCACCGCATGACTGTCGCCATCGAGCAGCGCATGCATGGCCGCGAAAATACCCTCCTCGGCCCCCGCGAAACACAGCACATCGTCGCTGCCGCGCTGTACATACGTCTGCGCAATACACTCCCGCAACGCCGGTGTGCCGAACGTGGGCGTATACCCCAGCCACAACCGTTCAAACGCCTCGCGATCCTCCGCCGAGGCCAGCGCCAGCAACTGCGCCAACGACAGCGACTGCGCATCGGACGCGGTCATGTGATAGCGCGCAGTGAACTCCCAGCGGGAGAAATACGCCTCCAGGCGAAACGCCGGCAACCTGCTCACGATGTCCTCCCCCCGCCCGACCCGCCGGCCCGGCACTGCTTCAGGTGCTTGTAAACCGTCGCGCGCGAAATCCCCAGCACCTCACCCACATACGGCACCGCGTGGCGCACCGCGAAATACCCCTCGCGATCGATCGCCGCAATCAACGCCGGATACGCCGTATGCGGCAACGCCCCAGGCACCGACCCGTGCGAAGCCATGTGCGCGGCAACCAGCGAATTGATCGCCTCCCGCCAATCGCTGTTGAACAACACCGCCGGCCGCGCCGCCGTCGTCGGCAACGCCGTCAGGCTCGTCAAGGCTGCAATCGCCTGCTCGATCCGCGAGACATCCAGATTGATGCACAGCATCCCCACCGGCCGACCTTCATCGTCCCGCAGCACCGCGGTCACCGACTTCAACGCTCGCCCGTCACGCTCATGCTTGACATAAGGCCCGAGCACACCCTCACCGTCCCCGAGCTCGGAAACCTCATCGATCAACGAACGGTCACCGACCCGGCGACGGGAGTAGGGATTACTGATATGGACGATGCGGTCGGCGGCAAGGTCGTGAACGACCACCTCCGCATGGGGGTGAAGCAGGGCGGCGATGGCATCCGCCACCGGCCCGTATCGTTGGCTCAGGTTCATGAGCGAACAATAGGAGAGTTAAGACATTCTGTAAATATAAAGACTATTTGTATTCAGTCGGGGGCCGAGCACCCCTCTCGACGCCCCATTGAGGTGAGCCCTCTGAGTGGGGTGGATGGGGGAAGACCGTCGGCCGCATGGATGCGGCCGTCGAGCCCACACGGACGTGTCTACGGCG
>CBFGWV010000358.1:0-4496 GCA_965652545.1 uncultured Candidatus Competibacteraceae bacterium | reverse complement strand
ACAGCTTGAAAAGCCTGCAGCGCAACGTCCTGCGCTTCTGCGGCATTGCCCCGGTACGCAGCACGTTGATCGGCATGGTCGAGAACGCCAGCCCTAAACGCCGGGACGGCTGGATGCGGACCGTGCGGGCGCTGGGGGCGGCGGGGCGCTGATGCGACCTTACATTCGATTCTGGGCACGGCATAGGCAAATTCCGCTTGCCATACGGTGCCGTTCCATTGAACGATTATCCAGCTGTCTCCGGTGTACCTGAAATCAAGTGCATATATTCTGCTTTTCGGGCATCTGAAGAGCTTGATCCGGCGAGAGCGACATACGCCGCCGGCAGGTAAGGGAAAACGGTACTAGTTCACTTAACCCGCCGCCCCCCACGTGATACGGTGCGGCCCGCAGCGCGGTCGGGGCGCTGGGTACTAAAAACAACAAATCGGGATCATCGCCAATGAACGGACGCGCCCACGCCGTCTTGCTGTTTGTCATCCTTTGCCTGCTACCGCTCACCGCCCTGGCCGATATCGAATCGGGCCTCACCTGGCTGACGGCTCAGCAGCGCGCCGACGGCGCATTGGCCGGTCCGCAGGAGCAAGTCGTCCCCTTCCAGGCCACCGCCGAGGCCATCGACACCTTGGCGACGCTCGATGCCCTGGCGCGGATTGACGCCCCGGCCGCCCTGGACTACCTGGACGCCGACCCCTACCGCGATACCGAATGGCTGGCCCGGCGAATCATCGCCCGCACCCGACTGGGCGATCCGGTCGCCGAGATTATCGACCAATTGCGCACCCACCGCGGGCGCGATGGCGGCTTTGGTGACGAGGTCGGACACCAGAGCACCTTGCTGAGCACCGCCTGGGCGTTGAGGGCTTTCGCCGCCGCCGGGCTACACAGCGACCCGCTCACCTCGCAAGCCGTGGGTTGGCTGCTCGGCAAACAGCAGGCCAGCGGCCGCTGGCCTGCGGGCGAGGACGACACCGGTTTGTACCTCACCACCCAGGCCACCACCGCCTTATGGCACTACCGGCACACATATGCCCTGGGCGACAGCCTGGAGCGCGCCCGGCAATGGCTGTTGGATCAGCGGCAAGCGGGTGGGGGATGGTCGGATACCCAGGAGACAGCCAATGCGTTGCTGGCGGTGTTGCCGGGGCTCACGGAGTCAGCGCCTGTCGCTGATGAGATTGTGCAACTGGAAGACGCACAGCAAACCGCAGGCAGTTGGGGCGACGCGACGTTTCTGACCGGCCTGGTCCTTCGTGTCTTGTCCCAGACTGCGCAACAAACCCCGAACCCTGACCTTGCCACGGTGCAGGGGCGTCTGCTGGATGCAGGCACCAGCGCACCCATCGTGGGCGCTTTGGTCAGGCTGCCCGGTCTTGCGCGTGAGACCCGCACTGACGCCCAGGGCGTCTTTCATTTTGCTGAGCTGCTCGCGGGCACCTACGACCTACAAATCGAAGCGACCGGCTACTCCCAGCTCAGTGGGCGGTTCACCGTTGCGCAGCAGCAGCTCGATCTAGGCGATATCCGGCTGGCACGCAGAGCCGGTACTGGCGGTCCGTCTGACTTGCTGGGGGTCGCCAGCATTCGCGGCCTCGATGGGGACAGCACGCCGGCGGTCGGCGCCACGATCATCGTGGGTACACCGGGTATGCCTGGCGCACGCCAAGCCCAAGCCGATGCCCAGGGGGCCTATCTGTTGAGCGGGCTGACCCCTGGCCTGCGTCCGGTCACCGTCAGCTTGCCCGGCTTTGCGACTATCGAGCTCGACCTTCAACTCGACTCCGGGCAGACACACCTGTTCAATCCGGTACTCCAATCCATCGGAAGCGCACCGGGTGCATCGCTGGAAGTGACCGTAACGGACGCTGGCTCCGGCGCACCGGTTGCGGGCGCGCGGGTTGGCCTCAGCGGCGCCAATCTCAACACGTCCACCACGGGCATGGACGGGCAGGCGCTGTTCGAGAGCCTTGAGATCGGACAGACCACCATATCGATTACCGCCGACGGCTTCGGTAGTGCGACCGCCCAGGTGACCGTGCAACCGGGCCAGAACTATCGGCTCCCCGTTGCGTTGACACCGATGATCGAACTGGTGTCGTCGGTGACCGGTGTGGTTGTGGACGCCGATAACAGCGAGCGGCTGCCCGGTGTTCGGGTCAGTCTCGGTAGTGCTGGTGAGGTGATCACCGATAACGACGGTGTGTTCCTCTTCTCAACGGTGGAGCCCGCGAGCTATTCGATCTCCTTCGACGCCGATGGCTACACACGGGTGGTCGGCACGGTTGCGGTTCAACCGGGGCAGGCGCTGGATCTGGGTGAGTTCGCATTGACCCCGCTCGGGAACACCTCGGGAGTCACGCTGTATGGGGAGGCGCGTTTTCGTAGCGGAAGCACTACCTACCTCGCCACCGACGCCGAGATCCGGGTCGGAAGCCTTCAGGTCTCCACAGGTAGCGATGGGCGGTTCGAGCTGTCGGGTATCGAACCCGGAACGTTCACCGTTGAGGCCAGCTTCCCCGGGTTCCCAAACATTACCGGGGCAATGGAGGCGCAGGACGGCGAGCGTGTCCTGTTCAACCCCGTGTTCGAATCCAACGTCCTGGCCGAAGGGGCGAGAATCGAGGTGATCGTTACGGACGCGGATACCGGCTCGATGCTGGTCGGTGCGCACGTTCAGCTTGGCGGTGCCAACAGCCATGCGATGCGAACCGATGGCCAAGGCGAGGCCGAGTTCACTGACTTGAATCGTGGCATGACCTACATAACGGTTACGGGGCCTAGCTATGGCAGTGCGCATGTGCCGGTAAACGTGGTGGCCGGGTCATTGTTGCGAATTCCTGTTGCATTATCAGACATCACGTCGAAGAACCCTGCCGATCTCTTGATTGCGACGCCGGCCAACCACCCCGGTGTAGTAGCCAGGCACTACCTCTTCATTTATGGCCAGCCCGGCACGAGCGGGCAGGTATCCAATAGATCCGGATTCCATGAGGACTTTGTGGTGGGGGTTGACGGCATGTCACTTATGGCGCTACCGCAGGACGGGTATATAGCAGTGCTGGGGCGGACTGAGAACAGTCCGTTCAGGATTACGGCGGATGGCCCAGTAAGTGCTCATTGGCTGAATAGGGCGCAGCACACGAGTGACATGACCGGTGTGCTCGATGTGGGCGCATTAGGGGCAGACTATCGAGTTGCCTCTGTCGGGATTGGAGTATCTCCTTTTGTTGTGGTTGCAGCACCCCACGACGGGACGTTGGTGACCTTCACGCCAGCGGGTAATTTTCTCCCGGGCATTCATCATCCACCGCGTCCAGCGGGTATACCGTTTACCGTCGAACTCCAGGCCGGACAGGCCATTCGGTTTGACGCGGTTCGTCCTCAAGATGTCACTGGAACTCACGTCACATCGAATCGACCTGTTGCCGTGTTCGGAGGGAATCAATGCGCGGAGGTCCCCGAACTTAGGCCTGCATGCGACTTCATCGTCTCTCAGATGCCCAGTATTGATCGGTATTCACGTGCAGTGGTCGTTGGTGAAACATCCAACACCGGCGAAGCGGGTAATTTCGTGCGAATTCTCGCGGCGCGGGATAATACCAATATCTCTGTAAACGGCCAGGACGTGGCCACCTTGAATTCAGGAGAGTTCCATCAGATCGAGAGCCTGCGAGGTGGCGCGGTAATTGAAGGCTCTGAACCGATCATGGTGGTGCAGTACCTGAAAGGGCAGAGCACAACAATGCCGGACGTCAGTGACCCGGCCATGACCTACGTTCCGGGTGTGGATGATTGGCTGGAGGCATATGTGCTGGCCACACCGATCGGCGAGGATGCCTACCCTCATAACTACCTCAACATCGTCGTGCCAAGCCATGCGATTGCCAGCGTACGCGTGGACGATGCACCGGTGGACTCCGCATTGTTCACGCCGATTGCGGACACTGATTACAGCTACGCCAACGTACCCATCGAGCCGGGCGTCCATCGGGCGGATGCCGCCGTACCTTTCCTCGTGCTGATGGCTGGTTTCGCCGACTTCGACACTTACCTCTCGCTGGCTGCGACCCGCTTCTCCCCCGGGGCGTCCGCGCCGCCGCCGCCCTCGGCGACGGTACATGTCAGTGCCGACCAAGCCGCTTACGAACGCGACGCCGCCGTCATGCTGAGCAGCCTCGTCGAGAACGATGGCGCACGCTCCGCACTCCTTGCGGTGCGTCTGCGTATCGACGATGCCCAGGGGCGACCCGTCATCGCCTTCGCGCCGCACGAGCTAGGTGTGCTCGATGCCGCCGCCGAGATTACGCACGAGCAGCCGTGGAACACCGGTACCATCCTGGCCGGCGACTACATGGTCTGGGCCGATGTGCTGGATGCCCAGGGCGCGGTGCTGGCCTCGGACTCGACGGCCATTCAAATCCTCGCCAGCGACGGAGGCGCCCCCACCGAAGCCTTGCATCTATCCACCGACAAACCCCAATACACCCTGGGCGAGC
>CBFGWV010000357.1:0-4496 GCA_965652545.1 uncultured Candidatus Competibacteraceae bacterium | reverse complement strand
CCAACGCCCAGCCACGTACGCACCGCCCTGGGAAAGCCCGACAGCAACGCCTCCCCGCCAAGATCGGCCTCGACCACGCTCAAGCCATCGCCTGTCGCGGCCTTGTGCAAAGCGGCGGTCAGGGAGCGGCCGTCTCCCACGCGCTGGTAACCGAGCCCGAACCCGGCCGCGATCGGGCCGAAGTCGATCGTTGTCCGACGACGCAGCGTATCGCGCAGGGCGGTGTCATTCGGCCAGATCGACAGGTCGAAGATGCCCGGCCCCTTGTTGTTGAGAATGCAGATGCAGCCGTTGACCCGTTGCTCGACCAGCGGCTCCAGCGAGGGTAGGTCGTGCAGCATGGCCTGGTCACCGATCAGGGCCAAGCCCCGCCCGCCATGGCCGACCAAGGCACCGAGGAAGGTCGACACGGTGCCGTCGATGCCGTTGACGCCGCGGTTGCACAGAATGGGATGGGCGCCCTCGCTCGGGCGACAAAACAGGTTGCCCAGACGGGCGGGCATGGAGTTGGCAAGCAAGGTGAAATCGAAGCCTGGGGCGTTGCAGGCGATATCGGCCGCCTGTGCATCGCCCCAACCGGCGGCATCCAGGGCGGCCTCGCGACGGGCGTCGGCGGCCGCTTGCGCTGACAGCCACAGCTCGCACCATTGGGCATCGCCACGGCCCAGGGCGGCGCCCAGGCGGCCGAGCGTATCGCGGTCGGGGGCAGCCAGCGTACGAACGTCGCTGTGCAGGAAGTCGGCGTCGATGGGGCGGCGGGCGATACGGATGACCGGCGCCCTCTGGCGGCGCAGGTAGGCGTGCAGCGAATGGGAGACCGGCGCCTGACCGACCTGGATGATCAACTCGGGTGTATTGGCCGCGAACGGCGGCGACAAGACGAGGATGTCGGCCGATGTGATCAGGTTGGGCGCCGCCGGGCGGCGCAGACCGCTGGCGGCGTCGGCGATCAAAGGGAAGCCGGTGGCGGCGGCGAGCTCGGCGATCCACGCCGGGGGGACGGGGGTTTCCGGCCCGGCGACGATCAGGCCGCGCAGACCAGGGCGCAGGCTCAGACCGGCGAGGGTGTTGTCCAGATCGGGCGGCGCGACGTGTAGCGGGAGGATGGGGACTTGCGGGCCTGGCGACAGGTGGCGCGGCTGCCAATCGGGGCCGTCATCCAGGGTGGCAATGCGGCCAAGTTGAGGAACGTTGATCTGCACCGGGCCACTGCCGGGACCAGGAACGGCACAGCGCAGGGCGTCGGCGACGGTACGACGCATGGTGGCGATGGCCGCCGGGTCGTCGGTCGGTTCGGGCAGGTCGACCGCGGCGGCGACCATGGCGGCGCACAGCCCGAGGTGATCGCTGTACTGCGGGCCGCCGCCGCTGCGCTCGTCGTGCGGACGGTCGCAGGTGATGAGCACCAAGGGCGTACCCCAGCGTTCCGCCTCGGTGAGCGCGGGCAGGAGATTGGCGACGGCGCTGCCAGAGGTGGTGACGATGGCCACCGGCTGGCCGGTCGTGCGGGCGATGCCGAGCGCCAGGAAGGCGGCACCACGCTCGTCGATGCGAATCATGGTGTCGAAGGCCGGGTCCTGCTGGAGGGTGAGGACCATGGCGGCGCTGCGGCCACCCAGGGTGAGCAGGGCGTGGCGGACGCCGGCGCGGCGCAGTTCGGCGGCGATGGCGCGGCACCAGAGCAGGTTTAGGTTGAGGCGGTCGTCCGTGCTCACGCGGTCGGTCTCAGCAGGGTGACGATGATGACCAGGGCGGTGACGGTGAGGGCACCGATGGTGAACCAGCCGAAGCTGGCCCGGCGCGAGAAGGTGACTTCGCCGCGAAAGACGTTGAGCAGTACCGACCCGGCGACGAAGCCACCGGCCATCTCGACGTAGACGTGGTGTTCGTGGCCGGCGATACGGGCCAGCAACAGGCCGACGATCAGGGCGCCAAGCAGGATGAAGCGGCCTAGGTGATTGAAGCGCTGAGCGAAATGCTCCTCGAAGCCGCGGTCGATCAGCAGGTAGTGCAAGACCATGGTGGCCAGGAACAACCCGGTGAAGGGGGTCGGTCCCTCCCCTGCCTGCTCGGCAAGGGAGAACATCAGCAACACATTGAACACACCGAACGAGACCAGGTGCAGGCGGTAGACGCCCACCGGCTGCCCGTGACCGCGGTCGCGATGGATGCGCACGGCTTTCTCCATGCCGTAGAACACCAGAAAACCGGCCAGGGCGAAGATGAAGACGGCAATGTCCCGCAGCGGCACCAGGGCTTCGGCGTCGATCAGCACCTCACCGACCCCATCAGCCGCCAAGGCCAGCTCGGGCAAGGTGTGCAGGAAGACGAAGGCCACCGCCGCACCGGCGCCGAAAGAGACGGTTTCATCCTCGGGCACGAAGGGCAGGCGACGGATGTGTCCGGCCAGAAAATGCGGCGCGGCCAGTACCAGTAAGAACACGAACTGCCAGGCCCAGACAGCGCCGTCGCTCATCGGCCGCTCCCCAGGCGCTCGGCCAGTGCGTCAACGGTGGGGTAGTTCCACACCAGCGTCGGAGAGAGCTTGCGCCCCAGCCATTTCTCCAGGCGATTCATCACCGCCAGGGCCTGGGTGGAGTCCAGCGCGTAGCTTTCGAAGGTGCGGCGCGGGTCGATATCGTCCTCGGGCAACGCCAGCAAGGCGGCAATCTCGGCCAGCAGCCAAGCCTGGATGGCCTCGGCGTCCGGGCGTTCGTCGGCCGGTGGCGGCGGTGCATCCGCACTGGGCGACGAGACGACGGCAGACGCGCTGAGGGTATCGGGTGTCGACGCCGTCGACCCGGTGGGTACGTGCACACCGGCGCTGCGTAGCTGGGCCAGGCGCGTGAGGGCGGCGGCGGCGTGCATCAAGCGTTCGGCGACCTCGACCACCCCGCGACCGCCCGCGGCGGCCAATGCGCTGCCGGCGGTCCAGTCGTTGAAGGCGGCCATGGCCGGTCCGCACCAGACCTGGTAGTCCGCGCGGCGATCGGGGTCGCCGCCGTTCGCCCACTTGGACGACAGGCCAAGGTACCAGCGAAACAGCAAGCCCAGCCGGCGCTTGGGGTCGGCCTGGGCCTCGGCCAGCGCCTGCGGTTCGGCATCGGCCAGATAGCGCTGGCAGTCGGCCCAGACGGCATCGGCCGGGCGGCGGAAGATCTCGCGCTCGACCCGCGCGCGTTCGGCTTCGGGGATGGCGTCCCAACTGTCGTGGCCACGGTACAGCGTCCACAGCTTGCGGGCGCGCATGGCGAACATGCTGCCGCGCTTGAGCACCTGCACTTGCACACCCATCTCGAACATGTCCGCGGCCGGGGCCATGGCCACGTCCTCGAACGTGGTCTCGGCCAGCAGTGTCTTGACGGCGTCCGAGGTGCCGGCTTCGCGGCAGGCCTGGTTGATGGAGCCGGTGACGACGTAATCCGCCCCCATGGCGAAGGCGGCGACGATGGACTCCGGTGTGCCGATGCCGCCGGCGGCGCCGATACGGGGCGGCTCGGCGTAATCATGTTGTGCTTGCAACCGATCGCGCAGGCGCAGCATGAGCGGCAATATGCCAACCAGGGGGCGTCCGTCGGTGTGGCCGCCGGAGTCGGCCTCCACGGTGACGTCCGCAGCCACAGGCAGGCCGGCGGCCAGGGCAGCCTGCGCGCGGGTGATGCGGCCCTCGGCCACCAGTGCATCGAGCATGGCCGCCGGCGGTGGCGACAGGAACTGCTCGGCCACTCGCGGGTGGGAGAGTTTGGCGATCACCGTCGTCGCGGCCCGCGGCGCGCCGTCCGGCCCCACCGACAACCCGGCGGCGCGGAAGGCGACCACGGCCGGGGTCAGCGTCATGAAGGCCGAGGCCTCGATGGTCGTCACGCCGTGGCGCAGGAACAGATCGACCCGGGCGAGTTCGTCTTCCGGACGTTCCGGGGTGTGAATGAGGTTGACCGCCCAGGGGCCCTGGGGCAGCCGCTCACGCAGTTGGCGGATGGCCGCCTCGATACGCGGCAGGGATAGACCGGCGGCACCGAACACCGCCAGCAGGCCGGCCTGCCCGAGCGCGCTGACCAGTTCCACCGAAGCGATACCACCGGCCATGGCGCCGGCGGCGTAGGCCAGGCGCACACCGTGAGCGCGGCGGAAGGCGGCGCTGCCCAGGTGTTCGGCGGGCACCGGCGGCAACAGGGCGACCTGCCGGGCACCGACCGGCGGCGTGGCTTCGGCATCCAGCGCGGTCAGCCCGCCGTCGGGCAGGCGCAGGACGGACAGGGGGCGGGCCGGGTCGAGCGGGAAGGTCGCCGGTGGAGTGAGGGATGGGCGGGGTGTGTCGGTCGGGTGGTCGACTGCGTTCATGCCGCGGTCCCCGGTTCGCAGGCGATGTCGAGTCGTCGGGGAACGGTGCCAAATCGGCGGGGGTTCGGTACCGCCTGTGACAATCGCCCTGAGGGCAGGGCTCCTACGGGTGCCTGGGTTCCACATCGTGGCACCTGTAGGAGCGCACCCCTGTG
>CBFGWV010000356.1:0-4528 GCA_965652545.1 uncultured Candidatus Competibacteraceae bacterium | reverse complement strand
CGAATCTCAAGATCCTGTGGCCGTCAGGCCTTCTTCACGAACTCGGATTTCAGCTTCATCGCACCGATACCGTCGATCTTGCAGTCGATATCGTGATCGCCGTCGACCAGGCGAATGTTCTTCACTTTGGTCCCGACCTTCACCACCAGCGATGAGCCCTTGACCTTGAGGTCTTTGATCACCGTGACGCTGTCGCCGTCCTGCAAGGTATTGCCGTGGGCGTCGCGGACGAGTTTCCCGCCGGCTGCGCCGGCCGGTGCCCCGTCTTTCGCCCATTCGTGGCCGCAGGATGGGCAAACGTATTGGTCGCCGTCTTCGTAGGTGTATTCCGAACCGCATTCTATGCAGTTGGGCAAATCACTCATGGTCTCATCCTGGTAATGGTCATCCGGCCAGCCCTTGAAGAATCCCCTCCACCTTTTGCGCCCTTGTCTGGGCGTCGGGCATGCTTTCGGTGAAGCGCAGGCGATCCTGCCCGTCCAGCTTGAACCGGCTGTGCGGGGTCTGGATGAGTTTGATCAGTTTGACGGTGTCGATCTTGGGGTTGGGACCGAAGATGAGGCGGCCGCCATTGGGGCCGGCTTCGATCTTGCGCACACCCAGCGGGGTGGCTTTGAGCTTGAGCTCGGTCACCAGGAACAAAGCTTTCACCGGGGCGGGCAGCAGGCCGAAGCGGTCGATCATCTCCACTTGCAGCTCGCGCAGTTCGTCTGAGGTTTCGGCCGATGCGATGCGCTTGTACAGGATGAGCCGGCTGTGAACGTCGGGCAGGTAGTCCTCGGGGATGAGGGCGGCGGTTTGCAGGTCGACTTCCGGGCCGTGGTCCAGCGGGCGGTCCAGGTCGGGGGTGCGCCCGGCCTTGATGGCGCTGACGGCGCGCTCGAGCAGTTCCATGTACAGGTTGAAGCCGACTTCCTGGATCTGCCCGGTCTGTTCCTCGCCGAGTAACTCGCCGGCGCCGCGGATCTCCAGGTCATGGTTGGCCAGCATGAAGCCGGCACCTAGATCTTCGACGGCGACGATGGCGTCGATGCGTTTGATGGCATCGGGTGTCATGGCCTTTTTGTGCGGGATGACCAGGTAGCAGTAGGCCCGGTGGTGCGAGCGGCCCACACGGCCGCGCAGCTGGTGCAACTGGGCCAGCCCGAGGCGGTCGGCACGGTTGATGATGATGGTGTTGGCGTTGGGTACGTCAATGCCCGACTCGACGATGGTGGTGCAAATGAGAATGTTGCAGCGCTGGTGGTAGAAATCCAGCATCACCTGCTCCAGGTCGCGTTCGCGCATCTGGCCGTGGGCCACACCGATGCGCGCCTCGGGGATCAGCGCCTCGATCTCGCGCGCGATGCGCTCGATGGACTCCACCTCGTTGTGCAGGAAGTAAACCTGGCCTCCGCGCTTGAGCTCGCGCTGGCAGGCCTCCTGGATCAGCGGGCCGTTCCATTCGCCGACGAAGGTCTTCACGGCCAGGCGGCCGGCTGGCGGGGTGGCGATGACCGATAGATCGCGGAGGCCGGAGAGGGCGAAGTTCAAGGTGCGTGGAATCGGGGTGGCGGTCATGGTCAGCACGTCCACCTCGGCGCGAAGCTGCTTGAGCCGCTCTTTCTGGCGTACGCCGAAGCGGTGCTCCTCGTCGATGATCACCAGCCCCAGGCGTTTGAATGTGGTATCGCCCTGCACCAGCTTGTGGGTGCCGATGACGATGTCCACCGTTCCGGCCGCCAGGCCGCTGAGGACCTCGGTCTGCTCCTTCTTGCTGCGAAAGCGCGAGAGCGACTCCACCCGCACCGGCCAGTCGGCGAAGCGGTCGATGAAGTTCTGGTAGTGCTGCTGGGCGAGCAAGGTCGTGGGCACCAGCACGGCCACCTGCTGCCCGTCCTGTACTGCGAGGAAGGCCGCACGCATGGCAACCTCCGTTTTGCCGAAGCCCACATCGCCGCAGATGACCCGGTCCATGGCCTTGGCGTTGCGCATGTCGTCCATGACCGCCTCGATCGCCTGGGCCTGGTCGGGCGTCTCCTCGAAGGGGAAGGCGGCGGCGAAGGCCTGGTAGTCGGCATCGTCGATATCGAAGCCGTGTCCGCCGCGGGCCTCGCGGCGGGCGTACAAGTCCAGCAACTCGGCCGCCGCATCGCGGACTTTCTCCGCCGCCTTGCGCTTGGCCCGCTCCCATTGGTCCGAACCCAGTTTGTGCAGCGGCGCCAGCGCCGGGTCGGACCCGGTGTAGCGTGAGAGTAGGTGCAGCGAGGCCACCGGTACGTACAGCTTGCCGCCGTCGGCGTACTCCATGACCACGAACTCCGTGGTCATGCCGGCGATCTCCAGCGTCTGCAAGCCCTGATAGCGACCCACGCCGTGGTCTTCGTGCACCACCGGTGCGCCGACGGCCAAATCATTGAGATTGCGGACGATGGTTTCGGCATCGCGCTGGCTGGAGCGCCGCCGCTGTTGACGCGGGCGGGCGCCCATCAGTGCGGTTTCGGGAATGACTGCCAAGCCCGCCTCGGGCAGGACGAAGCCTTGCTCCAGCGGTGCGACGGTCAGCGCCGGTGTGTCGCGGCCGGCGAGGAAGGCTGCCCAATCGGCGACGGCTGTGGCCTTGAGGCCGTGGCTGCGCAAGGTCTCGGCCACCAATTCGCGCCGCCCGGCGCCTTCGGCGGTGAACAGCACCCGACCGTCGAAGCCGGACAGAAAGGCCTCCAGGTCGGCGGCGGGCTGCTCCGCGCGTGGGTTGATGCCCAGCGGCGGCAATCCTGAGGGCTGTGCCGGGCCGACCTTCACCCGCGGGAAGCGTGCCTCCAGCGCGCCGAACTCATTGCCGGTGAGATACAGCCGGTCCGGTGCCAGGATCGGGCGCTCGCGGTCGTGGCGGCGCTGTTCGTAGCGATCGGCCAGTTGCTCGCGGAAGGCCGCGGCGGACTCGGCGATGCCGTCCATTTCGATCAGCAGGCTGCGTTCGGGCAGGTAGTCGAACAGTGTCGCCGTCTCGTCGTAGAACAACGGCAGGTAGTACTCGATGCCCGGCGGTGCCTGGCCGTCGCTGACCGCGGTGTACACGGTGGAGCGCTGCGGGTCGCCCTCGAACTCGGCACGAAATTGGTGGCGGAAGCGGGTGATCGCCTCGCGCGTCAGCGGAAACTCCCGCGCCGGCAGCAACTGGATGCGATCGACCTTCTCGATGGTCCGTTGGCTGTCGGGGTCGAACGTGCGGATGGTGTCGACTTCGTCATCGAACAAGTCGATGCGCAAAGGCGCGGGCGTGCCCATGGGGAAGAGGTCGATCAAGGCCCCGCGCACCGCGAACTCGCCGTGTTCCATGACCTGCGACACGTACTGATAGCCGGCGGCCTCCAGGCGCAGGCGGAAGCCTTCCAGGTCCAGCCGGTCGCCGGCGGCGAGGATCAGCGCATGACGCTCCAGGAAAACCCGCGGCGGCAGCCGTTGCAGCAGCGTCGCCAAGGGCACCAGCAGGATGCCCTTGGTGGCGGTGGGCAGGTGGTACAGAGCCGACAAGCGCTCGGAAATGATGTCCTGGTGCGGGGAGAAGACGTCGTAGGGCAGGGTCTCCCAGTCCGGGAACACCCGCACCGGCAGGTCTGCGCCGGCGAAGCACCTGAGCGTCTGCTCCAGGCGCAACGCGTTCTGCGTATCGGCCGTCACCAGAACCGTGGGCGCCTCGTGCGCGGCCGCGGCGCTGGCGATCTGCCAGGCCAGCGCATCGCCGCGGGCGGCCGCCCAGGTCACGGGCGTACCTGCGCTCTTGGGCAAGGGGGCTGGCGGGGTGTTGACAACGGTGCGGGGTGAAACAGCGGCCATGGCGGATTCGGGATGGTTTACGACAAGGGGCCGGATTGTCCCACAGCCCGGGGGGCGGTTCATCAGTTCTCTGGTGAGGGCCTCGAAGGCCGTGCCTTCGATCGTCTGCGCGAACCGCTGGGCCGACATGCGGTCCCAAGGCTTCAAGTCATTGAATCAGCGGCATAAGAAGCTGATGAGGCCAGGGAGATGGCGGGCCTCTGGATCGATGGCCGATAGCTGAATAACAAAGAGGAGCACTGTGATGAGTATCCTGAAGGAGGTTCTGAATCTCGTGGGGCTGGGGGAGCAACACCCCGAGCTCCCGCCGGGCCATCCGGCCGCCGCCCGGCTGCGGCAGCAGCAGGCGGCGCTGGTGGACCTGGCCAAACAAACCCATGATCGCCTGGAGTTCGTCCCGGGTGAAGGCACCGATTACGTCTTCATCGGCAAGCCGCCCAAGGCCTTCGGCGTCGTTTGGCTGCGCGACGGCAAGGTGTCCAATCTCAAGACACTGGTCGACGAGCACGGCGTGTCCATGCAGCGGCTGGACGCCGTTGTGGAGTCGCTACGCGAGGCCTATGAGCGCAGTGCGTCAGTCGAGCGCTACCAGGCAAAAGTCGAGGGGCACGAACTGGTGGTGGCACCGGTGCCGGATTTGGCTCAGGAGATGGGCGCCATCATCGACGCCGTGGTGGCCGAGCACGCCGCCGAAAGGCCGACCTGAAGGAGC
>CBFGWV010000355.1:0-4558 GCA_965652545.1 uncultured Candidatus Competibacteraceae bacterium | reverse complement strand
CGCTATTGGCCACCGAGGAGCCATCGTCGGGTACATCGATGACGATCATCGTGGCGGACGGTAGTGCCGGGGCGGATCCTCCCGGCGGCGATGAGTTCGTGACGCAAGCGGACAGCGCGACAGTGCCGGCAAGTGCGCAGGTGCGCAGGCTGTGCCAAGTACGTTGTTTGAACCAGTCGGGCACGACGTCATCCTCGCAAACCGGTGTGCGGCCCGGGTGCGCAGATGATAGCGGCATTTCTGCGCGGAGCAAGGCTCCTAGGGAACCGCCACGCTCTCGGTATCGGCCTCGATGCGGGCAGGGGTGGGTGATGCACTGGCATTGCCACGCCGCGACAGCATGGGGCAGGCGCCGTAAGTGCGGCGATAGGTGGTGCTGAAATGGGAGGAGGACAGAAACCCGCATCGTCGCGCCACTTCGGTCAGCGGCAGGTTGCTGTGGCGCAGCAGTTGGCGGGCGTGCTCCAGCCGCAGGTTGCGGTAGAAGCGCTGGGGCGAGACTTTCAAATGCAGGGCAAAGAGCCGCTCGAGCTGGCGCACGGTAGTGCCTGCGCGCACGGCCAGTTGCTCGCGATCCAGCGGGTTCTCCAGGTTGTGCTGCATGGCCTCCACCGCCGCCAGCAGCGGGCGCGAGTGGGTGCCCAGACGGTCCGCCAGGGGCCAGGGCTGGATTTCCTCCGCATCGCGCAAACGCCCCAGCAGCAAGGCCTCCGACACCCGCGCGGCAGCGGCCTGGCCGTGGCGCCGGCTAAGCCAGTTGAGCATCAGGTGCAAGGCGGCGGTGCCGCCGGCGCAGGTGAGCCGCTGCCCGTCCATGGCATAGAGTTGCGGGCTGACGCGGACATTGGGAAATTGCCGGGCGAGCAATGTGCGGTGGCGGCGAAACGGGGCGATGGTGTGGCCGTCGAGCACGCCGGCGCGGGCTAGAGGGAAGATGCCGCTGGCGAAGGCGCCCAGGGGTTTGCCGGTGGCGGCGAGGCGTCGCACCAGCTCCAGCGGGACGCCGTTGCTGCCGCTGACATGGCGGCCTCCGCAGAACAGGATCATATCCCCTGCCGTGTCGACATCCACCCGCGACTCGACATGCAGCGGGACATGAAACGCACCGTCGACCGGTTTGCCGTTGACCGATTGAACCGTCCATTGATAGTCGAAGCGGAAGTGCACGTTTGCCAGGCGCAGAATCTCGGGCACTGCGGACAAGGCCATGGCATCGTAGCCCGGTAGAGCCACCACGGTAACCGTGTAGGTGTCGCCGGGACTGAACTCGGCGGGATGACGAAACGCAACCATCGGCGATCTCCGAACCAGGCGGCTTCTGGGCGTATCTCCACGCGGGACAGTGTACGGCACACGCCGCCGGTGGGTATTCGACTTTGGTCATTTAAGCACGGGCGAATAAAGCCTTCGGGCAGTGCCGGTGCGGCGCTCGTCGCGATATCGCGCTAGCGTGTCGCTGCGGATCACGGGGTGCCCGCCGTCACCGCGCTGGCGGACAGCGCCGGCTACTATCAAACTCGAATGACGAACGGCTGTGTTGCACAGGATGCGAACTATGACAGACCCGATTGGCGACGATGACTTCGATGCCCATGGCCCGCAAGGCACGCGGGTGATCTCCCGCGAGGACATCGCCCGTATGTTGGCCGAGGAGCGGGCGGCCCAGCCCCCCGGCGACCAGCCCAGTCTGTGGGGCCTGTCGCCGCCGGTGCAGGGTCAGCGCTTCGCCTTGAGCGGCAACCGGATGGTCATCGGCCGGGCGGCCCAATGCCAAGTGCGGGTGAACGACCCGGGCGTGAGCGCCGAGCATGCTCAGATCACCCGTGACGGTGACGGCTGGCGTATCGCCAACCTGCTCTCGACCAACGGCACCTTCGTCAACGGTACCCAGGTCCGTGGCGGTGTGCGGCTCAAGGCCGGTGACCGGATCCGCCTGAGCAACGTGGAGCTCGCTTACGAGGCGCCCGCCGCCGGCGACACGGCAGACGGTGCAATGCCTACGTCCGCAGGATGGTCCATGACCTCACCGCGGGTCCTGCTGACAGCCGCCGTGCTCATTGCGCTGGCTGGCGTCGGCTTGTGGCTGTGGTGGTAGCCAATGCGTCATGCCGGCCCGCGACCACCACCCCCAGGGTACGGCTCAGGCCACGTTCTCCCGCTGCGCTGACGCTGAGGGCGCGGCTGTCGGCCTGGCGTTGCAGCCAGCCGCGTTCGAGCAGGCGGTCCATCAGCCTCGCCCCCAACCAGCCACCGATATGCGGGCGGCGCTCGCTCCAGTCCAGGCAGGCAAACGCGAAGCGGCGGGTGCCTGCCGGGGCGGCGGTCTCCACGCCCAGACCGACGAGGCCGTCGATACCCCGTGGGGTGATCTGGTAGCCGTTCCCGGCCTCATCCAGCCAGCCCAGTTCCAGCATCCGGTCGTGTATCGCCACCGCCACCGCCCCAGCAGTATGGTCGTAGCAACTGCGCGCCAGGCGTAGCGCCTGCGGCGTGCGGCACGGCGGCATTTGTGGCGGGGGCATGGTCAATAGGGTTTCGAGCATGCTGGCGACATCCTTGCCGCTGAGCGCGTAATACCGGTGCCGGCCCTGGCTCAGACGGCGAACCAGGCCGTTGTCGAGCAGGCGTTGCAGATGACCGCTGGCGGTGGAGGGTGCGATATCCGCACAGACCGCCAGCTCTGTGGCGGTGTGGGCACGTCCGTCCATCAGGACGCAGAGCATTGTGGCTCTGGAGGTGTCGGCGATGGCCGACGCCACGCTGGCCAGGTTCGTTTCGATCGAGCGTTCGCACATGGGGCGGGTCTCCATTGGCGTATCGGCATTCTGGCAGCTTGCCGTACGCATCGACTATGCCGCTTCGGTCGCCGCCGAAGTATGGCTGAGGCGGCAAGCGGCGTGCCGGGACGGGGCTGGTACGCCTCGCTGCTGTCTGCAAGCGAGGCGGTTCACCGGTTCTGTGAGGTGTTTTGGCGTAAATACACACAGCGGGCGTCTTTTGTGTAGGTCATCACATTCACATGTGGGAACGAATGAAGCGCTGTGTTATCGGAGAGTTAACATTTATTCACTTTACAAAGTTTAACTTGGGGTGAGCCGCAATAGTGGAGTCATTGGGGTTACTATTTGGGCTAATACGATTTAACTGAGGCGCATCCGATGGGGCTGGACGGTATCGGTTATCTGAATGAACAGCCGGCAATCAACGGGGGTCGGAACGTGAAAACCAAGATTCTGGTAATGGATGACGATCCGCGCATTGGCCGCTTCGTCTCACGGGTGGCCGGTGGCGAAGGTTTCGATGTGGTCGTTGTCGAGAACCCGGAACAGTTCGACGAGGTGTTCGATCGGGAACAGCCGCAGCTGATCTTTCTCGATCTGAACATGGGCGGCCGCGATGGGGTGGAGATCCTGCGCGATCTGTCCGACCGCAACTGCGATGCCACGATCATCCTGATGAGCGGCATGGACGACCGTATCGTCAGCAGCAGCCGGCACATGGGCGAGTCCCTGGGGTTGATGATGGGCGAGCCCATGCAGAAGCCGGTGGCGCTGGAGAAGATCCGCGCCACGCTGCGCAACGCGCTAGTGGCGCGCCCCGCGCACTTGGTCAAGTCGCCGCAGATGATCGATGTCGAAGAGTTCCAGTCGGCCATCGACCACGGTGACATCATTCCCTATTACCAGCCGCAATTGCGCCTCACCGATCAGCGTATCGTCGGTTTCGAGGTCCTGGCACGGTGGATTCACCCGGAATACGGCGAAGTGCCTCCCGGCGAATTCATCGGCCTGGCCGAGGCGATCGATGCAATCAGCGAGCTGACGTATTCGCTGATGCGGCGGGCCTTGTTCGAATGTGCATCGCTGCATGACGTTCAGGACGATTTCGGCATTTCGTTCAACCTGTCGTCGAGGTTGCTGAACGACCTGGAGCTGCCCGAGCGTATCGTGGAGCTGGCCCGTGAGACGGGTTTTCCGGTCAATCGCATCACCTTGGAGATGACCGAGGGTGGTCGTATCGAATACCTGCCGCGTGGCATGGAGGTGTTATCGCGTCTGCGGCTCAAGGGCATCCAGCTCTCCAGCGACGATATGGGCAAGGGCTACGCCACCATGGAAAAGCTCTTCCGCCTGCCGTTCTCGGAGCTGAAGATCGACCGCGAATTCGTCGCCGCCGCGGCGCACTCCAGCGCCGCCCGCGCCATTGTCGAGTCCACCATCAACCTGGGTACGCGCATGAACCTGCGTGTCGTTGCCGCGGGCGTGGAGCGGCCGGAGTTGCTTCCCCAGCTTGCGCAGATGGGCTGCTCGGTCGTCCAGGGTTACTGCATCGCTGAGCCCATGCCGGTGGCTGAATGCGCCGGCTGGCTTGCCGGCTGGCGCGCCGAGCACGGCACGGGCGCCGCCGCGGAGCGGGCACGGGGCCAGACGGCCTCCTGAAGGCCTACAGCGCGCCGTCGCAGTACGGGCAGCGCGTCTCGTACACGCTGATGTGCTCCCCGCAATGCCGGCAGTGCATCACGCTGTCGGCATGGGCCTCGTGCTTGTGCCGGCGCTGG
>CBFGWV010000354.1:0-4574 GCA_965652545.1 uncultured Candidatus Competibacteraceae bacterium | reverse complement strand
AGCGAGGTGTTGCCGGAGTGGTCGTAGGGCGGGGCGACCTCGACCAGGTCGCCGCCGATGACGTCCAGCCCGCGGCAGCCGCGGATGATCTCCAGCCCCTGGTGGATGCTCAGCCCGCCGATCTCCGGCGTGCCGGTGCCCGGGGCGAAGGCGGGGTCGAGGCCGTCGATGTCGAAGGTCAGGTACACCGGGCCGGCGCCGAGCTGTTCGCGGATCTCGCCCATCAACGGCGCCAGCGAGCGGTACCAGCATTCCTCGGCCGGCACTACACGGACGCCGTGGGCGCGGGGCCAGTCGAAGTCCTCGGCGGTGTAGCCGGTGGCGCGCAGGCCGATCTGGGCCATGCGCCTCGGGTCGACCAGGCCTTCCTCGATGGCGCGGCGGAACGGCGTGCCGTGGGCGATGGGCTCGCCGAACATGCTGTTGTTCACATCCGCATGGGCGTCGACATGGACGATGCCCACCGGCCCATGGCGTTTCTTGAGCGCGCGCAGGATGGGCAGGCTGATGGTGTGGTCGCCGCCCAGGGTCAGCGGTGTGCAGCCGTGGCCGAGTATCTCGTCGTACGCCGCCTCGATGATGCGGATGCTCTCCTGCAGGTTGAAGGTGTTGATGGCCACATCGCCGATATCCGCCACCTGCAAGGCGTCGAACGGGGCGGCGCGGGTGGCCATGTTGTAGGGGCGGATCAGGCAGGACTCGGCGCGGATCTGCCGCGGCCCGAAGCGCGCCCCGCTGCGGTTGGAGGTGCCGATGTCGAAGGGCACGCCGACGAAGCAGGCATCCAGGCCCGCGGCGCTGTCCTGGGTGGGCAGGCGCATCATCGTGGCGTGGCCGCCGAAGCGCGGCATCTGGTTGCCGCCCAGCGGCTGGTTGAGTGCAGTGCTCATGGGGGCTCCTAACTCTGTGTGGCGGCGGGGGTTGCGGGGGCCGGTTGCACCGCCTCGTCATCGGCCCGACGCCCGACGAACATCAGCCAGCCGACGATCACGGCGATGCCGATGAGCATGGCCAGCCACCACGGGTACAGCCCGTAGGCCACCGGCAGCGCGCCCACCAGCAGGCCGACGGCGCCGACGAACAATGCGTACGGCAGCTGCGTGCGCACGTGGTCGATGTGGTCGCACTCGCACGCCAGCGACGACAAGATGGTGGTGTCGGAGATCGGCGAGCAGTGGTCGCCGAACACCGCCCCGGCCAGTACGGCGGAGATGGCGGAGTAGAAAATCGCCATGCCCTCGGGGCCGGTCATGCCGTTGTTGGCCAGCACCGCCCAGGTCAGCGGCACGGCCAGCGGGGTGAGCACGCCCATCACGCCCCAGCTCGAGCCGGTCGCAAACGCGGTCATGGCCGCCAGGATGAAGATCAACGCCGGCAGCAGGCGCGGGTCCAGCGCATCGCCGAGGATGGAGATCAAATAATCCGAGGTGTGGATGACCTCGTTGACGTTGGACAGCGACCAGGCCAGCACCAGGATGATCACCGCCAGCAGCATGGAGCGCACCCCGGCGTACCAGGCGTCGACCACCTCGCCCAGGGTGAGGATGCGCAGGCCGATCGACAGGGAGCCGGCCACCAGGCAGGCCAGCAGCGAGGCCCACATCATCGCCTGGAAGGAGTTGCCGTTGCCGATGATCTCGCGCAGCCCGGCCTCGCTCGCCAGCCCCTGCACACCGGTGATGTAAATGCCCGCCAGCGAGCCGACCACCAGCACCAGGATGGGGAAGACGGCATTGGTGGCCAGCTGCGGTTTGCCGGGCTTGGGCTCGCGCTCCTGCGCCTCGGCGCTGGACTCGCCCACACGGGCCTCGGGGCGCACCACCTGGTGGGTGCTGCGGGCGCGACGCTCGGCCGCGAGCATGGGGCCGAAATCGCGCCCGGTGGTGGCCACCAGGAAGACGAACAAAATGGTCAGCACGGGATAGAAGCTGTACGCCAGGGCGTTCAGGAACACCGAGTACGCACCCTCGTTCAGGCCGTCGATCTGCCCGATGGCCGAGTCGATCACCCCCACCTGAAAGCCGATCCATGTCGTCACCAGGGCGAGGGTGGCCACCGGGGCGGCGGTGGAGTCCACGATATAGGCCAGCTTCTCGCGCGAGACGCGCAGCTTGTCGGTGATCGGGCGCATGGTGTTGCCGACGATCAACGTGTTGGCGTAATCGTCGAAGAAAATCGCCACGCCCAGGGTGGCGGTGCTGACCTGCCCATCGCGCGGGGTGCGGGCGACGCGGGTGATGGCGTGGACGATGCCGGCCGTGCCGCCGTTCTTGGAGATGATCCCGACCATGCCGCCGATGAGCAGCGAGAAGATGATCACCGACAGGTGGTCGCTGTCGTTGAGTGCGGTCAGCGTGTAGTCGGTGACCGTGTCCAGCAGGCCGTACCAGATACCGCTGAGCGACAAGCCGTAGGCGACGATGGCGCCGAACCAGATGCCCAGGAACAAGGCCGGGATCACCTGGCGGAAGGTCAGCGCAACCAGAATGGCGATCACCGCCGGCAGGATCGATACCCACCCGGGGATGACGTTCGCCGTGGCCGTGGCGCTGTTGCCGGCGGCGCTGGCGGTGATCTGGCCACCGGCGGCGACCGCGGGCAGCTCGACCGTGGCGCTGCCGTCGCTCAGCGTGCCCTCGGCACGGTGCTCGCCGGACTGGACGACGACCGGGGTGCCGTCGGCGAGCGCGCCGTCGGGGTCGGTGACGGTGAGCTCGAACGGGGTGTCGCTCAGCACCACCTGCGGTGGGCTGATCTCCAGCGACTGCGCCACGGCGCTGCCGCCCACGGTGGCCAGCGCGATCAGCGCGGCGATGGCGGCGGCCAGGAGGCGGCCGCGTCGGCCGGCGCGGGTGCCGGCCTCATCCAGAGCATCCATGGTGTGTCTCCTCTCTTGCGTGTCTTATGGTCTTGAAACGTCTGTCCGGCGACGCTTGAGAGGGGTTCTCAGCAATCTGAATGCCAATTTTCGATGCATTTTAAATCAATGACTTACAGCAGGTTGATTCAGATATGAATCAACCGTGTCGAGCGTAGTGATTCAGGTTTGAATCCGATTCATTTACGAATCGATGCCGTGCCGCTTGAGCTTGCGCACCACCGAGGGCTGGCTGATGCCCAGCCGGTCGGCCATCTCGTAGGTGGTCTTGCAGCGCTGGCGCACGGCCAGCAGCACATCCCGTTCGAGCCGGGCCAGGGCGTCTTTCAACGGCAGCGTGTCGATGGCCGCCGGTGCCGCCATGGCGGCGGCCGGTTGTGTCGCGACCGACGATGCCTCCCCGCCGACCGGTGGCGTGGCCAGGTCCTCGCCCGGGCTGCTCAGCCACAGGCGCTCGAGCACGTTTTTCAGCTCGCGGATGTTCCCCGGCCAGGGGTGGTTGAGCAGCCGCCGCAGGGCCTCGGCGGTCAGGCGTTTGCTCTGGCCGTACTGGGTGTTGAGGCGGCGCAGCAGAAAGCTGGCCAGCGGCTCGATGTCCGCCGCGCGCAGGCGCAGCGGCGGCACGGTGATGGGGAAGACGCTCAGGCGGTAATACAAGTCGGCGCGGAAGGCGCCCTGGTCGACCAGGTCCTTGAGGTTGCGGTTGCTGGAGGCCAGGATGCGAAAGTCGATGCTGCGCTCGCTGGTCGCCCCCACACGGCGCAGACGGCGGTCCTCCAGTACGGTGAGCAGCTTGGCCTGTACCGCCAGCGGCAGCTCGCCGATCTCATCCAGGAACAGCGTCCCCTTGTCGGCCATCTCGATCAGCCCGGTCTTGCCCTGGCGGTCTGCGCCGGTGAAGGCGCCGGCCTCGTAGCCGAACAGCTGCGCCTCGAACAAGGGCTCGGGCACGGTGCTGCAATTGAGCGCCACGAAACGCCCGCCGGCGCGGCTGCTGTTCAGGTGCAGGAAGCGGGCCAGCTCGGTCTTGCCCACGCCGGTCTCGCCCAGGAACAGCACCGAGACGTCGGTGCGGGCGATGCGCAGAATCAACGCGACGACCTCGCGCATGGCCTCGCTGCGATAGACCAGGTCGTCCAGGCCCCGCGCCGCCGCGGCGCCGTCGGGCAGCGGCGGTGACGCCACGCCCACCGTGCGCGCTTGCAGGTCTTTGTACTCCGCCCGCAGCAGCTCGATTTCGGTCAGGTCGTAGGAGGAACTGATCACCCGCACCAGCCGTCCGTCGTCGTCCAGCACCGGGATCCCGGTGGCCAGCACCAGCCGGCCGGTGCGGGTGGTCTGCATCACCTGGGCCTTGTTGCCGGTCTTCAGCACCATGGCCGTCACCGAGGGGCTGAACACCCCTTCGCGCTCCAGATCGAACACCGACCGCCCCAGCAACGCCCCCGGCTCGGTGCCGTAGATGGCATAACAGTTGGCATTGGCCCGCAGCACCGTGCCGGCGCCATCGGCCACGAGGAAATTGTCCACCGAGGTTTGCAGGATGACATCGAGCTCACGCTCGAGGACGGACGGTGGGGTATCGGGCATAGGGGCTGCTTTGTTCGGTTGTCGGGGTTCGTGAAACTGAAGTGTAGGCACCCGTCGGGGCACCGGCCCTTTGAGCTGCGGCTGCCCCCCTGGGATCACCGGTTTG
>CBFGWV010000353.1:0-4582 GCA_965652545.1 uncultured Candidatus Competibacteraceae bacterium | reverse complement strand
CTGCACGCTCCACGGCTAACACGCTCCCAATCGCCGGCCCATAGACTTCCAATTAACATGCTGTAGACTTCCAATTATCATGTTGCGAAGTTCCAATTATCATGGGTTCGGGAGCGGTATGTACGGGCGATTCGTGGAGCACCGGGTGGAGGAAGCCCTTTCAGATACCCCGGTGGTCCTCATCGTGGGGCCGCGCCGGGCCGGCAAAACCACGCTTGTCCGGAAGCTGGGCGGCGCCGACCGGACCTATATCACGCTTGACGATCAGACGGCCCTCGAGGCTGCACAGGCTGATCCGACGGGTTTCATTCGCGGCTTGGACAGGGCGATCATCGACGAGATACAACGCGTCCCCAACCTACTGTTGGCGATCAAGAAAACCGTGGATGAGGACTACCGTCCCGGCCGCTTTCTACTGACCGGCTCCGCCAACGTGCTCACCTTGCCGCGCGTCGCCGACAGCTTGGCTGGCCGGGTCGAAACCATCCGGATGCTGCCGCTGGCCCGCGCCGAGATAGCCGGCAAAGCGCCATCCTTCCTGGACCGCCTGTTCGCAGGGACGCTGCAAGACGACCGAAAGGCCATCATCGGCGACGAACTCATTGAGCTTGCCCTGCTTGGTGGATATCCCGAGGTGATAAGCCGCGAGAGCGAGCGTCGGCGGCAGGACTGGGCGCATGCCTACCTGACGTCGGTCCTGACACGCGATCTTAGAGATATCGCCAATATTGAGAAACTGACTGAGCTGCCGAAATTCGTCCGGCTTCTGGCGGAGCATTCGGGGCAGCTTGTCAACTATTCCCAACTCGGCGGCAGTATCAATGTCAGCCACAAGACGGGGCAGCGCTATGTCGCGCTGCTTGAGCAGATCTTCCTCGTTTCAACATTGCAGCCTTGGTACACCAACACGTTGAAGCGGATCGTCAAGACGCCGAAATTGCATTTTCTGGACTCCGGCCTTCTCGCGGCGGCGCGTGGACTGAGCTTCGAGCGCGTGAAGGCCGAGCGCGGCTTGCTCGGTGCACTCCTTGAGAGTTTCGTGTTCTCCGAAGTCTTGAAGCTCATGAGCGCATCGAATCTGCGGCTGACGCCTTACCATTTCCGTGATCAGCAGATGCACGAAGTGGACATCGTACTGGAGCGCGACGATGGCATGATCGTAGGCATCGAGGTGAAGGCCTCCGCCACGGTGAAGTCCAGCGACTTCGGCGGGCTACGGACGCTGGCAGAAGCCTGCAAGGATAAATTCGCCGGCGGTGTCGTGCTTTATGACAGCGCTGATCTCGTGCCCTTTGGCGACAGACTGGTTGCGGCGCCGCTATCGAGTTTGTGGGGCTGATGGGTGAGGTCTTGCTCATTGAGTGATGTCCAACTGCAGCAGTTCGTGAAAAACGGCTTCGTAAAGGTGGAGAACGCGTTCCCACGGACCCTGGCCGATGAAGCGCGCGCCGCATTGTGGTCAGGACTGCGCGCGCAAGGGTGCATGCCGGAGGATCCCACCACATGGACACGCCCCGTGATTCGCTTGCAGGCCTATGAGCAACGGCCCGTCAGCGCGGCAGCGAACACGCCCCGGCTGCACGCCGCCTTCGACCAACTCGTCGGGCCCGGTGTCTGGTCACTGTGCCTGGGAATGGGGGCGCTGCCGATCCGCTTTCCCTCACCCGACGACCCGGGCGACATCGGCTGGCACGTCGATGCCAGCTTCGACTACGACAAACCCGATTTTCTGGATTGGCGCGCCAACGTCCACTCGCGTGGGCGCACCTTGTTGATGCTGTTTCTGTTCTCCGACGTCGGCGAGACCGACGCACCAACCCGTATCCGCGTGGGGTCCCATCGACACATTGCCCGCGCCCTGGCGCCAGCCGGCGAAGCCGGGCTGACGCTGCGCGAGCTGATTCCGCATTTCTCCCACACCAGCCATTGTGGCGAGGCTTTGGCGACTGGCGAGGCAGGCACTGTGTACTTGTGCCATCCGTTTCTGGTGCACTCCGCTCAGATGCACCGGGGAGCCGAGCCGCGCTTCCTGGCCCAGCCGCCGTTGCTGCCGCGCAGGGAGCCGTGGATGGCGGAGGCCGGGGCAGCAAACGCGCCTGTGGCGCGAGCCGTTCGGTTGGCGCTGGATGAGCGTGACTGAGTGCGTCCCAAGCTTCTCTAAATACATCCCTAACAGAGCCGGTCATGGCCGACAAAAGACAGACGATGCGCCTTCTCATCAGCCTGAGGAACTGCCTTGATTGATCGGGCAGCCAAAAACCAAGGGCAGGACCCGCCTGCCAGGCTTATGGTGTCAGGCGGGCGTTTTCGACGAAAAAGTTGAAAAGAATTGTCGAGTGATGCTGTGTGCTCGGGGTGATGTCCATCGTGATCTTCGAAAGACCTCTGCGCCATAGCGCGTGCCCATACAGCCCTGAAGTACGATTTTCGACGCTATGCGCCACCGGCTGACCGTAGGTCTGGCTCACCGTGGCGACAAGCCTATCGAACGCCTTATGGGTTATCTCATTGAGTTCCATGGACACCGCATCACTGAGGTGTACTTGAATCAAGCGATCCGATTCGAACCCAAATTGAACGTTGAAGAGCTTCTCTGCGTAGCGAAAGCCTTCGAGCTTCACACTGTCCCGATGTTCGCTTGATCCGGGAACGAGGCGGAGCACCTGAGCGCGCGTCATGCCGAATTCCACGCCTGGCCAAAGGAGCGGCGGGGAGGTTGTTGCCGTATCTGTGTCGCCGGGGGGAGGTGGAGACATGTTGTGTGCCGAGTCGATTTGCACGGCTCCTGCACACGGTTCCTGCTGATAGACCGTCCTGCCATCAACGGTGCACTTGTGTACCTGGGCATACCCAGCCGTCGAGAGGAGCATGAAGACCAACGCGAAACGTGCTATTCGCATAAAAACGACCCTGAAATTAGTCCCAACGCAAAATACGGCTTATCGAATGTAGGCCGTCGCCCAAACGGTAGAAACCAGATGAACCATCCGTACTAACGTGGTCAAGCGACGTCTTAAGGAAACTCTGCACAGCTCCCCGGGGGCGGGATGTAGCATACCAGCGGGGTAGAAAGTACGGCGCAGAGGGTGCGAACCAGGTCTCGTTCGCAACGTTGGCTGATCAGGGCAAAAAGCGGCGCGGCCGCCGACCGCGCGTTCAGGTTGATCCCGATCATCGACCTGTCCGTTTCCTGCTCTGTACCATCAGGGCTCAGCTTCCGCACACGCTCGGCATGTTGCGTCCAAGTGATGCGACGACTGGCGGAGGACGGTACGTATGAATTGGCGTGAAGGTCTACGGCAACCCGGTGTCGCCGCGGCGCTGTGCGCCGCGCTGCTGTTCGGTGCTGGGACACCGTTGGCGAAGTTGCTGTTGAGCACAGTCAGCCCCTGGTTATTGGCCGGTTTGCTTTATCTCGGCTCCGGCGTCGGGCTTACGCTCTACCGTCGAATCGTCCGGTCGCCGGCAGTGGTATTGCCGCGCGATGAGCTGCCGTGGTTTGCCGGTGCCATCATTGCCGGTGGCGTCGTCGGCCCGGTTCTTCTCATGCTGGGGCTCACCAGCATGCCGGCCTCCGGCGCGTCGCTCCTGCTCAACGCCGAAGGGGTGTTCACCGCGCTGCTGGCTTGGTTCGCCTTCAAAGAGAACGTTGATCGCCGCATCGCGGCGGGTATGGCGGTCATTGTGGCCGGTGCGCTCATCCTCAGTTGGCCCGGCGAAGCGCGTTTTTCCGGTGCTTGGCCGGCATTGGCCGTGCTGGGGGCCTGTCTGGCCTGGGGCATCGACAACAACCTCACGCGTAAGGTGTCGCTGTCCGACGCCACCTGGGTCGCCTCGGTAAAGGGTTTGGTCGCCGGCTCGATCAACCTCGTGTTGGCATTCGCGTTGGGTGCGGATCTTCCGCCGTGGCCGAACATCGTCGGTGCGATGCTGCTCGGACTGCTCGCCTATGGCGTGAGTCTCGCGTTGTTCGTGGTCGGCCTGCGCCATCTCGGCACGGCGCGCACCGGCGCCTATTATTCGGTGGCGCCGTTTCTTGGCGCATTGATCGCGGTATGGATGGGTGAACCGGTGACTATGCCGTTGCTGCTGGCCGGTGCCCTGATGGGGGTAGGGGTTTGGCTGCACCTCACCGAGCGACATGAGCACGAGCACACCCATGACGCCGTGGTGCATGAGCACGAGCATGTCCATGACGAGCATCATCAGCATGTCCACAATGCGCCGGTCGACCTCGGAAACAAACACCGTCACCGCCACAGGCATGATCCTGTGACGCATACGCATCCACACTTTCCCGACGCCCATCACAGGCATGGTCACTAGCGTGGTGTGGGTTCGCTCCAAGGCTGTAAGACGCTGCTCGATAGTCGTCATGACGCTGCGCACATCGCCCCCGGGAAAACTCTGCTCAAGCAGCAGCACGATCTCCGCGTTCATCGTCCGGCCATTGGTGCTCGCGGCATCGACGATCCGGTCTTTGAGGACAGCGGGAAGGCGGATCTTCATCTGAGGGTTGTTGCGACGGGCCACGCAAGGCCACGGCGAGCGAGCAGGAAGAGCGGATTCTCATCGAACGCCG
>CBFGWV010000352.1:0-4610 GCA_965652545.1 uncultured Candidatus Competibacteraceae bacterium | reverse complement strand
TCACGATCTACATCACCGCCAACACCGCCTCCACGGCCTCGGCGCGTCGGTCCAACCCCAAGGCCCGAAACTGTCCCAGGGCCGCTTCGAGGTCACCGGCCGCGGCCTCCGTGTCGATCGCCAGACGGTAGCAACCACGCGCGAACACCGCCTCGGCCGCATCCGGCGCGAAGCCATTCGCCTGCGCCAAGCCGATCGCCTCATCGAACAACCCCATCGCGGTGTCCGCCGGGCTGACACCGGCCATGGTGCGCAACACCAGCCCACCCAGCCACGGATCGCCGAACGCCCGCGCCTGGGCCATGACCGCAACATCGGGACGGCCATCGGCCAACGCACCGGCACACGCCGCCAGCGTCTGCGCATAGTTGACGAACTGCGGCATATCCGCGGCCCGGGCCGCGGACTCGGCCAGCGCCAACAACGGGCCGGCCTCCGCCAAGCGCCCGGCCAAAAGATAGGTATGCCCCAGCGTCGCCTGCACCCACGGCAAGAACGGGGACGGCGGCCCGTCACCGCACTCGGCCACCATCGCCTCCAGACGGCGGATATCCTCATCCCCCGCACCGCCGACCAACCGCACCAGGCTCTCGAAATACGCCGCCGCATGACGATCGACCGAGCGACGCACCTCCGCGGCCACCTGGCGGGCACGATCCAGGGCCGTCTTCGCCGCCGCCATATCCCCGAGCAGACTGTGAGCCTGCGCCACATGGCCAAAGTAAAACACCGCCCGCGTACACAGCAGCCCCAGGCGCTCATAGCGCGCCGCGCCCAGATACCAAGCCTGATGCGGCCGCAGACGCTCCAGCGCCGGCCCGGCCCAGGCCTTCTGCAACAACGCCTGGGCGGCGGCCAGATCGGCCTCCTTGGCGTACCAGCCCTCGCCGGCCCCGCTGGCCAGGGCCTTGAGCTGGTCGGCCTCGTACACCGCCTCGTCCAGCCGCCCATGGATGCTGTGCAGGTAACTGAGGTTCAAGCGCACCTGGCATTGACGGCCGACGTCACCCAGGCGTTCGGCCAGGGTCTGCGCCTCTAGCAGCCGCGGCAGGATGCGCTCGGACACCTGTGTCGCCTCATAGGCCGCGCGCATGCGGCTGCGGATATCGATACCGCGAGCCAGGGTATGCGGCGTCTCGGGCAGGCGCTGGTTGGCCTCCACAGCCTGCTCCAGAAAACGCGCCGCCTCGGCAAACGAGGACGCATCGGCGGCCTTATCCGCCGCCTGCACCATAAACCCCGCGGCCGACTCCCACAATCCACCGCGCCAGGCGTGCTCGGCCAAGCGCTCCACCGCCACCGTGCTGCCCTCGGCGCCGAAGGTCAGTGCAGACAACACCTGCGCATGGACCTCACGGCGCTGCTCACGCGGCATGGCCGCGTACACCGCCTCGTGGATCAGCGCATGCTTGAAGGCCAGCACCCGCTCGGGATAGCGCTGGTGCTCCAGCAGCAACTGCGCCTCCTGCAAACTGTGCAGCACACGCTCCAGGGCCTCGGCACCGAGGCCGCACAAGGTGGCGAGCAAGCGCTCGGGTACGTGCGCGCCGATCACCGCGGCCGTCTCGACCACCAGCCGCTCAGTGTCCGGCAAGCGGTCGATACGCGCAGCAATCACCGCCTGGACCGAGCCTGCGATGCCGATCTCGCCGGCGGCCCGGCCCAGGGTGTAGGCACCGGGGGCACCGCGCAGGTAACCGTCCTGGGCCAGGGCGCGGACGGTTTCTTCGATATACAAAGGCACACCGGCCATGCGCACCACCAGGTGCTGCTTCAACTCGGCAAGCGCGGCATCGTCACCCAACACGCTGTGCACGAAGGCATCGCTGTCCGTACTGCCCAGGGCCGGCAAGTCCAAGCGCGTACAGCGCGGCGGCATGCACCAGGCGGCACGGTAGGCCGGCCGGGTGGTGGCCAGCAGCAGCACCGGCAACCCCGCAACCTGGCCGGCCAGGTGCTCGATGACCGCCTCGCTGGCGCGATCCATCCAGTGCAAGTCCTCGATCAGCAGCACCAGCGGGCGCACGGCCGCCGCCGCAGCCACCAGCGCCGCCACCGCATTGCGCACCCGCCGGCTGCGGTCCATGGGGCTGGCAATCGACCAGTCGGCATCATCGATCGGCAGGCCGAGCACCGCAAACACCGGGGCCATATGCATCTCGGCCATCCCCAGTTCGGTCAGCCGCCGCTGCACCCGCCCACCGGCTGATTCAACCTCGCCCAAGGTCAGCAGCGACTGCAGCAGGCGCTTGACCAGGGCGAGGCTGGCATGGACGTCGAACTCCAGCGCGCCGGCCTCCACCAGCGTGCACCCGGCACAGGCTTCGGAGCCGAGAAACTCATGGGTGAGGCGCGACTTGCCGTAACCCGGGTCGGCAACGACGCAGACGACGCGACCGGCGCCGCCACGCGCCGCCGTCAGCGCCTGCGCCAGACACGCAAGCTCGTCCTGGCGCCCGATGAGCCGGGTCAGTCCCTGGTCGATCCGCAGGTGCCAGCGCGAAATCGCCGTGTTCTCGCCGGTGACCTCGAACACCTTGGTATGGCGCACCGCTGTGGTGTACTCGTCACGCCCCAGGGGCACGACGGCCACATGCCCGCCGGCAGCGGCGCAGTATGCCGGAGTGGCCGCCACCCGGTCGCGGCGCAGCGATTCGGCCAGACGCTGCGCCCCGCGCACCGGCCCACCGGCCACATCCGCCACCGTGTCACCGTCGGCACCGAGGCGGACCAGGGCCTCGCCGCTGTCCAGGGCGATGCGGGCACGCACCGGCGCGCTGCGCTGCGCACCCACGCTGTCGCGGATGGCCAAGGCCGCACGGCAGGCCGGCAGCGCGTGGTTCTCCGAGGCCAGGCGGGCGCCGAACACCGCGCTCACCGTCCCGTCCCGGTTGGCGAGGACACAGCCGCCGTGGGCCTCGATGCTCTGGCGCACCTGTTGGCGCACCGGGTCCAGCAGGCCGACGGCGGCCTCCGGGTCGTAGAACTCCAGGCTTTGCAACGGACTGACCAAGTCCACATGCAGCGCGGTCACCGGGCGCCGCACTGCCCTGGGCATCGATACGGACGCCGGCGTGCCGAGCACCTCGGCGGTGAAGCCGCGCACCTCGTCCAGAAAACGCCCGAAGGCCGGCTCTTGCGCCAGCAGAATGTGGTTGTTGCTGTCCAGGGCGACGAAGCGGGCGCCCGGTATGGCAGCCGCAAGGCCGCGCCCGGCCTCGAACGGCGCCACCAGATCGCCGCGGGCGTGAATCACCAGCGTGGGCACGCGCACCTGCGGCAGCAGGTCGCTGACATCGATATGGCCGAAGACCTCCTGCAGGCGGCAGGCGTTCTCCGGGGTGACGGTGCGCCGCTGCAAGTCGTTGAACCAGCCGATCTGCTCGGCGCTGGCCTCGGGCAGAAACAATGAGGTGAACAACTGGCGGAACACGGGGTTGTTCTGCCCCCAACCGACCCGCATCAAGGTGGCCATGGCCTCGCGCTGGGCGATCTCCATCGCATCGGCGCGCTTGCGCCAGCCACGGGCATAACCGCCGTAGAGGATCATCCCGGCGACGCGCTCGGGGTGGCGCACGGCATAGGCCACCGACACCGCGCAGCTTTGCGACACCCCTAACAGCACGAAGCGACGCTGGCCGCTGGCCTCCACCACCGCCTCAAGGTCAGCCAGCATGGCCTCGAAGCTTACGTTGTCGGCGCTCTGGTCGGACAAGCCGTTGAGCCGCTCGTCGTAGCGGATCAAGGTATTGCCGGCGGACAGGCCCTCGATCCAGTGTCGCCACACCGGGCTTTCCAGGTCGTATTCCAGGTGCGACATCCAGTGCGCCGCGCGCAGCAGCGGCGGCCCGCTGCCCAGAGTGGCGTAGGCGATGGAGGTGCCGTCGGCGGTGGTGCAAAAGCGCAGTTGCTGGCCACCCGCCCGGGCTGGCGCGGTCTCCACCGGTGCGGGTTCCGCGGGCGGCGGCGGGGTGCCGAGCACGACCTCGCGGGCAGCCTGGTCGAGCGCATCGAGTTGCGCATTCACATCGGCCGCCTCCCCCACCAGGCTGCGCAGCACGCGGGCATGGCGCAGGGCGCGTTGCGGGTCGTGCTTGAGCCGGGCCACGAGGTGGCGCAGCAAGGCGATGCGTGCCAACTCCAGCTCGCGCGTCTGGCCGGTGCGCCAGGCCTCGAAGGCCGGGCAGCGGGCAAGCTCCAGGTCCTCGAGAAACGCGCCGCGGAAGCGATCGGCCAGGGTCTCCAGGGCATCGACGGTCTGCCGGTCCAGGTCCGCCGCAAGCACATGGCTGACAGCGGCGGCATCGATATCCAGGCCGCGGGTGTCCAGCGCCACGGTGTGCCGGTCCGCCTGCAAGCGGGCGGCATGCGCCTCGCCCAGGATCTGGCGAATCTTGGACAGGCTCCAACGCAAGGCGCCGCGCGGATCGTCGGGGATTTCCCAGAACACCTCGCACAGGCGTTCGCGCCGCTGCGGACGCGGATTCAGGGCAAGATAGGCCAGCAGCGCGCGGGTTTTGCGCGAGGGCGGCAGGTCCACGGGCGATCCGTCGCGCACGACCTGGAACGCGCCCAGCACATGCAGGGACAAGGGCTCAGTCATGGGTGCG
>CBFGWV010000351.1:0-4616 GCA_965652545.1 uncultured Candidatus Competibacteraceae bacterium | reverse complement strand
CTCGCCCGCGACGTGCTGCTGACCAACCTCTACACCCAGGTGAACCTCAAGCGCGGCAGCGAGCGGCCGCCGTTGACCGGCTGCCTCGCCCTGCGTGGCTGGGAACAGGTCGGCCGCGTACTCGAAGTCGACCAGACGCCGATCGGCAAGACCCCGCGCTCCTGCCCGGCGACGTATGTGGGTTTCTGGGATGCCATCCGCAAACGCTTCGCCGAGACCCAGGATGCACGCATCCGTGGCTGGGAACCCGGGCGGTTCTCATTCAACACCAAGGGCGGGCGCTGCGAGGTGTGCGAAGGCCAGGGCATGGTGCGAGTGGAGATGAACTTCCTCCCCGATGTGAAACTGCCCTGCGAAGCCTGCGGCGGACGTCGCTTCAACCGCGAGACCGCCGGCCTGTCGTGGCGTGGCCAGTCGGTTGCCGACGTGCTCGCCATGAGCGTGGACGAGGCGGTAGAGTTCTTCACCGCGCACCCGTCCATTCACCATGCACTGAAGCTCTTGCAGGACGTCGGGCTGGGCTATCTCACCCTGGGCCAACCCAGCCCGACGCTATCGGGTGGCGAGGCGCAGCGCATCAAGTTGGTCACCGAGCTGTCCAAAGTGCGCACCGACGCCAACGCCCCGCCCCGTCGCGGCGCCAACAAGGGGCAGACCTTGTACGTGCTGGACGAACCCACCGTCGGCCTGCACATGGCCGATGTGGAAAAGCTCATCCGTGTGCTTCACCGGCTGGTGGATGCCGGCAACACCGTGGTGCTGATCGAGCACAACCTCGACTTGATCGCCGAGGCCGACTGGATCGTCGACCTGGGACCAGAGGGTGGCGACGGCGGTGGCGAGATCGTCGTGCAAGGACCGCCGGAAGCGGTCATCGCCCTTGCCGAACACTCCCACACCGGTGCGGTGCTGGCGGAGTTCATGCACGGGCGGGAGGCATTGACGGTATGAGGGACGCGGTCGAAACGACCGCGCCGGTCAGGAGGACGAGGACGGATTCGGTGGCCCGGAGGGACGCCGAGGCGGACGCTTGGACGTCGGCTTGCGTGGCCCGCGGCCGGTACGGTTCTTGGCCGGGCGCGGGCCGCCCTGGCCACCCGGCCCGCCGGAAGGCCGCCCATTGGGGTCCTGTTGTACCGGCGTGACGCGGTTCTCCGGTGCCAGCATGATCTCGAGCTCGATGAGCTCGTCCCACTGGGCCTCGGTCCGCTGTCGGTCAGGAATCGCCCGCAGCTCTTGCAGGCGGCGCTGAGGGGAAATCTGCTGTTCTTCGCTCATAAGCCAATTATTACAGGAACGGATGATTCTGGCCCGGTGTTTGATAAGTTTCCGGACATATTGCACCCCAGGCAGCAACGACCACCCCCGGATCCCGGTTGATAGTCGCGCGAACCGTGGCCGCGCACAAGCGGTTCCGATCGATACCCAACACATCATTGAACCACCGACGCTAGCCGTTCTCGATCGGGCAGGCCGTTGTCCGACCGTCGGCAGCATGGATGCTGCCGTCGAGCGTACAGGGAGGTATTCACAGCGCGTCGGACAACGGCCTGCCCGATCGAGAACGGCGGAGCCCGGGCGAGGACCCCGACAGGACGGAGTGCCTACACCGTACGACCGGTATACCCCGAGTGGTCGTCGATCGTGCGCCGGTACCCCGCCGCGAACAAGGGACTGGCGATGATGAAGTCCGCTGTCGCCTCGTTGCACGCCATGGGGATGTTGTACACCGTCGACAGCCGGGTCAGCGCCTTCACATCCACATCGTGGGGCATCGGCGTCATCGGATCGGCAAAAAAGATCAACATGTCCAGCGCCTCGGTGGCGATCAACGCGCCCACCTGCTGATCGCCACCCAACGGCCCGCTCTTGAGCGCCGTGATGTTCAAATCGGGGCAACGCACCCCAATGGTGCGCGCCGTGGTGCCGGTGGCATACAAGGTTCGGCTGGCCAGCGCCTGGCGGTTTCTGTAGGCCCACTCCGCCAAGGTGGGTTTCTTGGCATCGTGGGCGATCAGGGCGATCCGCCGGATTTGCGTATCCATCGATTCATCTCCGCGTAGCGTTATCCATCGGGATAACTCACAGGCAATATTCGTGCACTACAACACGAATTGGACCCTTGCACCCACGCCGGATTGGCGCTGTTCTACAGGCCAATGTGTCGATAGCGTGGCCATCAGCATCCATCATTACTCCGCACGCTCAAGGACATCGCCATGAACCGCCAAGCCACGGTCGAGACCAAGCCCAGCGTCTGTCCCCTGGACTGTCCGGACACGTGCAGCCTGTCGGTCAGTGTTGCCGATGGCCGCATACAGTCGGTCAAAGGGTCGCACGCCAACCCCTTCACCGAGGGGGTGATCTGCAAGAAAGTGGCGAAATACTACCCGGACTTCGTCCACGGCCCACGCCGGCTCACAACTCCGCTGCTGCGGGTGGGGCCGCGCGGTGGCGACCGGTTCGTGCCGATCAGTTGGGACGAGGCCTTGGACCGTGTCCACGATGGCCTCGCGGCAGCCATCGCCGAACACGGCCCGCAGGCCGTTCTGCCGCTGAACTACGCCGGCCCGCACGGGCAACTGGCCATGGGCTCCATGGACCGGCGCTTCTTCCACCGCCTCGGCGCCAGCCAGCTCGATCGCGCCCCGTTATGCGGCGGCGTGCGCAGCGCGGCCTACACCAGCTTGTTCGGCGCGGCGCCCGGCATGATGCCGGAGGCCGCGGCCGCCTCGGACCTCATCATCGTCTGGGGCACCAACATCACCACCTCCAACCTGCACTTCGCCCGCATCATCAAGACCGCGCGGGCGCGGGGCGGCAAGCTGGTGGTGATCGACCCCAAGCGCATCAAAGTGGCCGCCCAGGCGGACCTGTTCCTGCAACCCCGCCCAGGCACCGACGTGGTCCTGGCCTTGGCCGTGGCCGCCGAGCTCGACCGCATCGGCCAGTTGGACCGGGCCTTTCTCGAGCGTTGGGCGCTGGGCACCGAGGCCTACCTGGAGGCAGCCCGGCAGTACACCCTGGACGACGCGGCCCAGGTCTGCGGCCTGGCGCCCGCCGACATCCAGCGTTTCGTCGACCTGTATGCCGCGGCTGCCAACGTGTCCACCACCGTCGGGGTGGGCATGGAGCGCGGCGCCAGCGGCGGCGCCTCGCTGCGTGCGGCCATGGCCTTGCAGGTGTTGACCGGCCAGATGGGCCGCCCGGGTGCCGGGGTCATCGGCGGACACGGCTCGGCCTTCCCCAAGACGACGGGCCGCCTGCAACGGCCGGACCTCGTGCCTGAGGGCACGCGGGTGTTCAATATCGTGGATGTCGCCCGCCACCTGCTCGACGACACCCTGGCACCGCCCATTCGTGCGGTATTCATCTACAACCACAACCCGGTCTGCACCCATCCGGACCAGAACCGCATGATCGCCGCCCTCTCGCAGCCGGATGTGTTCACTGTGGGCTGCGATGTGGTGATGACCGACAGCATGGCCTACTGCGACGTCATCCTGCCGGCGTGCAGCCACTTCGAGCACGACGACATCTTCGCCGCCTATGGCCAGGGTTACCTGCAAAAGGCCTCCGCTGTCATACCGCCGGTCGGCGAGGCCTTGCCCAACACGGAAATCTTCCGCCGCCTGGCCGCGCGCTTCGGCTTCGACGAGCCAATCTTCCAGGCCAGCGACGCCGAACTGATGGACGAAGCCTTCGCTGCCGACGGTTTGGGCGGACGCCGCCCCAGCACCCTGGGCGATGGCGAAGCACTGGCCATGACCGCCAGCGACGGCGATATCCCGCAGATGTGCCGCAATGTCGTGCCGGCTACGCCCAGCGGGCGTATCGAGCTGTACTCGGCCAACCTCGAACAGCGCTTCGGCTGCGGCCTGCCCCGGTATCGACCGGTCGCGGCCGACAGCCGGTTGACCTTGATATCGCCTTCGGCTTTTGACCGCACCAATGCCACCTTCGGTAGCCACCCGGCCGGCGACGGCCCGGAACCGCTGGAGATCCATCCGCAGGATGCGGCCGAGCGTGGTATCGCCGACGGCGATACGGTGCGGATCTGGAACGCACGCGGCGAGGTCCATCTGCGCGCGGTGGTCAGCGATTCGACACGCCGTGGCGTGGTGTATTCGCCTAAAGGCGCATGGCGGCGCAGCAGCCCAACCGGGCAAACGGTCAACGCCTTGATCGACGCCGACGCCAAAGCCGATCTCATCGGCGGAGCGACCTACAACGACACCGCCGTCGAACTGGCCCGGTTGTGAGTGGGTGATCCCGACGCGAACCGTTTGAGCCGGCGTTTGAATCCTGGGCGTCGCGATTGACCCCCAATTTCCACGCGCGACGCCCCAGTGCGGCGGCGTATGCTACGCCCTTCCCGGGACACCCCCGGGCTTGCATCGCCACTGAGATGACCGGATGTCCAGAACTCGAGCCGCCTATTGGCAAGGGGTGCGCGGCGGCGCACCGTTCCTGATCGTTGTCGCCCCGTTCGGCCTGCTCTTTGGCGTGGTCGCGACCGAAGCGGGCATGGATATCATCCAGACCATGTCGATGACGGCACTGGTGATCGCCGGTGCATCGCAGTTCGCCGCGGTGCAGCTGCTGACCGAAAACGC
>CBFGWV010000350.1:0-4644 GCA_965652545.1 uncultured Candidatus Competibacteraceae bacterium | reverse complement strand
TCGAACACAGCTCGCTCCGGATGGCGCGCGCGCCGCACAACGGCGCATGAGGCTATGCCAGAGGCATCCGTGCAATATCTACATGCCGGGCGTGGAGTCTGTACCGGATAAACCGTCGCCCCTGGATCTCCACATCACCGTCCAATTGGAACCCCAGCCTCAGAACGGCTTTCACCCTTGTCCGCGTGGGTGGTAAAAGAATAGTGACGGACTCGAACCCCATCTCACCGAAGGCGCGCTTAATCAACTCACTGTAGATGATTCTCGCCTTATCCCAGAAATCTGGATGCAGGACCAGCCCCAGGTCAGCATCGCCATTCTCATACTGAAAACCACCCCAACCGGCAAACCGGCCGTCGATCACAAAGGCCCACGGGCCATAACCATACGTCGCCCACTGGTGCTCCTTGTCCCACCCATTGTCGGCAGGCCGCCTCGTCGAATCGATCACCGGACAGCGGCATATGGCGCCGCACAAGCGGATGGGTGTTCAGCTCGACGATTGCCGAACAGTCGATATCGGTCAATCGCTTGAAGTCAAGATGCACTGCTGATCCCTCGCCTATTCAGACTCCAGCCCCGGGGCCTGCGACACCCACTCTGCAAGTTCGCAGGATATAGTGTGGCCCATGATCTCCCCGCCACGTGCTCTCGGCAGCCACCGCGGTGAGCTCGAGACAAGCCGGGCACGTTGATCAACAAGTCCGAACAGCCGTTGATTACCTGGGCGTGATCAAGGAAATCGGGGCGGCCGCTGACCATTCCAGTCAATGTTATTTCCCAATGTTCCGAAACTCACGGCCGACGGATAAATCGCGCGGCCCCGGACACCCGAATGCTTGCGCCATGCTCGGACGTGATTTCGGCTTGCAAGCGGCAGGGAACACCCATGTCCTCGCCCTGACGGATGACGATAGAGCCTCCATGGGACCAGCCGAGGTCACGCAGGTATCCGGCCAGTGCGGCCGCTGCCGCCCCAGTCGCGGGATCTTCGTAGACGCCACCGAGCGGGAACGGATTGCGCGCATGGAACACTTGGGCGGTCTCGGCGTACACCAGGCTGAAGGTGATGAACCCCTCCCGCGAGGCCAGGGCATGGCCCTCCTCAAGGCCATACCGCATCTGACCCAGCGTCCTGCGGTCCTTTAGTGCCAGCACCAGATGATCACCGCCCCCATGGGCGACCGCAGGTGGTATCCGTGTATCGAGGTCGGCTGGGGTCAAACCGAAAAGCTGCAGCGCTTCATCGAGAACAGCAGGCTCCACCGGGCCGCTTCGTGTCGGCGGAGACTGGAAGGACGCTCCCCATTCGGTATCGGACAGGTGGCCCTCGACGGTGATATGCGCATGATTGAGCGTGAGCGCAAACAGCCCCGGCCCCATGTGCCGCGCCAGAGCGGCGCCGAGTGCGATCGTGGCGTGACCGCAAAAATCAACCTCGACCTCGGGGGCAAAATACCGGACCCGCCACCCGTGCGCATCGGGTGCAGCAAACACCGTTTCGGAATAGCCGACCTCTGCCGCCAGTGCCTGCATCCGATCCGTGCCCGGCAGGCCGTCGCAAATGACGACGCCCGCCGGATTGCCACCATCCTGGTCACTCGAAAAGGCGGCGATGTGCTGTAGGTTCATCGTTCAACCCTCCTGCTGAAGGACTATCTGTGTGGACGCGTTCCGCGCTCTTGACGAGCAACGTCAAGGTGCGATTAATGGGAACGGCTATGCCATGCTTCGCTGCCCGTTTCACGATTTCTCCATTGAGAAAGTCGATCTCAGTCGGCTTGCCGCTCATGAGGTCCTGTGCAGTAGAGGAGTACTGACCGGGCATGGACACCAGAATCGTTCGAATGGTCTCAAATACGCCGTCCGGCACAGCGATGCCTTCGGCTTTAGCGACGCTAAGGGCCTCGTGGGCGATATCGTTCATCAGTTGAGGGACGCCTTCTTGCGCCACCAGTTTCCCATAGGGCAAGCGGGTGATCGCCGAGAGCGGATTGATGGCACAGTTGATCACCAGCTTGGCCCAGAGGGACTGCATGACATCGTTGGACGCCTTGGTTTGAATGCCAGCGGCATTGAGGATGGCTGCAACATCGTTCCCCCCTTGCCCGGACAGCTCGAGATCACCGCGGCCCTCGTGGCGCACGACGCCAGGGCCGACCATGCGGCTGGCCACGTAGACCACCACGGGCATCACCGGCCGTTCGACGATGTCCGCGAGCGTTTCGGCGTTGGAGACCCCATTTTGCAGGCTGAGCACGAGGCATGCCGGATCAAGATAAGGCGCAATCTCCCGCCCGGCCTGTTCCGTATCGCCGGATTTCACACAGACCATCACCATCTCGGCGCCCGCGATCACAGAAGGATCGCAGCTGGCCGCCACCTGTGCGATCAAGCGTTTTCCGTTCTTCTCCAGGATCAAACCATTTTGCGAGACCGCCTCGACAAAGGACGTCCGCCCCACGAGCACAACCTGATGACCGGCGAGCGCGAGTGTTGCCCCGTAGTAACAGCCGACCGCCCCCGCCCCCATTACCGCGATTTTCATAGGCATTCCTTCTTCACAACGTCCGGGACAGACCATCAGCCATAGTAATTCACGACCGTTTTCAACGGGTCCGACCCGCACTCCCGCCTTGCGCAGCCACGGCTGCGAACCTGCGGCCGAGCCTACGCCGCCCATGTACACTGTCCCGCCACGACAACGGCGGGCCCTTTCATGATCGAGCACCAGGTCACCACCCACGACAGTCCGGACGATCCACGCAACGCGCACATCAAGATCTACGTCAACGGCGAGATCGTCCCGCGCGCGGAGGCCAAGGTGTCGGTGTACGACTCGGGCTTCATGCTCGGCGATGGTGTCTGGGAGGGCTTGCGTCTGTATAACGGCCGCTTCGCCTTCGTCGACGAGCACTTGGAGCGGCTGTTCGAGGCGGCCAAGGCCATCGACCTGGACATCGGCAAGACCCCCGCGCAGATGCTGGCTGCGTTGCAGGCCACCATCGACGCCAATGGCATGCACGATGGGGTGCACCTGCGGCTGATGGTCACGCGCGGGCCCAAACGCACGCCGTTTCAGGATCCGCGGCTGAGCAAGGATGGCCCGACCATTGTCATCATCCCGGAGTACAAAGAGGCCAGCGAGACGACCATCGCCAAGGGCCTGAGCCTGTTTACGGTGCATGTGCACCGCGGTATGCCCGACACGCAGGACCCGAAGCTCAACTCGCACAGCAAGCTCAACTGCATTCTGGCGCTGATCCAGGCGCTAAAGGCCGGGGCGGACGAGGCGTTGATGCTCGATCCCAACGGCTTCGTGAACACCTGCAACTCGGTGAACTTCTTCATCGTGCGCAAGGGTGAGGTGTGGACCTCCAGCGGCGATCACTGCATGAACGGCATCACCCGCCGCAAGGTCATCGAGTTGTGCCGTGCCAACGGTATTCCGGTGTTCGAGCGCAACTACTCCCTGGTCGACACGTACGGCGCCGATGAGGCGTTCGTCACCGGCACTTTCGGCGCCCAGACGCCGGTGGTGTCCATCGACGGGCGCCGCATTGGTGAGGGCCGGCCCGGACCGGTGTTCCATCGTCTGCGTGAGCTGTACAAAGCCTTGATCCGGCGTGAATGCGGTATGGCGTGAGCTGCGGCGCGCACGAAATGTTGTTATTCCAACATTCTTGCAACATTGACCTACACTCTGGGTAGACTTGGGCTCCACCGACCAGGAAGCCGTCACGTGCGTCGAACCCAGATGAAAGCCCGCCAGCAGACCATTCTCGATGAGGTCGAGCTGCGCGGCTTTGCGACGGTGGACGAACTGGCGGCCAAGCTCCAGGTCACCACCCAGACCATCCGTCGCGATATCGATGCGCTGGCCGCCGGCGGCCAGCTCAGCCGCTACCACGGCGGTGCCGGGCTGCCGGTGAACGTCGACCGCGCCGATTATCGCGAGCGCGCGGTGCGCCGGGTGGAGGGCAAGCAGCGTATCGCCGATAGAGTGACGGCGCTGATACCCAATGGCTCGTCGGTGTTTCTCGATGCCGGCACGACCGCCGAAACCATCGCAACGGGCCTGACCCGACGCATGGACTTGCGTGTGGTGACCTACAACATCCGCGTCGCCAACATCCTCACCGACAACGCCCAGTTCGCCGTAGCCATACCCGGGGGCTTCGTGCGCACGGCCGACGGCAGCCTGTACGGCGACGACGCTGTGGCTTTCGTGCGCAATTTCCGCTTCGACTACGCGGTCATCGCAGTCAGCGGTATCGACGAGCAAGGCATCCTCATGGATGACGACTACCACGAGGTGCAGCTGGTGCGCACCGCCATGGCGCGTGCCGAGCAGGTGATCCTGGCCACCGACGGCAGCAAGTTCGACCACCGCGCCATGGTCTGCCTGGGCAGCCTGGAGCAGATCGCCATTATGGTGACCGACGAACAGCCCCCGCCCAAACTCGTTCAGAGCATCGAGGCCGCCGGAGTCCAACTGCACGTCGTTTAGGCGGCTGTCGCTGCCTTCTGCATCTGACACTGAAGGCGTGCGGTCACCGCGGTTGCCCGTGTATGGCGCCAGACAATCGTGTTTGGCGGCGTATCGGACAATCGCCCTGAGGGCAGGGCTCCTACGGGTGCCTG
>CBFGWV010000349.1:0-4724 GCA_965652545.1 uncultured Candidatus Competibacteraceae bacterium | reverse complement strand
ACGATCGACAGCCGCCCCAGGTAGGTGTTCTTCAGGTCCTCCAGCTCTTCGCGGAACATGATGCTGTTGGAGGAGCGATTGCCGTAGATGAGGGTGAAGGTTGATTTCGGCTCGCGAACCAGTGTGGTCTTGATGATCGACAACAGCGGTGTGATGCCGCTGCCGGCAGCCACGCCCAGGTAGCTGCGCGCCCTCGAAGGCTCGAGGGTGCAATGGAAGGTACCCATCGGCGGCATGGCCTCGATCACCATGCCTGGCCGCAGGTGCTCGTTCACCCAGGCCGAGAACAGGCCGTCAGTGACTTTCTTCACGCCCACGCGCAACTGCCCGTCGTCCACGCCGGCGCAGATCGAGTACGAGCGGCGGGCCTCTTCGCCGTCGAAATCGTGGCGCAAGGTCAGGTACTGCCCCTGGGTGAACGCAAACTGCTCGCGATCGGACTCGGCCGGCTCGAGCGTGAGCACTACCGAATCACGGGTTTCGCGGCTGAGCGCTTTGACGGTAAGCGGATAGAACCGGGACATGCCGAATCCTCTCAAGGGCTTTATATGCATTTGAAGCGGTCGAAAGGCTCCAGGCAGTCCTGGCATCGCCAGTGCGCCTTGCACGGTGTGGAGCCGAAGCGACTGACCTCTACGGTGTTTGCCGAGCCGCAATGCGGGCAGGGCACCGACTTCGCCGGTTTGGCGGCACTGCCCGCCGGTGGCGCGATGCCGTAGGCACGCAGCTTCTCCTTGGCCACCTCGCCGATCCAGTCGGTGGTCCACGGCGGGAAGAGCTGCTGGCGGACCACAGGTTCAGCGACGCCGCGGGCGCGCAGGGCCCGCTCGATATCGCGTCCGATGACGCCGGTGGCGGGGCAACCCGAATAGGTCGGGGTGATGGTCACTTGCAAGCTCTCGCCCACCCAGGCGACATCGCGCACGATGCCCAGGTCCACCACGGACACCACGGGGATTTCCGGGTCGGGAACCTCGGCCAGCCACGCCCATACGGTGGCCGTGTCGGGATGGGCCGGCGTCTGCGCGCTCACCGGCCTTACCAGCTCGCGCCCGGGTAGGTGCGTTGCAGGTGCTGCATCTCGGCCAGGATGTAGCCGCGGTGCTCGGTGTGCTTGCCGCCCTTGCCGTTGTGCATCCACCCGTCGGCCGGGCGGGTGAGTGTGGCTTCGGCGAAGGCCTTGCCCACGTGGGCGTCCCAGGCGGCCCGTACCGCGGCCAGATCCGGTGCGATCCCCGCGGCCTGCACGGCCTCGTCGGTGGCATCGGGTTCGAACAGCTCGCCGGTGAACGGCCACAGCTCGTCGACGGCGCGCTGCATGCGCGCATGGCTCTCATCGGTGCCGTCGCCCAGACGCACGAATAAATCGGTACTGCGCTCCATGTGGTAGGCCGACTCCTTGACCGCCTTGGCGGCGATGTCCGCGACGCGCCGATCGCCGGCGGCGGTCAACGCGCGCAGCACGGGCAGGTGCCAGGCATCGAACAGGAACTGGCGCACCAGGGTGCGGGCGTAGCCGTCGTTGGGTTGTTCGGTGATCAGCAGGTTGCGGTACTGGTGTGCATCGCGCAGGTAGGCGAGGTTGTCCGCGCTGCGGCCCCGCCCCTCGATCTCGCCGGCCAAGCCCAGCCACATCTGCGCCTGACCGATGAGATCCAGCGCGACGTTGGCCATGGCGATGTCTTCCTCCAGCACCGGTGCGTGACCGCACCATTCGCTGACCCGGTGGCTGAGAATGACGCAGGAGTCGCCCATTCTCAGCGCATAGTCGAACAGCGCCTCGTCGGTCATCACATGGCTCCGACGTCGTCTGGAATATCGAAGAACGTGGGGTGGCGGTACACCTTGCTGTTGGCGGGGTCGAACAGCGGTCCTTTCTCGCCCGGTGCGCTGGCGGAGATTGCCGCCGCCGGCACGACCCAGATGCTCACCCCCTCGTTGCGGCGGGTGTACACATCGCGGGCGTTGTTGATCGCCATTTCGGCATCCGCGGCGTGCAGACTGCCCACATGACGATGGGCCAGGCCGTGCTGGCTGCGGATGAAGACTTCCCACAAAGGCCATTCGCTGGACATCGTCCGATCCTCCTCAGGCAGCCGAGCTGCGTGCGCGGGCGCGCTTGTTGGCGTTGGCGGTGAGCCCCTCGCGGAACCACGCGCCGTCGTCCCAGGCTTTGACCCGGGCTTCGAGTCGCTCGCGGTTGCACGGGCCCTCGCCTTTGAGCACGCGGTAGAACTCGCTCCAGTCGATCTCGCCGAAGTCGTAGTGGCCACGCTCGGCGTTCCACTTGAGGTCCGGATCGGGGACGGTCAGGCCCAGGTACTCGGCCTGCGGGACGGTCTGGTCGACGAACTTCTGGCGCAGCTCGTCGTTGGAGTTGATCTTGATTTTCCACGCCGAGGACTGGGCCGAATGTACCGACTCGCCATCGGGCGGGCCGAACATCATCAGCGAGGGCCACCACCAGCGGTCGAGCGCATCCTGCACCATGGCTTTCTGCTCCGCGGTGCCGCGGCACATCGTCATCAGCAGGTCATACCCTTGGCGTTGATGGAAGCTCTCTTCCTTGCACACGCGGATCATCGCCCGCGAGTACGGGCCGTAGGAGCAGCGCTGCAAGGGCACCTGGTTCATGATGGCGGCGCCATCGACCAGCCAGCCGATGGCGCCGATGTCGGCCCAGCTCAGCGTCGGGTAGTTGAAGATGGACGAGTATTTGGCCTTGCCGCTGTGCAGTTGTTCGAGCAACTGGTCGCGGCTCACGCCCAGGGTCTCGGCCGCGCAGTATAGATAGAGTCCATGCCCGGCCTCGTCCTGGACCTTGGCCAGGAGGATCGCCTTGCGCTCGAGCGTCGGTGCGCGGGTGATCCAGTTGCCTTCGGGTAGCTGGCCGACGATCTCGGAGTGGGCGTGCTGGCTGATCTGGCGGATCAGTGTCTTGCGGTAGTCTTGCGGCATCCAGTCCTTGGGCTCGATCTTGATGTCCGCGTCGATGCGGTCCTGGAAGGCGCGCTCGTCGGCGTCCATCTCATCGCGGGTGCGCAGTGCGGTTACGCCGGACTTCACCATTTGTGCGTACATGCGGATCCTCCCTACAACGTCTCTAGATGCGCTCGATGATCATGGCGATGCCCTGCCCCACGCCGATGCACATCATGCACAAGGCATAGCGGCCGCCGCTGCGGTGGAGCTGGTTGGCCGCGGTGAGCACCAGGCGGCTGCCGCTCATCCCCAGGGGATGGCCCAGGGCAATGGCGCCGCCGTTGGGGTTGACGTGGGGGGCGTCGTCGGGTAGTCCCAACTCGCGCAGAACGGCCAGCGCCTGGGCGGCGAAGGCCTCGTTGAGTTCGACCACATCCATTTGGGCCAGCGAAAGGCCGGCGCGTTCCAGGACGCGGCGCGCGGCCGGCACCGGGCCGATGCCCATGACCCGTGGTGCGACGCCGGCGGCGGCCATGGCGACGATGCGTGCGCGGGGTGTGAGACCGTGCGTGGCGATGGCCGCGGTGGAGGCGATCAAGGTGGCAGCCGCGCCGTCGTTGACCCCGGAGGCGTTGCCGGCGGTGACGGTATTCTCCGGCGCATTGACGCCTTTGAGCCTGGCCAGCGTTTCGAAGGTGGTATCGGGGCGTGGATGCTCGTCGACGCTGATGACCAGCGGCTCGCCTTTGCGTTGAGGGAGGGTCACCGGGACGATTTCTTCGGCGAACACGCCAGCGGCCTGGGCGGCGGCCCAACGACGCTGGGATTCGACGGCGAAGCGATCCTGGTCGTCGCGGGCGATGCCGTAGTCGGCGGCGACGTTGTCGGCGGTCTGCGGCATGGAGTCGGTGCCGAAACCGGCTTTCATGCGCGGGTTGACGAAGCGCCAGCCGATGGTGGTGTCGAAGATTTCGGCTTTGCGGCTGAAGGCCGCTTCGGCCTTGCCCATGACGAAGGGTGCGCGCGACATGCTTTCGACGCCGCCGGCGATGATGAGGTCGCAGTCGCCGGCGCGAATGGCGCGGGCGGCCATGCCGATGGCGTCCATGCCCGAGCCGCACAGGCGGTTGACGGTGGTGCCCGGGACCTCGACCGGCAGACCGGCGAGCAGCGTGGCCATGCGGGCGACGTTGCGATTGTCCTCGCCGGCCTGGTTGGCGCAGCCGAGGATGACATCATCCAGCCTGGACCAGTCGGCGCGGACGTTGCGTTCGACGAGGGCACGCAGGGGGATGGCTGCAAGATCGTCCGGCCGGACGGTCGATAAATTACCGCCATAGCGGCCTATGGGTGTGCGAACGGCGTCGCACAGATATGCGTCGATGCCTGACATGAGGTGGTGACGTCCTCGGCGGCTAGCCTGAATAGGAACGAACCGAAGTTCGTGCGTATCGGTACATTCAATATGTCACCGAAAAAATGCATTTTCAACGTTTCTCGTGACATTATTTTCATGACGCCATCCTGTTCCCGTATCGTGAAATGACGGTTGTGGATCATCGCGGATGCCGGAGATGTGGAGATGAGCGCCGCCCTGGGATCACCGGCGTGTAGCCGGTAGCCGAGCTAAGCTCGGCCCCGCCCGGGTGCGGACTGATGCCCATCTGCCGCCCGAGGGGCCGGGTAAGACCGGGTCAGACGCGCTGTGAATACATCCCTGTACGCTCGACGGCCGCTTCCCTGCGGCCGACGGTCTGACCCGGTCCTACCCGACCCCTCGGGCTAACCTCGGTGGCCGTTCG
>CBFGWV010000348.1:0-4726 GCA_965652545.1 uncultured Candidatus Competibacteraceae bacterium | reverse complement strand
TTCAACGCGGGTGCAACCAGGCTGGGAAGAACCGCGTCGGGTCGAGCTCATCCGCGCGCTTGCAGGTGAGCCCGGCGGCCACCAGCCGCCGCTGCAGGGCGCCGCTGGCGAAGGCATCCATCAGGTCGGTGCAGCCGCCGATGAACGCCCCGCCAATGAAGATCTGTGGAATCGTCACCCACCCGGTCCGCGCATTGAGCGCCTGGCGCACCCGCCCGCCCAGGTCGTCCGTCTGCCAGGCCGGGGCGTCCAGTTCCACTGCGTGGACCGCCACCCCGGCGGCGGCGAACAGCTTGCGTGCCGACCAGCAGAACTCGCACCAGGCCAGGGCGAACATCACCACCGGGTTGTCCGGGTCACTCAGTAGGCTCTCAAGTACCGCCTCGGCCTGGGCATCGGCCGGGGCTGTGACAACCGCCGCGGTGTCCACCGGCGGGGGCGGCGCATCGAAGCGCACCGACGGCGTGGAGCAGGAGATTGCGATCTCTTCGGCGTTCATCTGCGCATCGATGTGCTCGAACAAGGTCGTCGAGAGGTAGCGCTCTCCGGTGTCCGGCAACATGCACAAAACGCGGCTGCCGGCCGGCAGGCGACGGCACAGGTCCAAGGCGCCGGCCAGCGTGGCGCCGCCGGTGATGCCGGTGAGAATGCCCTCACGGCGAGCCAGATCGCGGGCGGTGTCCAATGCCGCCTGCCCGTCGATCGGGACGATTTCGTCGATCAACCGCTCGCCGATGATCCCCTGCGTGAGGCCGCCGACGAAGTCCGGCGCCCAGCCTTGCATCAGGTGTGGGCGGAAATGCGGGTGGCTGCCGGCGGGGCGGCCATCGGCCCCACGCGGCTGCGGCACGCCGGAGGCCAACACGGGCGAGTTGTCCGGCTCGCAGGCGACGATGCGCACCTCGGGCCGCTCGCGCTTGAGCACGCGCGCCACCCCGGCGAGGGTGCCACCGGTGCCGAAACCGCTGACCCAGGCATCCAGCCGCTGTCCATCGAACGCCTGGAGAATCTCGCGCGCGGTGGTGCGGCTGTGCACCTGCGCATTGGCCGGGTTGTCGAACTGTCGCGGCAGGAACCAGCCGTGGGTGCGGGCCAGTTCCTCGGCCTTGGCCAGCATGCCCGAGCCCATCTCCGCGGCCGGAGTCAGCACCACCCGTGCACCGAGGAAGCGCATCAGCCGGCGACGCTCGATGCTGAAGTTCTCCGCCATCACCACCACCAGCGGGTAGCCCTTGCGGGCGCAGACCATGGCCAGGGCGATACCGGTGTTGCCGCTGGTGGCCTCGACCACTGTCTGCCCCGGCACAAGGTCGCCGCGGGCCTCGGCGTCTTCAATGACAGCCAGGGCCATGCGGTCCTTGACCGAGCCCATGGGGTTGAAAGCCTCCAGTTTGACGAACACCTCCACATCCGGCGGCGCCATGGCCGACAGACGCACCACCGGGGTGTTGCCGATGGTCTCCAGAATGCTGTCGTGCGGCAGGTGTGATGTGCTCATGGTGACGCTCCAGGCTCAGGCCGTGGCCGGCATACGGTAAGCGTAGGTGGCAAACCCGCGGATCATCGCGAGCTCCGGTTTGGCGGCTTCGGCCAGGCGCAGGTGCAAGGCCTGCGCCTGGGTCGCCGTCCAGTCGTGGGCGGCGATGGCATCGGTGATGGCGAAAAAGTTCTCGCACACCGCGTCACGCCGCCGGGTGTAGCCGGCAAGCCCGGCCTCGCCCTCGAGGATGGCGCCGGCCAGCAGCTCGGCATCGCGCAAGGCATCGCTCAGGCCATGGGCGGTGACCGGGTCGCGGAAATACCCCGCGTCACCGACCAGGGCCCAGCCCGGACCGGCGGCCTGGCGCAAAATGCCGTGAACCCCGGCGAAGCCGCGCAGGGTTTCGGCCTGGCGAGCATCATCCAGCCAGGCATGACGGCTACCCAGCCCGCGGGCCAACAGGTCGCGGTAAGCCGCGGCCTTGCCGCCGCGGGTGTCGAAGGCGGTGGCGGCGGTAGCGGCGAAGACACACACCTGGCCGTGATTGGTGGGGATCAACCCGGCGCTGACGCCCTCGCCGAAAAACCAGTGGTAACCGTCCGGCGGCAGGCCGTCCCAGTAGGCGAACAACACGGCGCTGGCATGCGCACCGCGACGGTAGACCGGCGCGCCCACCGCACGGGCAACCGGCGAGGCGATGCCATCGGCACCGACCAGCATCGCGCTGCGCACGCCGTGCACCTGGCCCGCGGGGTCGCGCAACCGTGCCCCGCGTACGCGCCCGGCGGCGTCGACCTCCACGCCCTCGAAGCGCCAGCCGTGGCGGACCTCGGCACCGGCGGCGCGGGCGGCGTCCACCAGGGCAGCGTCCAGTACCGTCCGCCGCGGGGCGTACAAGGCGTCCACGCCGTGGCTTGGGCGAATGTCCACCGGCACGCTGTCCTCACCGTAGTAGAACGTCGTCCGGCGCACGGGCGGCGTGCCCGCGGCCTGCACTGCGGACAGCACGCCCCAGCGCTGGAGCTGCTCCACCGCCGGGCGCATCAGCGCATGGGTGGAGACGGTGTCGCTGCCGTAGGCGCTCTTGTCCACGACCAGCACCCGCAGACCGGCACGGGCCAGCAGCAGGGCGGTGGCGGCACCGGCGGCGCGCGCACCGATGATGAGTACATCGACATGCCCGGCGCAGCGGCGGGCGGCGGTGGTGCGCGACAAACTCATGGCGGTGTCTCCGATCAGGCCACCGCGCGCGCGGTGTCGCGGCGCAGATGGTGTTGCAGGTGGGCGGCCAGGACGCGGGCGTCATCGCCCACTCCATCGACGAACATCGACTTGCGCCGGCACTGGAACGGCAAGCCCAGCACGACCACGCCCGGTGCCGGCGTGATGCCGCCCTGGTGGCGGATCTCGCCGGCCTCATCGAGGATGGGCAGCGACAGCCACGGGTAGTGGCGACGGAAACCGGTCGCCCACAGTACGGTCGCGATACCCGCCGCGTGCAGGTCCAGCGCCAGCGGTGTCTTGGGCACGGGCACCGGCAGCGGGCTGTAGGCAGGGGCCTCGGCAGCCAGGTTCTCGGCCTCGGCAAAGGCATCGATACGCGCCAGCAACGCGCGCATCTTGTTGTCCGCGGCGGTCATGCTCACCGCCAGGTCATCGGCGAAACGCACGCGGGTGTCGGCAATCGCCGCCAGCCGACCGGCCAGGCGCACGCCCTGGGCCTGCAGCACACCCAGGTCAAGATCGCCGCGGTCGGGGCGGCCGACCAGTTGCATCGACGGCTGACGCCGCGCCGCCTCGATGCACGGCACCTGGTCGGCGCGCTCGTCGTAAATGCCCATGCGGTCCAGCCACCACATGACATCGCGCCGGCGGTAGCAGCGCGGCATGCGGATGTGCCGCCCCACGGCCAGGGTCACCGGACGGCCGCTGCGGTGGATCTCTTCGGCCAGTTGCACGCCAGTGGCCGAGGCGCCCACCACCAGCACCCCGCCACGGCGCAGCTGCGCGGGGTGTTTGTAGTCGCAGGTCGATACTTGGTCGATGTCCAGGCTCAGGTTGCGGGCGCAGTCGGGCACCCGGGGGCGATCGCAATGGCCGCTGGCGATCACCACGCCACGCACCTGAACATCGCCACGGCTGGTGCTCACCCGGTACCCGGCGCCGGCGCGCGCTACGGCGGTGACGGTGGTGTGTTCGAGCACCGGCGCGCGGCTGCCGCGGGCATAGGTTTCCAGAAAGGCCACCACTTCGTCGCGACTCATGTAGCCGTCCGGATCGGGGCCGTCGTAGGTGTGGCCGGGCAGGCGGGTCTGCCAACGCGGGCTGAGCAGACGCAGGGAGGCCCAGCGCTCGCTGCGCCAGCGCTCGCCGATCCGGCCGCGCTCGACCACCAGGTGGGCGATGCCCAGCTCGCCCAGGCAGCGACTCATGGCGAGCCCGGCCTGGCCGGCGCCGATGATGAGAATGTCGGTATGGATCATGTCGGATACTCCCCTTGGCCTGCCGGGCGCCGGGGTGCGGCGCCCGGCATGTGCTTCAGCCGGCGTCGACGTCGATACGCACGGGCACACCGCGGGTGAGCACGTCGTACACTGCCGAGCGGCGACGCGATTGCTCGACGATCTCGCGCAATTTCTCGGCCGGCGCGTCGCCGGTGACATGGAAGCGGATCGCCAGCCCCTGATAGCCGGGGCGCACGTCGTCGGACAGGCCCAACAGGCCTTGCAGGTCGATATCGCCGGTGATCTCCGAGCGCACCTCGGTGAGCTGCACGCCACGGGCCGCGGCGATGTTGCCGATGCCGGCGGTCAGGCAACTGGCCAGGGCGTGGAGGAGAAACTCCACCGGCGTGGGGCCGTTGTCGGCACCGCACAGCACCGCCGGGTGATCGCCGTCGAAGCTGAACTCGCTGACATGCTGGTGCTCGCCGCCAGCGCCGGAGAACGACTCGATGCGGCTGCGGCTGTGCGTGCCTTTGATCCAATGATTGGTGGCACGGAACTGGAACTTGGCCAGCGCCGTGTTCTCGCGCACCACATTGATGGTGGCGAACAGGGAGGGGACATCCACACCGTTCATGGGCTTGCGCTCACGGGTGGGGCGGCTGATGGACTCGGTAACGGCTGCGCTGTTCATGCTTGCACTCCTGGGGTTTGGAGGGGCGACCCTCCGTTCTTTGGGTGTGCACAGCATCAAGCGGCCGCGTGGTAGCGGGCGTGTTAACGGGCGTTGAAATTTGAGGCG
>CBFGWV010000347.1:0-4756 GCA_965652545.1 uncultured Candidatus Competibacteraceae bacterium | reverse complement strand
ACAGGTGCCCGATTCGCGGTGGGTGTTGGACCGCACGAGTACGGCGCATTTGTCAGATCTGACACACCTCGATTCGCACAATCGACCGAAGCCACCACTACGACGGCCACCGCACAGAGCCTTGTGGGTGGGGAGCCTCTCGGGCAGACCGTCGGCCGCAGGGAAGCGGCCGTCGAGCTCACACGGACGTGTTCACATGCGTGTCGGCCCGAGAGGCTCCCCACCCGCAAGGCGGGAACCCTGGCGCCCTCCCAACGCAACGCCGATGCAGCCCTGGGCCATCTCTCTTGCTCGACAAGCGGGAGCCTCTGCACTTCGGCTGACGCACCAGCCCGTCAGATCGCCTGCGCCCCCAACTGTTTGCGCAGGCGCTGCACGTGCACCCGCGCGGCTTCCGCCATCGGGTTGATTTCCAGCACCGCCTCGTAGGCCTCCAGTGCCGCCCAGTCGTTGCCCAGCCGCGTCATGATCCGCCCCATGCCGGACAAGGCGCCGAAGTGCCTCGGCTCCAGCGTTAGCGTGTGCTGGATCGCCACCAGCGAGGCGCGCAAGTCGTCCTTGAGGTAGAGGATCGTCGCCTTCTTGTTCCAGGCCTCTGCAAACGCCGGCGCTTTATCGATGGCCACCTCGAAATGCGTCAGCGCCTCATCGAACAGATGATCGCTCATCGCTTCCAGGCCCTGCCGCATGGCCTCGGCGACGTCCGGGTCGTCGTGCTCTTGCCAGATGCGCCAGATCTCGATCTCGACATCCTGGTTTTCACTGATGCTGCGGCCCGACTGAAGCTGCGCGAACAAGGCATCGAGACGATCATCGGTCTGGTCGGCGATCAGGTTTGCCGAAAACCACAAGGCGAGCAGGGACACGAGGAGTGCAACTCGGTTCATAAGCTCATCCTTATATTTCATTGCAAGACGATAGCTTGGATGGCGGATTCCGGTAAGAATTCGGCTCCAAACCTGTCCAAAGGAGCCTGTTGGAATGATCGACCTGCGCAGCGATACCGTCACCCGGCCCGGTGCCGCCATGCGGGCGGCCATGGCCGCGGCCGAGGTGGGCGACGATGTGTATGGCGACGACCCCACCGTGAACCGCCTGCAGTCTGCGTTGGCCGAGCGCCTGGGCTTCGAGGCGGGTCTGTTCTGCCCCACGGGAACCCAGTCCAACCTCATCGCTTTGCTCACCCACTGTGGCCGGGGCGATGAATACCTGGTCGGCGACGACGCCCACACCTACCGCTATGAAGGCGGCGGTGCGGCGGTGCTCGGCGGCATTCAGCCGCAACCCCTGCGTCTGGATGAGGCCGGGCGCATGGACCTGGACGATCTGGCCGCCCAGATCAAACCCGATGACGTGCACTTCCCGCGGACCCGGCTGCTGTGCCTGGAGAACACCCACAACGGCATACCGTTGGAAACCGGTTACGTCGAGGCGGCCCAGGCGCTGGCACGGCGCCACGGTTTGGCCTGTCACCTCGACGGCGCCCGGATGTTCAATGCCGCCGTCGCCCAGGGGCTGGCGCCGGCGCGGATCGCGCGCGGGTACGATTCGGTCTCGGTGTGCCTCTCAAAGGGGCTGGGTGCGCCGTTGGGCTCGGTGTTGTGCGCCAGCGGCGCATTCATCGCCGAGGCCGTTCGCTGGCGCAAGACGCTCGGCGGGGGTATGCGCCAGGCCGGCGTGGTTGCCGCCGCGGGGCTGTATGCCCTGGAGCACCACGTCGAGCGTCTGGCACAAGACCATGCCCGTGCCGCGCACCTGGCCGGGTCACTGCAGGGGTTGCCCGGGTTTCAGGTGCGCGGCACGCCCAGCAATATGGTATTCATCACCCCGCCGGCGGGCGCCGAGGCGGCACTGACGGCGTTTCTGGCGGAACGCGGCATCGCCATCGGCGGCCGCTACACTTTGCGCTTGGTGACCCACTTGGATATCGATGATGCCGATATCGAACGGGTCATCGATGCGATTCGCGCCTTTGCGCACTCGAAGTCGAGCTATTCGCCGGATAGATAGAACAAGACGGCTTGCGCATGGGGGCTTGGCAAGGAAGCCAACGGTTCTTAATGTGTGGTTAATGGAAGTTTACAGAACTATGCTTCCATTACAGGCCGGCGATGACTGCCGCAGGGATGATGGTCGCCGGTTACGATCCGCGGTAGTGTGACCATCAATACTAAAAGCCGGGTGCGTACGAGACCCGGCCGTCGACGGCACATGGCGAGGCTTGCCGGCGATGACGGATACGGGCTTGGCCCGGCTCCGAGCATCGCGCAGGCGACAGAGAGACGCCGTCGATGACAAAGGTCGCATGGGATGGCCGGCGGGCATGGCGTGGACCACACGTCGCGTCATGCCCGGTGGATCGAATGACGAACCCGCCGTCAGTGTGGGTCGAATAAGATGATCTGGAGAACGCCATGCGAACCCAAGACTATGTCTCGTCGGCGGCACTGAAACCGCCGTTCTCGCCACCGCTGGATTCACCCACCATCCTGTGCGCAAGCCGTGAGTACATCAGCCGGCGTGGGTTGCCCACGCGCGTGGAAATGCTCGCCCAGCACGACATCATCATGGTCGCCGACCCCTCGTCGGTCGCCCGCAGCCGACAACGCTGGGTGTTGAGCGGCGACGATGGCCAGGCGAGTGTGAAGTTCTTCCCCAAAGTGGTCGTGGGGGACCTCGATACCAGTATGAGCCTGTGTCTCGGCGGCAGCGGAATCGCTGCCCTCCCGCGTTGGCTGGCCTGGCCGGAGCTGGCCAGCGACCGGCTGCGTGTCCTGCTCAACGGCCTGCGCCTGGAACGGCTGGCGTTGGGCATCGCGGTCTGACCACCCCTTAGACTTTATGTCCCACCCCCCGGCTGGGGGGTGCGGCCTTCGGCGACGCCCCTAGAGTGTTTGCACTAGTTCCGGCTGCTAGCGTCCGGTACCGCGCAACCATTCACCTAAGGAGCGACGCCATGCCCAGTTACCGAGCCCCCCTGCGGGATATGCGGTTTGTTCTCGATGAGTATCTGGCCGTGGGGCAGTACCGCGAGTTGCCCGGGTTCGAGGATCTGACGCCGGATCTGACACAAGCCATCCTTGAGGAGTCGGGCAAGCTCGCCGAGCAGGTCCTGGCTCCGCTGAACAGCATCGGCGACCGGGAGGGTTGCACTTGGAGCGATGGCGAGGTGCGTACACCGAAGGGTTTCGCTGACGCATACAAGGCCTACCGGGACGGTGGCTGGACCGGTCTGACCGGCGACACCCGCTATGGCGGCCAGGGCTTGCCGCATGTGCTGGGGCTGGCGGTAAGCGAGTCCATGTCAGCGGCGAACATGGCGTTTGCCATGTACCCCGGGCTGACCAGCGGTGCGATAGACGCCATCACCGCCGGCGGCAGCGATGAGCAAAAGGCGGTTTATCTGCCCAAGCTCATCAGCGGTGAGTGGACCGGTACGATGAACCTCACAGAGCCGCATTGCGGGACGGACCTCGGCCTGCTGCGCACCCGCGCCGAGCCGCGCGAGGACGGCTCGTACACGATTTCCGGCACGAAGATCTTTATCTCAGCCGGCGAGCATGATCTGGCCGAGAACATCATCCACTTGGTGTTGGCGCGGATCCCCGGCGGCCCGCCGGGCGTCAAGGGTATCAGTCTGTTCATTGTGCCCAAGTATCTCCCCTCGGCGGATGGCGCCTGCGGCGCACGCAACAACCTGCGTTGCGGCCGCATCGAGGAGAAAATGGGCATTCACGGCAACGCGACCTGTGAGATGCAGTACGACGGCGCCCAGGGCTTTTTGATCGGTGAGCCCCATAAGGGTTTGCGCATCATGTTCATCATGATGAATGCGGCGCGCCTGGGTGTGGCGATGCAGGGCCTGTCGATAGCGGATGTCGCGTATCAGAACGCGATCGCCTATGCGCGTGAGCGGCGCCAGGGGCGGGCGTTGGCCGGTGCGGCGGAGCCTCAGGCGCTGGCCGACCCTATCGTGGTGCATCCGGATGTCCGCCGCATGCTGATGAATCAGCGCGTGTTTGTGGAGGGTGCGCGGGCGCTGGGGTATTGGACGGGGTTGCAGGTGGATCTTGCGCACAAGCATGAGGATGCGCAGGTTTGCCAGGACGCTGAGGATTTGCTGGCCTTGTTGACGCCGGTGATCAAGTCGCATTTTACGGATCAGGGTTTCCATGGCTGCAATCAGGCGCTGCAGTGTTTTGGCGGGCATGGGTATATCCGCGAGTGGGGTGTGGAGCAGTTTGTCCGTGATGCGCGTATTGCGCAGATCTATGAGGGGGCGAACGGTATCCAGGCTTTGGATCTGGTGGGCCGTAAGCTGCCGGCGGAGGGTGGCCGGGCGATTCGCTTGTTCATGACGCGTGTGGCGCAGGCATGTGCGGCGCACGCTGAGGTGGATGGGCTGGGTGGGCATGCCAAGGCGCTGGCGGCGGCGTTGGATCAGTTGACGTCGGCGACCGGTTATCTGGCCAGTGCGGGTGTGGAGCATCCGGACAATGCGGCGGCGGGGGCGGCCGATTATCTGGAGTTGGTGGCGCTGGTGGCTTTGGGGTGGCAGTGGCTGGGGATGGCGGCGACTGCCAGCCGGGCGCTGGCCGCCGGTGAGGGCGATGCGGCGTTCTATACCGACAAGCTGGCGCTGTGCCGGTACTTTTTCCAGCGGGTGTTGCCGGCCGCCAGCGGTCATCTGGAGCGGGTCACCAGCGGTGCGGATCCGGTCATGGGGGTGCCGGCGGATCGCCTCTGACGGCGGCGT
>CBFGWV010000346.1:0-4790 GCA_965652545.1 uncultured Candidatus Competibacteraceae bacterium | reverse complement strand
CCCCCGCGGTACAAGGTCTGCCACAGGTGCTCGATACGCCGCGGGTCCTGGCCGACAAGGTAGTCGGCCAGCTCGTGCACCGCCGCCTCCACCGTGGCCGCGCGCCCTTCGATGACCGGCTCGCCCCAGCCACAGACCCCCTCGTCGGTTTCGATCTTCAGGAACAGCCAGCGCGGCGGCACCTGCCAGGTCTTGAGGGCGGTGATTTTCATCGGCTTGTCCTTATTGAAGCGGCCACATGGCGATCTGCGGGAAGGCCAGAATCAGGCCCAGCACCACCAGTTGGATAAGAATGAACGGCAGCACGGCGGTGTAGATGTGCTGCAGCGTGATCTCCGGCGGCGCCACGCCTTTCAAGTAGAACGCCGCCGGACCGAACGGCGGGCTGAGGAACGACACCTGCATGTTCACCGCGAAGAGGATGCCGAACCAGACCGGGTCGTAACCCAGCTGGATGATGATCGGCACGAAGATGGGCAAGGCCAGCATGGCGATGCCGATCCAGTCCAGAAACAAGCCCAGCACCAGCAGGATCGCCATCATCACCAGGATGACCACCACCGGGGCCACCTCCATGCCGAGGATGCTGGCGGAGACGAAGCGGTTGCCGCCCATGAGGTTGTACACCCCCACCAGAGCGGCGGCGCCGATACCGATCCAGATGATCATGCCGCAGGTGTTCATGGTCTGGACCACGCTCTCCTGCATCAGGCGCGTACCCAGCTCGCCGCGGATCAGTACCACGGCCATGACACCGAACACGCCCATGGCCGCCGCTTCGGTGACCGAGGCGATGCCGCCGTAGATGGACCCCAGCACCAGCACGGCGATGCCCAGCGGCATGATGATGGACTTGATCGCCTGCCACTTGCTCATGGTGCCGGCGGCGTACTCGGCATCGGAAATCGGCGGCCCGAGCTTGGGGTTGATCAGGCAGCGGGCGAGCACGTAGGCGATGTACGAAACCATGAGGATCACCGCCGGGGTGATCGCGGCGGTGAACAAGTCGGCGATGGACTGACTGGCGATCAACCCGTAGATGATCAGTACGATCGACGGCGGCATCATCGTGCCCAGCGCGCCGCCGGCGCAGACCACGCCGATGGAGATGCTGCGGTCGTAGCCCAGGCGCAGCATCTGCGGCAGGGCCAGGATGCCCAGCAGAACGATCTCGCCACCGATGATGCCGGACATCGCCGCCAGGAAGAACGCCACCACGATGGTCTGCACCGCCACCCCGCCGGGCAGGCGGCCGGCGAAGATGCGCATGGCGTTGAACAAATCGCGCGCGATGCCGGAGCGGTCCAGCAGCGAGGCCATGAGCACGAACATCGGCACCGCCACCAGCGAATACTCGGTGACGAAGCCGTACACCCGCGAGGTCACCAGCGGCAGCGCGTTGGGCCCGAACCAGAAAAAGGTGAACGCCAGGGCGACCAGCCCGGTGATGAACGCCAGCGGCAGGCCGGTGAGCAGCAGCGCGAAGATCGCGCCCACCATGACGTAGGTTCCGGTTGCGATGTCCATCAGTCGGCCACCTTGTCATGCAACGGGCGCTGGCTGCGCAGCGATTGCCACAAATGCAGCAGGCTTTGTACGAGCATGACGAGGACGGCAAACCAGATGATGCCCTTGGTCAGGCTGGGAAACGGCGGATTCCAGCTCGTGCCCGAGCGCTCCAGCGACCAGGCGCCGGAGGGGTCGTGCGAGGAGCGCCAGAACATCACATACGCGGCATAGCTCATGGCCAGGCAGAAGGCCACGGTCGCCGCGTCGTTGAAGACGTGCATCCAATACTTCAGCCGCGGGCCGGCGGCGTCATACACCAGGCGCACGCGGATGTGCCGGTCGCGCGCCAGAGCCGCGGGGCCGCCCAGGGCGAACAGCACGGCAATCAAAAACACCACGGTCTCGTGCACCCAGGAGGTGGGCGAGTCGAAGCCGTAGCGCATAAACACTTCGTACACGCTGATGGCCATGGCCGCGAAAGCCACCCAGGCGATCAGCCGCACGCTCTTGTTGATCCACAGATCAAGACGCGTGCGTGCGCCCTCGTGATCGGGGAAATGGGCATCAGGCAGGGAGCCGTCGTCGACGGTCGGGGGTTGTGCGCTCATGGGCGTCTCTCGGGCGGACCGCGCCCCGCTGGCGCCAATGCGCCGGCGGGGCACGATGCACGCGGCCTACATCAGGCCGCGGTTCTTCAGATGGGCGACGACGGAGTCGTAGATTTCCTGGTTGAGCTCGCTCTTCTCGGCCCAGACCTTCCACTCTTCCTCGGCGATACGGCGGAACTTGGCGCGCTCCTCGGCGGGCATGTCGATGATCTCGATCTCCGGATCGGCACGGGCCTCGTTGACGGCCTCCTGATCCAGCGCCTTGAGCTTGGTCACCATGTCATAGGCCATGGCATCGACCGACACCTCGAGGATGCGCTTGAGGTCATCCGGCAGCCCGTCCCAGATTTCCTTGTTCAGCGACACATCGACCATGGGCAGGGAGTGGAAGCCCGGGTAACCGGGGTAGCGGGCAAACTGGTGCAGGCCCTGCTGGTGGTTGGTGGAGAACACGGTGTAGTCGGCCGCGTCGATGACGCCCTTCTCCAAACCGGTGTAGACCTCCGAACCGGGCAGGTTCACCGGGGTGGCGCCGGCATTCTGGAAGATGTTGTAGACCATGCCCTGCGGGGCGCGCAGCTTCAGCCCCTTGAGGTCATCGACCGAGCGGATGGGCTTCTTGGAGACGAAAGCCTCCAGCCCGGTGGCCGCCGCACCGATCAGGTGAATACCGTAGGGCTCGGCGATTTTGTTGTAGAGCGCTTCACCCCCGCCGTTGTTCATGTAGTCGAGGAATTCATTGGGGTCGCCCCAGGCGCCGACGAGGTTGCCGATCATGCCGAAGGCCGGGTTGGTGCCGCTGAAATAGCTCGGGTCGGTCAGGTGGCCTTGCAGGATGCCGCTGGAGACCGCGTCCAGGGTCTGGTCGTGGCCGACCACGGCGCCCACCGGCAGGATCTCGATGGCGATGCGCCCACCGCTCATCACGCCCACGTTCTGCGCCCACTGCTTTTTGATCTCGAACTGCGGTTCGCCCGCGGTCTCCGAGGTCTGAAACGTCCATTCGTACTCGGCCGCAAGCGCGCCCTGCGCCAGCAGGCCGGTGCCCAATACCGCGGCCATGGCCAGTCGGGTCAGGTGTGTCTTCATTGTCATGTCTCGTTCCTCCAGGGGTTTGCCAGTCGTGTGTCGCTTTTCTTCAGGTGCACTGATCGTCAGTGCGTTGACCGTCCAATACGGGTGCCGGGCGGTGTGAATCAGGTCGTCGGCCCCCGCGGCCGGTTGAGCTTCTCCGGCCACATCGCCAGGACCGGGTCGTCCGGGGCGACGCCGTCTAGCCCCAGGTCGAACGCCGTACGGCTCATGACCGCTTGCGCGGCCGCATACGCCTCATCGACCTTGCGCAGGCGAATGCATTCCATCAGCCGCCGATGGCGCTCCAGGCTGTCGCGCAATTCGTCGGCGGTGTCGTTGCTCTTGGCGATGACCAACATGATCGAGGGCCGCAGGATGTGCGCCAGTTGCGCCCACACCACGTTGCGCGTGCCGCGGTAGATGGCGGCATGGAACTCGATGTCGTAGTCGGTGAAGCTGCGCCCCTGCCAGGCCATCTGGCCGGACTCGAAACTGCGCTCCATGCCGGTGAAGGCCTCTTCGATGGCCAGCAGGTCGCGCGCAGTGGCGCGCTTGGCGGCCACCATGGCGATCAGCGGCTCCACCGCGTGGCGGAACTCGAAAATCTCGCGCAGGAACTCCAGGTTGGGCGCCGCGTAATCGGCCATCCAGCGGGTGACCAGCGGGTCGAGCAGGTTCCAGTCGCGGTACTCCTTGACCACCGTGCCCTGCCCGGAAATCCGCGTGACTACGCCCAGCGCCACCAGCAGCTGCAAGCCCCCGCGTACCGAGGCCCGGCTCATGTCGAAGCGCTCGCACAGCTCGGTTTCCTTGGGCAGAAAGTCACCGGGCAGGTAATGGCCGGAGAACAAGTCCTTGGCCAGGTATTCGGCCAGGCGCTTGCCCAAGTCGCGGATGGACTGAGTGGCTTCGTTGGCAGGCTCGGACACGTCGCTTCCTCATCAGATGCAACTTAACCTATGCTATGTCAGACATATGTTCAACAAAATCATATGTTGCATTGCAAAAGAATGACTTGGAGAGCGGTGACGGCTACACGGCAGACGGCGGGTAGAATCGCCATCGCGGACTTGAGCGGGTACGCCCCGCGCAACGGCTATGGATCCACCAGATGACAGAACAGGGTGAGGCGACCGTCGCCGTGGTTTTCGGCGTCAGCGGTTGCGGCAAGACATTCATCGGCAGGCAACTGGCGCAGGAGACGGGCTGGACGTTCCTGGATGCGGACGACCTGCACCCCCCGGCGAACGTGCGCAAAATGCGCGAGGGGCAGCCTCTGGACGATGCAGACCGCGAGCCCTGGCTCGCCGCCCTGTGCGCGCGCATTGCCCAGGGGCTGGCTGACGGCCGCTCCACCGTGCTGGCCTGTTCCGCATTGAAGCGCAGCTATCGCGACCGCCTGCGGGTCGACGGCCGGGTGCGGTTTTTCTATCTGCAGGTGGACCGGCCGAGCCTGGAGGCGCGTCTGCGCCAGCGACAGGACCACTTCTTCAACCCCGTGCTGCTCGATAGCCAGTTGCAGACGCTCGAGCCACCGGGCGCCGAGGACACCGTCGACGCCTGCCGGGCGCCGGAGCAGGTGATCGAAGAGATCCGCCG
>CBFGWV010000345.1:0-4795 GCA_965652545.1 uncultured Candidatus Competibacteraceae bacterium | reverse complement strand
CGGATGTCGACGCCGCCACCGAGCACTTTCACATGCGTCAGTTCGCTGCCCAGTCGCTCGTCCAAGGGTGTCAGCGTCATCGCCCACTGTAGTCGGTCGCCGACGAACTCCAGCGTATAGAAGCGGCGCAAGGTGTCCAGGTCGCCGGCCAGCAAGGCGCGGAAGCTGGCGATGATTCCGGCCAGCAGGGGATGGTCGTCGACGGCTAGCCCCTGCTCGCCTTGATCGTCGGTAATGGTGATGACATCGCCATCGACCACGAAGTCCTGGCGATAAGGGCGTTCGATGGACTTGCGCAGGAAGTCCGGTGCACGGTAGGTCAACGTGCCCGAGGTCTCCAGCGGGGCTTTGAGCAGCTCACTGGTTTTGGTTTCGTGAAAGACCGAGTGCGCCTCCTCGACCTCGGCCCGCGCCTGCATCAAGGCCTCCAGGCCCCAGGATGCCGACTCTGCGGCGAGCGCTTGGGGCAAGGCCACGATAGCGCTGAGCAACAGAAGCAAAACGCAGTGGCGCCAGTGGTTTGCCGGTCGCCGGCGCACAGGCGTGTCAACCATTCTTACCCCCATTTACGACAACTTCCCGGCAGGATTGCGGCATGTCGCGGGTGCCCGTCATCCGGGCTAAGATACGCGCGCAGGCTGAAGACCTGATGAATGAAAAACACTTGGAGTCTTCGGACTCCCGGTCCACGTCCTGAGGGGGCATTTCGTCTTATGCAAAAACGTACAAAGCTACTCGCCATTGTCGCACTCGCATTCTCTGTCGTGTTTCTCGGCGGCTGCCGTACCGCACCGGTGCACAATGTGATGAACGCGCCGGTCACCTCGGCCAGCGGCGCCCGCACGATGGAGGATGTGCAAGCGGCCATCCTGCGCGCCGGCGCGGCACTGGGGTGGCGTATGCAGCCGGACCGTCCGGGGCATATCACCGGTACCCTGGCATTGCGCAAGCATGTGGCGATCGTGGATATCGATTACAACCCCAGGACGTACAGCATCACCTACCGCGAGAGCACCAATCTCGACTACGACGGCACGCGAATCCACTCCAATTACAATGGGTGGATCCAGAACCTGGATCAAGGCATCGCCGCGCAATTGAGCACGATGTAAATTACGCTGCACTTATCAGGGGATGGTCGAATCCGGACTCGCCGTTCGACCATCCTGCGATTGGGTCTGCGACTCCGTCAGCGGGACGGTCCCATCCACGGCATCCACCCCATCCACGTGGGCCGGCACGCTTGAGTCCTTGCTGCTGCCAGCGGGGCGGGCCGGCGGTGGGATGTCATCCGCCGTGGCCGATGGCCTCGGGTCTGCCGAGGACATCCATTCCACATCGCGCGGCTGGTCCTGCAGCGGGGATACCGCGGTTGTCGACGGTGCGCTCTGCTCGAAGCCGCCGAGAATCAGCGGCAGCCCGCCGTCGCCGGCACCGATGACCACCACCTTGCTGTTGGGCGAGGTCGCCAGCTCCACGGTGGCGTTGATGCCTTTCCATTTGAGCAACTGATCGGAAATGCCTTCCTTTACGATGTCCTGGAAGTCGCGGATACCGGTGGCCTCGATGCGCTTGCGCTCGGCCTCCTTGGTTTCCTTGGTCAGCCGGTAGTCGTACTCCAGCATGATCTGCTCCTGGGCCAGCTTGTTCTCGATGGCGTTGGCCACCTTGTCGGGCAGGATGATGCGCTGGATGAGAATGTTCTCGACGTGCATGTAGCTTTCATGTGGATCGTCAGGAAGATAAGCGACCATCATCTGCCGCTTCATCAAACTCAGCAGTTCCTGTTCGATTCTCAGCCGGTTGATGGTGTAGACCTCGTCGGCACGGTACTGGGCCATCAGCCCACGGGCGTTGGAGCCGATTTCGGGGAGCACCATGGTGTCGACATAGTTTGGGCCAATGTTCTGATGCAACATGCCAAGGTCTTCCCGCACCAAGCGAAAGCGGATCGCAATGTCGACCTTGTACAACAGCCCTTCGCGGGAGAGCACCTCGAACGTCTGCGTACGGTTCTGCAGACGCACGTTGTAGATGTACATCTTGTTCCAGGGCAGGATCAGGTGCGTGCCTTCGTTGAAGGCGTATTCGGTGATCGTGCCGCCGCCGAACCGCCGCCACAGCACACCGGCCTCGCCGGGCTTGATGAAGATGAAGATATTGGGGATCAGAAACACGAACAGCCACAGGACCAGCGCCGTCGTGATACTGAAAATGACGATGTGGCGGCGCAGGAACTGATGAACACGATGACCCGCCGCTCGGATCTGACGGCGCGAGACTGCGATCAGGGCCACGGCCAACACGACCCAACCGACTATCAATAGGTGGCCGGTGGTCCAACCCACGGCGGCACGCGCCAACTGCGCGCCGCCAGCCGGCAGCAGGATGGCGAGGGTCAGCAACACCAGGGCGATGAGTAGGATTTTGGGGAGTAACGGGCTGGGGTGGCCGCTGGTCTGCGTCACGGTGTTCGGGTCCTCCGGGGCGGGGCGGTTTTAAGTTTTAAGTTTTAGGTCTTAGGTTTTAAGTCCTAGTCTCTAGGTTTGGTCGTTATGGGTTCTGGTCAGCTCACGACAGGCGCTCCCCTCCCCCCTCGCGGGGGAGGGGCCGGGGGAGAGGGGGCGCTTGAATCGGCGAAGGCCCATGTCGGTGGCTACCCCGACATCCCCCTCTCCCCAACCCCTCTCCCGCCAGGGGAGAGGGGCTTTTAGAGCCTTGCGTTTCAGGTCGTCGTCCATTATTTGCCGAACAGCCTTTCGATGCGTTCGCGGACCTCGGGTTGGGCGAAGGTGAGCTCATGCATGGCCAGCTCCTGTCGTACGACCGCCGGCAGCTCGCGACGCAAGCCGGCGGCGAGGTGGTTCTTCAGACTCATCAGCGACACGCGCGGTTTGTCGGCCAGCTCGCGTGCCAGCGCCATGGCCGTGTCGATGACCTGAGCTTTGGGCACCACACGCGCCGGCAGCCCGCGCTGTTTGAGCTCGCGACCGTGGTAATTGCGGCTGGTAAAGAGCATCTCCGTGCCCAGTACCTCGCCGAATTTGCGTGGCAGCACCACTGTACCCCCCATACCCGGTGTAAAACCGTACTTCATGAACACCGCGCCGTAGAGGTTTTCCTCGCCCATCACCAGCAGGTCGGCATAGCAGCCGAACACCAGCCCCCCGCCGATGGCGTGCCCCTGCATGGCGGCGATCACCGGCAGCTCGCACTGTAGCAGCAGATCGAAGAACGGAAGATCGTCGAAGCGCAGTCGCCCTTCGGCGATGCCGAGCAACTCGTCCTTGGTGCCTCCGCAGCAAAAGTAGCTGTCGTACCCGTGGATGACCACGACTTTGGCATGCGGATGCTGCCCGATGGCCTGAAAAGCGCGCATGAGGCCGTCGATCAGCGCTGGCGTGAAGGTGTTGCCGGAGCCGCGATCCTCCATGGCCACCACGGCGATGTGCTCGGGGGTGATGCGCAGCGAGACGACCTCAGCCACGCCGTTCACCCGCGGCGGCGGTGCGCGCGACATGGCCGGCGATGGCTTCACGTACGTGGGGCTGGCCCATGGCGCGACACAACTCGTCTACGGCGTGGGCGGCAGCGGTGTCGGTGATCGGGCTCAGCGCGTTGCCATAGCGCTTGAGGTCGGCCACCGTGCGCCGATCGACGTGGGCCGCGCGCAGCACGATACGGCGGACGGTCTCGTCGATGGGCTCGCCGATCTCATCCACCAGACGCCAGTCGCGCGCCTCCTGCGCGGTCACCGCGGCGGTGGTCAAGGCCATGCGGTATGCCGGCTGGAAGCCGCTGCGGCGCATGAGAAACGGCAGCACGCAGGCGGGGATCAAGCCCCAGGTGGCCTCAGGCAGGCTGAAGACCGTCTCGGGTGTGGCGACGACCAGATCACAAGCACAGGCCAAGCCCACGCCGCCACCGGTAACCCGCCCCTCGAGCTTGGCGACGGTCACAAGGCTGGCGCGGGAGAGCCGCAGCAGCAGGCGCATGAAGCCCTCCACCTGCGGCCGGAAGGCCTCCGGCGTCCACGGGCCGTCGCTGGTGGTGGCGGCCAGGTCCATACCGGTGCAGAACAACCCTGGCCGCCCTTGCAGCACCAGTACCCGGCAGGTGTCGGTGGCCTCGGCCAGGCTCAGGGCACGGTCGAGTTCACCCACCATGACCGGGTCGATGCCGTTGCCGGCGTCCGGGCGATCGAGCGTCACCGCACACAGCTTCGGCGATGGAAACCGAACCCGCAGCGAGGTGAAACCGGGGGCGTCCGTCATACGCTCATTCAGCTCCAGTCGTACTCGCGGTGGTAATTGGACACCCCTTTGAGCACCAGCTTGCCGCGGCCCTCGAACTGCTCGGCGTAGATATCGGCGTACGGCGCCGGATCGACGCGTCCTTCACGCACCCCGAAGCCCCAACGCGCGGTGTCCTCGAGAATGGTCTCGTACTCGGCCATGCTGAGCGCGCGTCGCCGTGACAAGGCACCGGCGATATCAAGCGCTCGCAGGCGGCGCTGGCCACGAGCGGTGACCACGCCGCTGAAGAACTCCGACGAGCAGCCCGAACCGTAGGAGAACAAGCCCACCCGCCGCGGCAGGCTGAAGTCCCCCTGGTCGATGAGCCCGCACAAGGCCAGGTATACGGTGGCCGAGTACACATTGCCGACATCGACGCAGTAGCGCAGCGAGGGCGCCATGCGGGCCTCGAAGTCGGCGTCCGCGGCCGCACCGCCGGCCCGTTTGAGCTTGCGCAGCATCATGCGGTGGGCGCCCTTGACCATACCGGCGAACGGGGT
>CBFGWV010000344.1:0-4857 GCA_965652545.1 uncultured Candidatus Competibacteraceae bacterium | reverse complement strand
GCTCCTGGTCGAAACGGGCGATCCGCGCCCGGCATTCCCGCTCCACCATGTCCGTGAGCAACGTCACCCGTCCCTCCAGCCAGGCCAGGTCCTCCGGCTCGATCCGGTAGCTGGGCTTGTACCGGGCCTGGACATAGGCCTCGCGCAGCAGCTCGAAGCGATGCTGCTCCAGTGCCGTGGCCTTTGGAAAGATGGTCACCAGCTGTGGCAATACGCTGGCGGCGCGGTCGCCGAGCTTCTTCAGGTCGTGAGTGCTGGGTTTGTAGCGGGTGAAGACCAGCAGGACGGCGGCGTACAGGCGCTCCACGGATTGGTGCAGCATGAACGCGGCTTCCGCGTGATTGTTACGCTGGAAGTAAAAGCGGTAACCCTCGATGAAGCTATCTGCCTTTTCAAACCAGTAGGCAAAGTCCTCATCGGCCAGGCGCTTGCGTTCCAGCGGCCCAAGCTCGCGCGGTTCGGCGAGCTGAAACTGGCCGCTGTCGTAAAGCAGCACGCCTTCCTTGCTGATATCCACATAGAAGTACTGCGCCTTGCCCAGGCGCCGATTGATGAACTGGATGTCCTCGGCGATCAGGCTCACCGGGGTTCTCAGCGCACGGCTGAGCTGCTTCCACAGGCCGTGGTCCTGCTCGATGCGGGTGGCCTTGCGCTCGGTGTCGGTGACCACGAGGAGGTCGAAGTCACTCTGGTAGCGGTAGTTGGTCTCATCCTCGGCTAGCTCCTCCACCCAGTCGCCTCGGGCGTAGCTGCCAAAGAGGATGATCATCTCCGGCGCGCAGGCCTCGCGGATGATCTCGGTGGCGCGCTCGAGCTCGTTGCGCTTGTTCGCCGGCAGGTGGTCGAGGTCGGTCTTCATGCCGGCGATGGTACCGCGGGCAACCGTCCGAAAACGAATGGAATTCCGCCATCCGCAGACCCGTTGGCTGGCCATGGCGGATTGCTCATGATCCGCCTCCAGAACTCACCGCACGCGCGGGAACGGACTCTAATATCAAGGACATCAGCATTTGCTGATCCTGCAAACGGACTGCCCAGGACGCCCACCTCAATACCTGCGGCGCGGGCCATCGCCGCGGGCGACAGCAACACCGTGCCGTGCGAGCGCCACAGGCGCTTACCGCCTTTCTTCCAACTGGTCTCATCGACGCACAGCTTTTTGACTCTCCGTAATGTGTTCTATTTTATGGGTTGCTTTCTCCACCTTCGGCGCTCTGCGTATAACAAAGTGGCGGGAAAACCCAAATGGCCGTGTAACACCGAGGGGTTCAGATACGAGCGGTATTCTAAGGCTCTGCCGAGGCAGAATCTTAACCGTCCATTCATATTCTCCGGAAAACTCAAAGCACACTTTGTCCGGTTCTTCGATATGAAGCGAAGAAAAGCAGCCGTCGGAAAGCCAAGTCCATAGGTACGCAAAGTCTAATTGTTCAAAATTCGCGTCCAATAATTGAATGCTAAGTGTTTCAGAAAACGCGCAATCATTTGTTGTGAGCAGCAAGTACTGTGTACCGCATTTAATTGCAGCTTCAAGCCATGCGCCGGTAACAATTTTCCCAGTTGGATGGTCGTTGTGGAAAACTTCGCTCTTGGGGATTTCGCCTTCTGGTCGCCCGGCAAAGTGCTTAATACTTATCTCCGGTGCAATGCGCATATTCATACGATCACCAAAACATGCTTACGCCAAAAGCAGAAAGTGCCCCGCCTATGAAGGCGCCAATAGTAACGCACACCGGCGCGCCGGGGCCGCAAGCCAACCCTGCAACAGCGCCGCCGGCAAAACCACCACCGACACCAGCGCCTGCTATTACTACTTCACGCCCGGCAGCACTCATCTTGTCTTCTGCTACTGCAATGTTGTACACCGCTACAGCGATAGACAAGACAACTAATCCACGGGCGGCGGGAGCAAGCCGCTGTATGCGGTTTGTCATGACCGGGTCAGACTTGCCTGCAGATTTTACAACCTCTGCATACACCGCTTCTTTTGATGAGGACGGAAGGTTGTTGAAATTAGCACCATTGCCAAATAATTTTTGTGTATTGCGCGCGATAACCTCGTTGAGCGTCCTGCCATGTCTTTTGGTTTTTTCAGCTATTGCACGGCCAACCGGCGTGCTCCTACCTCGCATTACTTCCATAATAAGGTTGCGGGCTTCCTGTGCCTGTTCGGCTGCCTGTTTCCAAGTAAGCTTGCCGAGTGCAACTTGTTGACGTAACTCCCTGGACATTTCGCCGATTTGCTCCATGTACATCAACCGTGCCTGAGAATCCATCGTCACGTGGACACCGGCATTTAAAACTTGCGAACGCAGCGCCTCTATAGCATCTTCAAAAAGCTTTTTATCAGAGTCAATCTCTGTTCCCATGGATCAGTTTCCTTCCGTGTGTGAAGTGGGGCGGTTTCGCGTGGAGTAGGATTCTAACTTCGCTTCAGCGACTACCTCATCAAGCTGCAACGGGCTTTCGCCGCTCGCCGTGCCTTCGTCAACCAAGCGCTGAAGCTCGGCTTGGTCAAAATGATATGCATTGTCTGAGGCTTCGGATTCCATAAAGCTGAAAGTCCCTCTATAGATGCTTCCTTGGATTCATCCGGCTGTGCAACACTCGGATGATGCGTACGCCGGTCTTGGTTGGTGCGTGCGGGATCGCGAAAGTATCCGGCAGGTTCCATGCCTGCCCGGGCTCGGCGGGTATCGCCGCCCAAGCCCAAGTCGATGATGGCAAGCGAGCCTATCGGGCAGTCGGCGCCCTCAAGCCGCGGTTTCGCGGTTCGTCACCACATCGTACGCGGCCTTCAGAAGAGTCAGTGTCGCCCGGGGCCATTGGGCGTATAGCACCTCGGTCTGTACCTGGAGCCACCAACTCGTTTTGCTTAGAACCTCATCGACGATTTCCTTCGGGAAGTCCTCGTTACGGTCCACCACGGCGGACACCTGTTGGTGTGTAATCGCCACTGTCAGTTGGTTGTATGCGCTTTCGGAGACGTAGGGCAGGTCGATCTCGCCATGCTTCGGCAGCGACACGGCCAAGCCCACTCGGGGGCCCCCACGTCCTTGCCTATAAATCTGATATTTCACATTTGACCTCGGAAAGTAGCGACGGCTGACCGACCGTCACTGTTGAAGAGTGTTGTCATAATTTGCCGTGATTGCCTGTGGCTAGGCGGTGATTTTATAGCCGCAATGCCGATGGACGCTAGCGGTGGCTGTTTTGCGCGGGCTGTGACGCACACGGCCGACGCGATCAGAGTGTCCTCACGTGTGGCATGTCGAACGCATCCGGCGCGCTCAGCAGGGCATTGCCCGCGCTGCGCCCCGTGCGCAGTTCGCTCGGGGTGGTGCCGAACCACTGGCGCAGGTCGCGGGTGAGGTGGGCCTGGTCGGCGTAGCCCATATCGACAGCGAGGCTGGCGAGGGGTTCTTGGGCGCCCAGCAGCCGCACGCCGGCCTCGCGGGCGCGGCGGAGTTTGGCCCAGTAGCGGGGCGGGGCGCCGGTGGCCTGGTGGATGTGCCGGCGCAGTGTACGCTCGCTGATGCCCAGCTTCGGCATGCGGCCGGGTGCCCGCTGCAAGGCGTGGATGAACTCGGCGACGCCCTCGGGTGGTGCCTGCGTGAGCCGGTCGATCGCCTCATACAAGTGATTGGGCCAGTCGGCGTCATCCGCCGGCCAGGCGGCCAGCCAGCGGGCCAGCGCGGGGTGGGGCACGTGGCCGCTGTGCATGTCCTGATCGAGGCTGCACGGCGCCTGCTCCCACAGGAACCGGGTGCCGGGCGCCAGGCGTATGCCCACAAAACGCGTCCCCGGCGGTGCGGCCACTTGCCGTGCTGCGGTGTCCAGGCCGGAGAGGATGAGCCGCGTGTCGTCCGTCGGTGCGATGCGCACGATCAGGTCGCGGCAACCGTCCGGCCACACCGGGACAGCGCCGCCAGAGGCGACGGCTGTCCAGTAATCGAGAACCACCCTGGCATCGCTGACGACCATCGCCGTTTACATTCTGTGTCGGGTTTCACATTCGGTGCCGTACGACTACTATTTGACCGGCTTGTTCAAGCACGTATCGGCGCTGTAGGTAAACACAGACCGAACGACAATCAAACGGTTCTCCGTGCCCCTGGGGGGATTCCTCATGCCTCATCGACGGTCGTCCGGCAGGCGTTTACGCGCCTGTGGGCTGGTAGTGTCAATGGCGGCGAGCCTTGCGGCCGCCACAGGTGCACTGGCGGCCCAGAAGCAAACCTTGCCACCCGGCCATTTCGATACCCGAGTATTGAGCCCTCAACCCATCGAGAAGTCCATGGGGCAACGCCTTGCGCCACAGGTGCAAGCCATGGCGGCTGCCGCACAAAAGCTGCGCGAGGATGTGCCGGGCGCAACGGTGAGGTTCTCCGCGGTGACTGCGGGGCCGGAGGTGGTCAGCGGTACCAACCGCCCGTTGTCGCCGCCGATGGGCGGCAGCGGTATCGATGTGGTCCGCCAGTATCTGTCGGCGCGCCAGGGTTTGTATGGGCTGGCCAGTGCGGACATTTCCGCCCTGCATGACTTGGGTGAGAGCGTCAGCCCCAGTGGGGTGCGCATGGTGCGCGTCGAGCAGCGCGTCAACGGCCTGCCGATTTTCCAGAGCGAGTCGCGGTTCATTCTCGATGCGTCAGGTCAGGTGTGGCGCTCCCTGGGGTTGTTGGTGCCCTCGGGTGCCAGCATTCCGCCGCCGGGCAACACGCCCGCCGTGTCGGCCGAGGCGGCGCTCGCCGCCGCCATGAGCTCGGTCGGTGTCGCGTTGGACATAACGAAGATGTCCGCCGCCCCCGCCGCCCAGGGCAAGGTCGAGGTGACGGTGGACGACCCGGTCATCGTCGG
>CBFGWV010000343.1:0-4881 GCA_965652545.1 uncultured Candidatus Competibacteraceae bacterium | reverse complement strand
GCCCCGTCACCGCAAAAGGCCTGCAAGTGCTGCACTTCAGCACCGACCGCCTGGTACTCGCCGTCCCTGCCGGTCACCCGCTGGCCGAGCGCGGGTGCATCAAATTCGCCGATACCCTGGCGTTTCAGCACATCGGCCTGCACGAGGGCAGCAGTTTGCTGACCTTCCTGCGCGAGCGTATCGACCTGGACGGCGGCGAGTTGTCGCTGCGTATCAAAGTGTCCGGCTTCGAGGCCGTCTGCCGCATGGTCGAAGCCGGCGTCGGTGTCGGCATCATCCCCGAGTCCGCCGCCAGGCGGCACACGCGGACCATGGGGTTGGCCATCGTCGAACTCGACGAGCCCTGGGCCGTGCGCGAGCGCAGCATGCTGGTGCGCGAGCTGGAGGCGCTGCCCGGCTGCGCGCGGGGGTTGATCGATGCGCTGCGGGGACGCCTCGGGGCGGGGCCTGGGGAGGACGCCGATGCCTCGCCTTTGGTGTGTGGGGCTCGCTGACAGGGGTGTGTGGAATGGATCTGACGATGTACCAGAGCAAAATTCACCAAATCATCGAGCGCCTGACAGCACTTGGATACCGTTTCGCCTATCCGCAAGAAGTCATGCCCGGTCCCGTGGCGCTATCGAAAATTGAAACGTTCGAGCGATTGGTCGGCCCGCTGCCGGCTCTGCTTCGGGATTTTTATGCCACCGTCGGCAGCGTGAATTTTATCGGCGAGCATCCGTCATGGCAGCGCGATCTGTATACCGATCCGTTTTACATTTCTGACTTTGACTATCTCCTGTCCCGTGCCGAAGACTATGCCAGCGATCCCGAGACGAAGGCATGGTTTGACGAGTGTTATGGCGCTTTTGCCATCGAGTTGTCACCGGACTACTACCACAAAGCGGACGTCAGCGGTGGGGAGTGTTATCACATCGTTCTGCCCGCGGATGCTGATCCGGTAATTCACGGTATGCCGACGGTTATGAGGTTTTCAGAGTATCTGGACAATGTCCTCAAGTGGGGAGGTTTTCCAGGGTTGGCCGATTACGATCACGACTGGCCGGTCGATGAGATCGTTGGATGAATGGGTCGAGGCTAATGCCCGGTCGACCTAATTTGAGCTGTTCGGCTCGGGTGTGACCGGCCAACCTCGCACGGTGCACATCAGCGGGCCTCAGGCGCACAAACCCGCCCGGGACGAGCCGGTGAATCGTGCTCCGACGCGCTGTAAACACGTCCGTGTGAGCTCGACGGCAGCATCCATGCTGCCGACGGTCGGCGCACGATTCACCGGCTCGTCCCGGGCTCACTGCAATGGCCGATCAAGGCGAGGTTGGCGGGCTACACCCGTCAGGGTCAGTGAGTGTGCCGTATCCACCGCCCCGGCTTGTGAACACGCGGATCGTCCGCGCTCATCACCACGCCGCCGGCCTTGGACTTGGCCACCGACAACCCCAGTTGCGGTATCGGTGGCAGCGTCGTGTCGAACAGCCAGGCGTCGAAGAAGTCATCGAGATCCTGCCCGCTGATCTCCTCGGCCAGGGCGATCAACTCGTCACGGCCGGCATTGCTGTTGGCGTAGCGCGTGGGGTAGGCGCGGGTGAAGGCGAAGAACAAATCGTCGCTGCCCATCTCCAGCCGTAGTGCGTGCAGCAGCAGCGCCGGGCGGAAGTACGACCCGCTGAGGTTGAACAAGTCATTGGCCTGCGGGTCGCCGGGCAGGGAGGCATCCTCGTCGGTGGCAACGAAGTCGTAGGTGTCGACGATGCGTGCATTCATGGCGTCCACGCCTTGGGTGTACTCGATCCACAGCCATTCGGCATAGCTGGCGAAGCCTTCGTTGATCCAAATATCGCGCCAGTCGTCGACGGCGACGCTGTTGCCGTACCACTGGTGTGCGGTTTCGTGGACGACGATGAGTTCGCCCTCCACCGGGTCGTCGATGTAGAACTCGTCAGCCCCGAAAATCGACAGGGTCTGGGTTTCCAAGGCGCCACCCAACTCGGTGTCGACCATGACCGAACCGTACACCTCAAAGGGGAAAATGCCGAACAAGGCGTTGAAGAAATCGATGATCTGCGCCTGGCGCGCAAAAGGAACGCGAAAAGCGGGGTCGATGCCTTCGGGAAAGTAGTCGCGCAGCGGCAGGTTGTTCGGCCCGGTGGAGGTGAACAGGTCGAACTCGTCGATATTGACCGTGGTGAGGTAGCTGGCCATCGGGTCGCGGGCATCGAAGACGAAGGTGGTGCTGTCGCCATTGTCGGCCGTGGACACGAGGATGCCGTTGGCTGCGACCTCATACGGCTTGGGCGCGGTGATGCGGAAGGTGTAGCTGGCCTTGTCCAGCGGGTGGTCGTTGACCGGGTAGTAATTGGCCGCGCCGTCCGGTTCGCTCAGGACGAAGCTGCCGCCGTCGTAGATGACCCAGCCGGTGAGCACGGGCAGGGCGACGGATTCGATCTGCTCGGGTGAGCCGTGGTAGCTGACCTCCACGGTGAACGGCTCGCCGTCGGCCAGGGCGTCAGCGGGGGTGATGATCAGCTCCTGGCCGTCACGGGTGAAGGCGGCGTCCTGTCCGTCCACGCGTACGCCGTCGACGGTCATCCCGATGAAGTCCAGGTTGAAGCGGCTGAGGGCCTGTGTGGCCTCGGCCTCCAGCGTGGCGACACCGGCCAGAGTGCTGGTCTCGACGTCGGTGACCTTGATATCCAAGGTGTAGTGTTCGACCTGATAACCGCCGTTGCCGAAGCCGGGGTACAAGGAGTCGCCCAGTCCCGGGCTGCCGGGTTGCGGATCGTTGCCACTGTTGTCGTTGTTGCCGTCGCCACCGCAGCCGGCGAGCGTCAGGCTCAGCACGATGGCGGGCAGCGCAATGCGTGATGTCATGTACACAGTAGGGATCTCCTTGTGCCTGAGTAGTCCTCGCGGAAAATCATAGCAACGCCGAACGGAGGCGTATGGAGCGCGCGGCATTGTCGACGTGAATGCATACCCATGCCGTCACGAACCCTCGGGGACGATGGTTGTCAGTGCGAATCGGCAAGCGGCCGCGATACGCGTAAGGAGAATGCGATGAGTAACCCATGGATGATGGTGATGGCCGTGCTGGCTTGCATGGCGGCCGGCGCGCCGGCAATGGCCGACGAGGCTGGGCAGGCGCCCCCCGGTTGGCGCGTCAAACAGACGATACCGGCGCTGATACTTGAGTCGGCTGATCAGCACACCCTTACGGTGCAAGTCGGTGAACCGGCATCCGCCGGCAGCAGCCTGCAGCGCTGGATGAAGCGCCTGGAGGGGCGGTCCCTGGGGCCACTGGGCTCATTCTCCGACTGCCGATTCACCGGCAAGCACGAACCGGTGCCCATGGGTGCGCTGGCTTGCCATCGGCGTGCCTCGGCCGAGGCGCCCGTCGGCTTGATTCTCGGTGTCCAGCGGGTGGACGGGCAGTACCAGTACCTTGCCACCGGTGCAACGCCTGAGACCATCGAGGCGGCGTTGCAGCGCATGACCGCCCTGCTGGTCCAGGCGGCCATGGGCGAGTTGGACGACTTGCACCAGACCGTGACGGTGGCCCCGACCCCACCGGCCGACCCGCTGCGGGCCGAGGATATCGAGGGTGTGTTTCTGGTGCAGATCTACGGCCTCAACGGCTTTTCCTTCACACCGTATTTGTTGTTGAAGAACGGTGAGGTATTGCGGCGACTGGTCACCCCCCCGACGATGCTCGCGCGCGATGAGGCCGCGCGCGAGCGCCCGGAGGACTGGGGGCGGTGGACGGTCTCTGGCGGGCATTACACCTTCACCTGGCCGGATGGCGAAGCCGAGTCGTGGATCGAAGGCAGCCAGATCTACCGGATGCGGCCGGCGGGTGACGGCGAGCGCATCGATGGGACGTTCCAGTCGATCGCCAGCAGCGGCAATACCGGGTTGGGCGGCGATTTTCTCGCCGGGAGCTGGAGCAGCTTGCGTCTGGATGCCCAGGGACGGTTTGCGTTGGATGCCGGCAGCGGTGGTGGCGGGTACGGCTCAAGCGTGCTCCATCAACAGGCCACCCGCCACGGCCGCTACACGCTCGATGGCTTCGGTGCCGAGTTGGTGTTCGCCGACGGCACCATCGAGCGCCTCGCGTTTTACCTGTTCGAGCCGCGCAAAGACCCGCCGACCTTCGGCCTGGGCAACCGCGTGTTCTCGCCGCGCGACTAGCCTGCGCGCCGCCACGTGGCCGCCAGCACACCGGCACCGATCAACAACCCGCCACCGGTGCGGTTGACCGCCCGCTGCACGCTCGGGTTGCGGATGGCGCGACGGGCCGAGGTCGCCGCCAGCGCGTACGCCGCGGCGTTCAACGTGGCCAGCGTCAGGAAGGTGACTTCCATGATGGCCATCTGTCCCAGCAAGGGCTGCGATGCATCCAGGAACTGGGGCAGGAAGGCAACGAAAAAGATGATGCTCTTGGGGTTGAGCGCCGTCACCGCAAACGCGTGCAGGAACATGTGCCGGTGACTGACCGGGTCCAGCGCCGCTTCACCCGTGCCGACCGGCGCCCGCCACAACTTGATGCCCAGGTACACCAGGTACGCCGCGCCGATCCACTTCAACACCGTGAACAAGGTCGCCGACGTCGCCAACAGTACGCCCAGCCCCAACAGCGACGCCGTCATCGCGACAAAATCCCCCAGCGCCACCCCGGCCACCGTCGCACCGGCCGACCGCATGCCGTGGCCCAGCGCGTAGGACACCACCAGCAGAATCGTCGGCCCCGGGATGGCCAGCAGAATCGCCGCCGCCAGGGTGAATGCCAGCCATAGTTCGATCGCCATCGCCAAGCCTCATCGTCGTCGTGGACAGGCGTTGGAGTAATCCATAGCCGGGGCGCGGAGCGCAATATGCGTGCGACAG
>CBFGWV010000342.1:0-4925 GCA_965652545.1 uncultured Candidatus Competibacteraceae bacterium | reverse complement strand
CAGCACCACAGCACCATCACAGGCAAACCATTGCCCGTCCACGTCCTGAATCTGTCACATGGCGGTCACACCACCGTCACGACACCACAAATGGACAGGCCGAGACTGGTCCCCATCAGAATCCCTTGATGGAGGAGAGACACCATGTTCAGGCAATGGCTGGCGGCCACGATCGTGACCGCGACGATGGCACTGGGCGCGGCACCGGCCCAGGCGGATACGATCCGCCTGGCGGTGACCGACCTGGTCGGGCTGGAAGAGCTGCAACGCGAATTCGGCGGGTTTCGCGACACATTGTCCGAACTCACCGGCCACGAGATCGAATTCCTCCCCGTGACCAATCGCACCGCGGCCGCCGAGGCCTTGCGCTTCGAGAAGGTCGACTTCGTCCTCACCGGGCCGGCCGAGTACATCGTCATGCGCAAGCGCTCCGACGCCCGCCTGGTGGTGGGCTTCTCGCGGCCGGACTACTTCCCCGTGCTGATCACCCTGGCCGAGCGCGGCTTCGTCGTCCCGAACGACCTCAAAGGCGAGAAAATCGCCCTGGGCTCCGTGGGCTCGACATCCAAACACCTCGGCCCGATCCAGATCCTGGCCGACTACGGACTCACCCCGATCGACGACGTCGAGGTCATCCACACCAAGATCCCCGTCGCTTGGGAGGCGCTCAAGCGTGGCGACGTCGCCGCCGCCGGCATGAACCACCTGAACTTCCTGGCGCTGCGCGACAAGGAAGCCGCCGACGGCGGGCTGCCGCCCGGCGCCTTCCGTGTCGTCGGTCGCGGGCCGGACCTGCCCAACGACGTACTCATGGCCGGCAAACATGTCGACGACGCGGTGGTCGAGGCCATGCGCAAAGCCTTCACCGAGCACTCCGACGCCTTGGTCAGTGCCATCCTCACCGGCGACGACAACCAGAAGTACGCCGGCATGAAGTTCCTCACCGCCATCGAGGACAAGGACTACGACTACGTCCGCCGCATGTACGCCACAGTCGGCTACCCGGAATACGCCGAGTTCCTCGGCGATTGATGATGGCCGCCCAGGGTCTCGACCGCCTCATCGCCCCACCGGGCGATGAGGCCACGCTCATGCCGCGCGCCACGGTGGCCGAACTGGTCCCCACGGCGCTGACGGTCCAGGGCCTGAACAAGCGCTTCCACGACGGCGTACCGGTACTGACGGACGTGGGCTTCAGCGTGGCTGGCGGCAGCGTGACCGCCGTGATCGGCGCCAATGGCTCAGGCAAAAGCACCTTGCTGCGTTGCCTGCTGCGCCTCATCGAACCGGACACCGGCCGCATCCACATCGCCGGCAGTGCGGTACACACGCTGGCCCCGCGCGGGCTGCGGCAGCTGCGGGCGCGGGTCGGCTTCGTGTTCCAGCGCCACCACCTGTGCCCGCAGCTCAGCGTGCTGAGCAATGTGCTGCACGGCGCCCTGGCCCGCGGCCGCGGCGCACGCTGCTGGCTGCAGGCCACCGCCCCGGCCGCCGAGCGCGAACGCGCGCTGGACTGTCTGGCGCGCGTGGGGCTGGCGGACTTGGCCTTGCGCAAGGTGGCTACCTTGTCCGGTGGCCAGTCGCAACGGGTGGCAGTGGCCCGTGCACTGATGCAGGACCCGGTGGTGCTGTTCGCCGATGAACCGACGGCCAGCCTGGACCCCGCGGCGGGGGAGACTGTCATGGCCTTGTTCGCTGCGCTGTGCGCCGACCATGGCCTGACCGTGGTGTTTGTCTCCCACCACCTGGACCATGCCCGCGACTACGCCCACCACATCGTCGGCCTGCGCCGCGGCCGGGTGGTCATCGACGGCCCCTCGAGCCGGCTCTCGGCCGCCGACGCGGACGGCTTGTACCGGACGGAGACCGCGGCATGAGCGCGGTGATGCCGGCACGCGTCGACAAGGGCCTGGGCCTGCATGCCGCGCTGTTCGCACTGGGGCTGGGCTTTTTCCTCTGGTCGTTGCAAGGCGCCGGGTTCAACCCCGCGGCGCTGGTGCAGGGGCTGCCGGCCATGGCGACCATCGCCGGGGAAATGGTGCCACCGGACACCAGCCGCTTCTGGCCCATGCTGTGGTCGGTGCTGGTGACCTTTCAGATGGCCGTGGTGGGCACGGTGATAGGCGTCATCCTGAGCCTGCCGATCGCGGTGCTGGCGGCGCGCAACCTGTCGCCGCACCCAGTGGTCTACAGCGCGACCCGGGCGTTCGTGTCGTTCCTGCGCACGGTGCCGGACCTGGCCTGGGCCTTGTTCTTCGTCGCCTCGGTGGGTCTGGGGCCGTTCGCCGGCACCTTGACCTTGATCGTGGACACCATCGGCTTCGCCGGCCGGTTCTTCGCCGAAAGCATGGAGGAGGCCGACCCCGGGCACCGCGAGGCGCTGACCGCTATGGGTGCGCGGCGGGTGGATGTGCTGTGTTGCGCCGTTCTGCCCGCCGCACTGCCGGGGCTGATCAGTGCCGCATTGTTCGCACTGGAGAAAGCCGTGCGCTCCTCCGTGGTCCTGGGGCTGGTGGGTGCCGGCGGCATCGGGGCGGAGCTGGCGGTGTCGATGGAAATGTTCCGCTACGATCAGGCGGCCATGATCGTGATCATGATCTTCGTGCTGGTGCTGGCAGTGGAGCGCTTCAGCGGCTGGGCGCGCCAACGCTGCCTGGACTGATATTGAAAGCGAGAGAGTAAGACGCATGACAACGGACAACACGACGACGGCCATCAACGGTTGCGATGCGCTCACGGCGGAGGGCCTGCGCCACGGGGTGACCCTGGTCCTGCGCGGCACGACGATCGAGGCCATCGAACCGCGCCCGGTGGCCGCGGAGCGCGTCATCGACGGCAGCGGCCTGCTGGTTCTGCCTGGAATGGTCGACATTCACGGCGATGCCTTCGAGCGTGAAATCTCACCCCGGGCCGGGGTGGCGTTTCCGCTGGACATGGCCATCGCGGCCAATGACGCGGCCCTGATCGCCTGCGGGGTCACGACGTTCTTCTACAGCATCACCGACGGTTTCGAGCCGGGCATGCGCAATCGCGCCACCACCCGCGCACTGGTAGAAACACTCGAAACCCTGCGCCCCAGCCTGCGCAGCGACAGCCGTATCCATATCCGCCACGAGCAGGCCGCCGCCGAGGACCATGGCGAGCTGCTGGAGTGGATTCACAGCCGACGCATCGACCTGTTGTCGCTGAACGACCACCTGCCGCCGGCCGGCGATGCCGAACGCACCCAGCGCTACCGCGCGGGCCTTGCGCGGCGGGTGAAGATGGACGACGACGCGCTGGATGCCTTTCTCGCCTCGCGCCGTGCCGCGCACCGCACCGGCGCCAGCCAGACCGACGAGTTGGCCAATGCCGCCCATGCCGCCGGCGTCCCGCTGGCCTCGCACGACGAGCGCAGCGACGACGACGCCCGCAAGGCCGCCGCCCTGGGCGTCGCGATTTGCGAGTTTCCCATCACCGACACCTGTGCCCGCGCCGGCCGCGCCCGCGGCGCCCGCGTGGTGATGGGCGCTCCCAACCTGGTGCGTGGCGGCTCGCACATCGGCGGCACCTGCGTGCGCACCTCGGTCGCCGACGATCTGGTCGACGTGCTGGTCAGCGATTACCACTATCCCAGCCTGCTGCGCGCACCGTTCCTGCTGGTGGAATTGGGCCTGCGCGAGCTGCCCGAAGCCTGGGCCATGGTCAGCCGCACCCCGGCCGAGGTCGCCGGGTTGGGCGATCGCAAGGGGCATATCGCACCCGGCTGCGCAGCTGACCTGATCGCCCTGCGGCGCCCGGCCGACGGCACCATCCGCGGCATCCCCGCGGAGATCGCCCAGGTATGGGTCGGCGGGCGCAACGCGCTGACCCGCGGCTAGCATCTCGCTGCCCGCATGAATGGACCGCCCACGTCCGCCGCATGCCATCCGGCCTCAGCAATCGTCACCCGTAGGAGCGCACCCCCGTGCGCGATTTCGTCGCAGGCGGCGCCGTGCCGTCGAGGAAAGCCACCATGTCCCAAAGCCCTGCGCCATTCTCAGGCAGATCGCCCTGAGGGCAGGGCTCCTACGGGTGCCTGGGTTCACATGGGGCACGATTGACTGGGCTGCACCACGCCCGGTCAGCGGCGTGACGACATATGCGTGAATGCTGTATCACGCGGCAATCACGCCAGAGGCTTCACCCACACCGCCCGATCACGACCCGCTCACAGCACTCATCCGACGATCCACCTGCACCACCACGGATTCGACACACCGCGCCGATGCACGGCGCGCGGACCGTCCATCGGGGGTGCTCGTGTTGGATCACAGGAGCAGTGTCATGGAGAAGCAACGTAAGCCGTTTCTGACCGCCCGACGAGGTCTGGCCATCGGCCTGAGCGTCGGCATCGCGCTGGTGCCCGCGTGGGCATGGGCCGAGCAACTGCCGGTGTTCAAGCTGGCCGACCCCACCATCGATGTGGAACACGCCACCGGCATCCTGGCGAGCCTGTATGGCGGCAAACTGCCTCACCCGCCGGAGATGGACGAGGACCGCGGCGCATTGATCCAGCGGATCGATGCCAAGGAGGTCGAAATCCAACTGGCCAGTGGCGGACTCTTCGCCAGAGACGCCAAGCAACTCTGGAACCCCGCTCTCACCCCCAGGCTGCCCAAGCACGAGGAGGCCAAGGCCCTGGCCGACCGCTTCGTGGCTGAGCACAAGCTGCTGCCGGAGCGCTCCGAGCATCTGAGCGTGTCCTTCATCGGTTTCAGCGAAACCGGGGCGGCGCCCGACGTGAAAGGCGCGGTCGTCTCGCAGACGCTGGACATCCAGGCCAACTACGCCGTCAACATGACGGTGAAGAACGACGCCGGCAAGGCGCTGGAACTGCCCCTGGTCGGCGGCGGCGGCAAGTTCAAGGTCGCGATCGGCGACGGTGGCGAGGTCATCGGCTACCA
>CBFGWV010000341.1:0-4949 GCA_965652545.1 uncultured Candidatus Competibacteraceae bacterium | reverse complement strand
CCGATCGACAACAGCGGCGAGCCGTCTTCGGTCCAGATGGTCCGGTATTTTGCCGCCGACTTGGCCGGCCTAGTGCGCAGGATGATGCCGTGGAGGATCAGCCACCACAGCGGTCGGGGGATCTCCACCACGCGCGGGTCCCAGAGAAACTCCCCCAGATACCGGCGCAACGCCCCCGGGGTAGGCTCGTCAGGCGTACCGAGGTTGGCCAGGAGTATGCCGGTGTGTTCCGGCGCGTCGTGGCGGAATCCGTTTTCACCTTGATATCTCATGATTTATTCGTATGGTGCTTACGGCGGCTGGCGAGTATAACCGGGTAAACCTGACCCGGTTGTGGCCGATTCGTTCAACGCATACGGCGCACCTTGCCGAGCAGGTCTCTCCATGGCGACGACAACGCCATTGATAAACATTGCCGGGCTGGCCGATGACTATGCCGGTGTGCCCGTGCTGACACTGGAGCGCTGGCAGGTGCCGGCTGGCGACCATGGTGTCATCCTCGGCCCGTCAGGCTCGGGCAAGACCACCTTACTGATGCTCCTGGCCGGGCTGCGCCTGGCGCGTCGCGGCGTAGTCGAGGTCGACGGCCGCGACTGGCGCGCACTTGCGCCCGCGCAGCGGGATCGCCATCGGGGTCGTACGCTGGGCTTGGTGTTCCAGGGCCTGCATCTGGTGCAAGCCTTGAGCGCTCGCGATAATCTGCGTCTGGCGCGCTGGTTGGCTGGCCTGCCACCCGACGATCAGCGGGTGGATACACTGATCGCCGCACTGGGGCTGACGCACCGCGCGACGGCCCGCCCCGCCCATTTGAGCCGGGGAGAGGCACAGCGCGTGGCCATTGCCCGCGCCCTGGTCAACCGCCCGGCGCTGGTGCTGGCCGATGAGCCCACATCAAGCCTGGACGATAGCAATTGCGAACGGGTCATGGACTTGTTGATGGCGCAGACGACAGCATCCGGCGCGACGTTGATCGTCACCACCCACGACGCCCGGGTGGCAAAGCGCCTTCCCGTACATCTGCGCCTGGCGCTTGCGGAGGCCGCATGCGAAATACCTTGATCACACTGTTTGGCTTGCTCCTGGTCGTCGGCCAGGCGGGTGCCCAGCTGTCGGACTCGGAGATGGACGCCGAGCCGCCCAGGCTGGTCGAGGGCGTGCCGCCCGGACATGAGGCGGCGCCGCTGGACGGGGCGGAGTTCGAGGACCTCATCCCCGAGGCGCCGGAGGGCGCCGTTGCCTGGCAGTCGCTGCGCGAGGTGACTTATGGCACCAAACGAGACCCGGCCGGCTACGATGTGGTCACCTACACCTATCCGGAAGCCATCCAGGCCCTGGACAACACCGAGGTGCGCATCCTTGGTTACATGCTGCCCATGTTCGATGTCGGTCATCAGGGGCGCTTTCTTTTGGCGGCGTACCCCCCCTCCTGCCCGTACTGCCTGCCGGCCGGCCCGTCGCAGCTCATCGATGTGCATGCTGAGGATCCCCTGGAGTTCGACTGGGACCCGGTACTCATCGAGGGTGTGTTCCATGTACTCGAGGACGATCCGCAAGGCCTGATGTACCGCATCACCGGCGCACGTGCAGGCAAGTCTTGAATGCGTTGACGCTGACCTGGGCCGAGTTGCGCCACCGTCCGCTGCCGGCGGCACTCACCATGGCCCTTCTGGCCCTGGGTGTCGCGCTGATGGTGCTGGTCCTGGTACTGGGCCAACAGTTTCGCGAGCGCATGCGCGCAGACCTGGCCGGCATCGACCTCGTCGTCGGTGCCAAAGGCAGCCCGCTGCAGCTGGTGCTCTCGACCGTCTATCACGTCGACGTCCCCACCGGAAACATCCCGGCCGACACCTTGGCCGACCTGCGTGGAGACCCCCAGGTGGCGCTCGCCGTGCCGCTGGCCCTGGGCGATGCCGTGGCCGGGTTTCGTATCGTCGGCAGCGACGACACCTTCAGCCGCCTGTATGACGCCCGACTGGCGCACGGGCATTGGAATACCGCCCCGTTCGAGGCCGTCATCGGTGCCGCCGTGGCGCGGCGTAGCGGGCTGTCCGTCGGCAGCCGATTCACCGGGCATCACGGGCTCACCGGCGATGGCGACGACCATGAGGACCACCCCTACACCGTCAGCGGTGTGCTTGCGGCGCAGGGGTCGGTGATCGACCGGCTGGTACTCACCGACGTGGGCAGCGTCCAGGCGGTGCACGCCGGCAACCCTGCGGCCGCGCGCGAACTGACCGCAATCGCAGTGCGCTATGCCACACCGCTGGCCGCCATGACCTTGCCGCGGCGTATCGACGCCGTCGGCGCCCTGCAGGCCGCCTCGCCGGCGCTGGAGATCAACCGCCTGCTCGCGCTGGTCGGCATTGGCGAGGACGTCCTGCGCGGTGTCGGCGTACTCCTGCTCATCGTCGCCGGTGTACTGCTGTGGATCGTCATGAACGGCAGCCTGGAACGCTTGCGCTACGAGCGCGCCGTCTTTCGCAGTCTGGGTGCCAGCCGAGGCCAAGTGGCCGGCTTCACACTCACCCACGCCCTGGTGCTTGGCCTGATCGGTGGCGTGCTGGGTGTGCTGGCCGGCCATATGGCTATCGAAGCACTGGCCACCTGGCTGCGCACCCGCTACCCGTTGGCTGGGTTCTCCGGCAGCACCGTGGTGGCTGGTGAAGTCCTGCTCCCCCTGGTGACCGCCGCATTGGCCGTACTGGCCGCTGCACCGCAAGCCTGGCAGGCGTACCGCCAGGATGTCGCCGCAACCCTTGCACAAGGACGATGACCTCGATGCTCGACTGGATGACCGCGACCTTGACACTCGCGCTGAGCGCCGCCCCCTGGCTGGTGTTCGGCCTGTTGATGGCCGGCCTGATCAAAGCCTGGCTGCCCGCCATGGGCTTGGCGCGTCACCTCGGTGGACGAGGCGTGGTGACCATCGGCAAAGCCGCGTTGGTGGGTGCGCCGCTGCCACTATGCTCCTGTGGCGTGCTGCCGGCGGCGTTCGAGCTGCGCCGCCAAGGCGCCTCCAAAGGCAGCACTGCGGCGTTTCTGGTGTCCACGCCAGAGACCGGCGTGGATTCGGTCGCCTTGTCATGGGTATTGCTCGGACCGGTGCTGGCAGTGTTCCGGCCGCTGGCGGCCATCGTCTCGGCCATCGCCACAGGGCTTCTGGTCGAGCGTACAACCCCGGACGGCCCACGACCGACCACACAGCCGGCGCCCACATGCTGCAGCCACAGCCATCATCATCACGACCATGAACCGAAAATGACTACCGTCGGCGGCACCCGGCGCACCGCCGATGGCGTTCGCTACGCCTTCAGCGCCTTGCTGGACGACTTGGCCGGCTGGCTGGCCCTGGGCTTGCTCCTTGCCGGGCTGGTCACCACCGCCGTCCCACCGGAGGCCCTCGCCGCCTGGGGCAGCGGACCGGTGGCCATGGTCCTGATGCTGTTGATATCCGCCCCCTTGTACGTCTGCGCCACCGCCAGCACCCCGTTGGCGCACGCCATGCTGCACGCCGGCGTCTCGCCCGGCACCGTGCTGGTATTCCTGCTCGCTGGGCCGGCAACCAACCTCGCCGGCATGCTGCTCATCCGCCGCGAACTGGGGACGGCCACCCTCATGGCGTATCTCGTCGGCGTATGCGCCAGCGCCCTGCTGCTCGGCCTGGCCCTGGACCTTGTCTGGCCATGGATGGGCACCGACATCCTGACCAGCCATATACACGAGGGCGGCCACAGCCACAGCCTGCCGCGCTGGATGGAAGCCACAAGCCTCGTACTGCTCACCGCCTGTGCGCTGCGCCCATCCCGCTGGCTGGCCTGGCGCCCGCGGGCGACCACACGGTCATAAACCGGCTCGACGAACCTACACGGCTCAATCCGATCTGAAGCATTCGGAGTCAATGCCAGGTATGCAGCCATGGACGATGCACCGCCGAGCCTTACGCGTTTGCCCAATGCCGGTGCCCAACAGCGCTATGGGAGCCGCCAAGCGGTCGCCCCAACACCGCACCGCCCCCGGTTGCACCGGGTCCCCCGTCGCCCCGCCGCCGGTCTGCTGGCCATCGCCTTCTCGCAACTGGCCGTCATCGCCCTGTGGTGGACCTACGGCTGGCACGTAGGCCTACCGGCCATGCTGCTCACCCACCTGCCGGTGGTCTGGGCCACACTGACCCCCAACGCAAACCTGCTATGCCCCATCCTGAGCCGGCTACCCACCGCCGAGCGGCGCGTATGGCTCACGATCGACGACGGCCCATCCGACGACACGCCTGATATTCTCGACCTACTGGATCGCTACCACGCCCGGGCCACCTTCTTTCTCATCGCCGAGCGTGCCGCCGCCGACCCTGATAAGGTCCGAGACATCGTCCGCCGCGGACACAGCATCGGCAACCACAGCACCACCCACCCCGCCGCCTCGTTCTGGGCACTCGGCCCCTGGCGTATCGAACGGGAACTGGCCGACGCTCAAACCGTCCTCGCATCCCTCACCGGCACCCCACCCCGCTGGTTCCGATCCGTCGTCGGCATGACCAACCCCTTCGTCGCGCTATCGCTAAAGCGCCACAGCCTCACAAGAGTCGGGTGGACAGCACGGGGCTTCGACAGCGTAAAAGGCGACCCCGAGCGCATCGTTGCACGGATAGAAAGAGGCCTACGCCCCGGCGCCATCGTGCTGCTGCACGAAGGTGCACCGCACGGAAACAGCGTGGGCGTGGTTGCGGCCGTACTCGCGCGCTTGCATGAGTTGGGCTACCAAGCAACGCTGCCCGATCAGGAGAATAAAACCGATCCGGCACCAAACCTGCCAAGGGAATACGCGAGCGCACCACCAACGTGAGCCTTTTCGGGTTGGGGTGGTCGTGATCGCGGCCGCGGCCGCCCGGTCGCGGCCCGCGGGGGGCCCCCGGCCGGGTGACACCCCGGCGGGGGGAGACCCCCCCCACCCCC
>CBFGWV010000340.1:0-4962 GCA_965652545.1 uncultured Candidatus Competibacteraceae bacterium | reverse complement strand
GCGCGGTGCTGATCGGGCTGGCGTTGCTGGCCACCGGGCTGGCGGACGATGTGCTCGCGGCCATCAACCCCGCTGCCGGCGTCACCGCCTTCCACTTGGCCATCAACATGGCCAACCTGCTGCTCTTCCTGCCGTTGCTGCCGCTGACGGCACGCCTGGCAACCCGGCTGGCGCCGGAGCCGCTGGCCGACGAGTCGGCGGCCAGCGAGATACAGCCGATCTACCTTTCGCGCCAAGACATCGGCAACCCGGCACGTGCCCTGGCCAATACAGCAAACGAAACCTTGCGCATCGCGGATATCGCCTTTCGCATGCTGGAGGAGGTTCGCCGGGCCTTCGACGACCCGACGATCATCCCGCGGCTCAAGCAGTTGGATGACGATATCGACCTCATCCACCGCGAGTCCACGTTCTACCTCGCGGCCATCGATAAGCTGGACACCGACGAGTCGCTACGGGAGCAGTGGTTCCAGGTGTTCACCTTTGCCACCAACCTGGAGCACGTGGGCGACATCATCGAGTCCAGCCTGCTGGGTTTGGCGCGGCGAAAGCACAAATCGCAGCTGTCGTTCTCGCCCGAGGGGGAACTCGAAATCGACACCTTGCACCGGGAGCTGTGCGAGATCTTCCGCCTGTCCCAGGCCGTGTTCCTGTCCAAGGACCCGGCACTGGCCGGCGAGTTGCTCAGCGCCAAACGCACCTACCGCTCGCAGATCTTCGACTCGCATCACCATCACGCGGCGCGGCTGCGCGGGAGTGTCCAGGCAAGCCTCGAAAGCTCGCGGATTCACCTGGACATCCTGCGTGACTTCCAGCGCATCTGCTCGCACCTGACCGCGGTGGCCTACCCGATCCTGCAACGCGACGATTGAGCGCAAGCGCGGTCCGATCAGCCGGCGGTTTCGCGGTCGAAGCGCGGTGACAAGCCGAACATCTCCTTGTAGCACTTGGAGAAATGCGAGGCCGAGGCGAAGCCGGTCATCAGCGCGATCTCGGTCACCGAATACGTGGTCTGGTGGATGAGCTTGCGCGCATGCTCCAGACGCACGCCGATGTAGAAGCGGCTGGGGTTGGTGGCCAGGCTCTTCTTGAACAAGCGCTCCACCTGGCGCCGCGATACGCCCACCAATGCCGCGATCTCATCGGTGGACAGCGGGTCGTCGACGTTGGCCTCCATCAGCGCAATGGCCTCGAACAGCTTGGGCTGGTCGGCCCCCACCCCCAGACGCGAGTTCACCCGCTGCGGCTCCCCGGCCTTGCGGATGCTGCCATCGACCGACTCGTCGGCCACCTCGCGGGCGAAGTCCTCGCCATGATCGCGCGCCATGATCGAGAGCATGAGATCGCGCGCGGTAATGCCCCCTGCGCAGGTGTAGCGGTCACGGTCGATGACGAAAATATCGCGCGACACCACCAGCTGCGGAAAACGCTCGCGCAGGCTGGCCAAGGTGTGGTGGTGAACGGTACAGCGGTAGCCATCGAGCAGGCGCGCCCGCGCCAGCAGAAACGACCCTGTGCACAAGGCCCCCAGCCGCACGCCGCGGTAGGCCATCAACCGCAACAGCCCGCACAGGCGGTCGTCCTCGTAAGCGTGCAGATCCGCCCCGCCGCAGACGAACAGCACATCGCAGGAGCCGAGCTCGTAGATGGACTTCTCCGGTGTGAACTCCAGCCCGTTGCTGGCCATGACCGGGCCGGCACGATCGCCCACCACCGTCCAACGGTACAACGTCTCACGCGCCAGCACATTGGCCACGCGCAGCATGTCCACGGCGGAGACGAACGGCAGCAGGGTGAACCGATTGGCCAGATAGAACGCAAAATCGGCAGGCACCCCGGTGCGTCTGGTCATGATGGCGTGCCCTCCTCAAAGGGGGATTACGAGCAGCAGTATCGGCAGATGATGCCAGAAGCCTAGCGGTAAGCGCAGTGGGGCGGGCGTACTACGCTATAGAGGTCGGTTGACGTCCGCGGCCTGCAAGGCACTGATAAATGTCGGTTGCGCTGGTGTCGAATCCGAATGCGCATGTCGCGCCGGGACCAGTGGCAGCCCGGCCGCCGGCGACCGCCAGCTTCTTACCGAGTACGGGGCACGAAGCAAATCGAACCATCCTTCCCCACGGGACAACTCGCGATGCTCTGTCGTTATTCGATAAAAATGACACATGATTATGGCTGAAAAAGGGGTTGACCGGCACAGAATCGGCGCGGCAAAATAACGCCGCCCAGCGTGTCATGTCGTATTGAAGGGCGCGGATTTCGCGCACTACTGCATTCGGCTCCGAATGTTAGGTGAAGGACCAGAGACATCAGCAGTTTGTAATATTTGCATCATCAACGCACTCCATGGACTGGGAATCGCAGGAGTGCTGCTTAAGGGACATCAAGGGACAGACATCATGCGCAACACGCCCAACTTCACCGACCATTCTCCACGTCGACGACCGTCATCCGCGCATTGTCGTCGATACGCGCGTGGGTAGTGCTCGCATCACACCGCGTTGACACTACCAATCATCTCTCGCGACACGCGTGTTGCGAGAATCCAGACTTCACCGGGACAGGGAATAAACCATCATCCGGGAAGGCAATACGGCGGCTTTCTATCATACGCCGTCACACCGTCCGCAACAATGACAAGGAGTAACCGATGAGCACATCCGAACAAGATATTTACATCAAGCTAGGAGGCAAAATCGAAGGCGAAAGCAAGGACGCAAACCATAAGGGCTGGATTGACGTTCTCGCATGGGGTTATAGCGTAAATCAAACCTCCTCCATGCACAGCGGTGGTGGCGGCGGTACCGGCAAAGCAAGCTTTGGAGATCTATCATGGGATCATTACATCGATAGGGCCAGCCCCACGTTGATGAAGTACTGTGCATCGGGAGAACATATCCCTGAAGTTATTCTAAGTTGCTGCAAGTCCGGCGGTGGGCAACAGGAGTATATGCGAGTCACGCTCAACGACTGCATCGTCACCAGTGTCAGCCCAATGGGGAATACGAGCTCGCCCCGTGTTACCGAGCGTGTCAGCCTCGCTTACGCCAAGATCAGGGTAGAGGTAAAAGAGCAGAACGCAAACGGCACCATGGGCGCGACCGTTACCGGCGAGTGGGACATCAAAAAGAACTCGGAATAGACAGCAGTGATGTCGGTGAGGGGTGGGTGCAAGCCGCCCCCTCATCGGTTTTACCCGATTCGCGTCAACAACCACCGGATAGCCCCCGTGCGTCATCTACTGATCAGCCTTCTCCTACTGGCCGGTGTACTCTCCGGCTGCGACGACACCACCAAACGCGAAGCCGAGGAGCTTACCGGAGCGGCCTGGAGAGCCCACCAAGCCGAGCTGAAGCGGCTGATGCGTGGCTGCGTAGACGGCACGGACCTTCAGCCCCCGGAAACCCAGGTGGGCAACTGCCTACGCTATGCTCGGGAGACCAAAGACAGCTATCTGGACTTATCGAGACGCGGCTTTACCGAGCTACCGGACATCCTCCATGACCTCGACCACGTTACCACGCTTGATGTTGGGGATAACCAACTAGCCGCTTTGCCACCATCTATCAAAAACTTGAGAAGTCTGCGCTCTATCGTGCTATCGGCTAACCAGTTCACGACCATCCCGCCGGTGCTCTTCGAGCTGCCCAGGCTGGAAATATTGACGATAGGCACCAACCCCATATCGACCATCGACCCGGCCATCAATCGGCTCGGCACCTTAGTGGAACTTCGGATTAACGGCGGCCAATTGACCACGCTCCCGGACTCGCTGGCAGGCATGCACCGATTGCGCATCCTGAGCCTGGAATACAATCGGTTTAGGACGCTCCCTATTTTATCGCTTGCCACGGCGCCCAACCTGGAATACGTGTCTTTTAGCAACAACGAACTGGGTGAAATACCCCCTGATATTGCCAAGCTCCGACAATTGAAAGGCCTCTTTATCGAGTCCAATCAGTTGCGCACCTTACCGGCGGAAATCGGCGATCTCCACGCGCTGCGTTTCTTGCACGTCTGGGGCAACGAGTTGACCACTTTGCCTCCGGCGCTGGCCAGGCTGCCACAGCTACAGCGGAACCAGCGACATGCTGTCTTGGGCATGGCAGGGCAGGTGCCGTTAGATGCACCGTCCATGGACGACTTAGAAAACCACTTTATCTCCGCCCGCGCCGTCAGCGGAATCAATGCCCAATATAACAACATTCACACGCTAGACCCCGCCTTCTGCGCCATCGGTCTAGTCAGCCTGATGCAGAATCCGCTATCGGACGAGGCGTGGCAGGCGCAATGCCGCCACACCCAACACACGCACACCCAAGGAGAACAGTGATGTCAGACACGCCCGCCGCACCACCTATCGATATGTCGACAAAAATCATTAACATCCATGGAAAACTCGCGCAAGTCGCGGAGGCATCTCATGATGCGGAGGGCCGCTGGATTGCGAGCGTCGTCAATCCTTACAGCAGCGCTTACCGGAGCGCCCTGGAAGCGTACCGTGGAACAATACAAAAACAAGCCGATTCCAACCGGAATCAACTCGATATGGCGTTCATGGCACTGGCGCTTTGCGGCGGCACCTTGCTGACCACGGCGCTGGCCAGCACGATTCGCGGCGCGATACTGAACTCGGTTATAAACTATGTCTGCAACCACAATATGCAGCGCATTTTCAACGCCATCCACTTCACCCTGAACAGCCCGGCGACTCAGTTCGCCATTGGCGGCATCGTCACCCACGCCGGTGGCACCTTGTTTTCCGCCATCCGGCAACACGCCGAGGTGAGCATGAGCCTCCACGGGTCGTCAAAGATACAGAGCAGGCCGAGTGATGTCGAAGCCGCGTTATTGGAATTCACCAAGGCGGCTCAGTCGTCCGTGTCGTACGCGGTCCGCGCTATAGGCATCCGATTACACACATCGTAGACGGTCTGTCGTAAGCTGTTGATCCACCACAAG
>CBFGWV010000339.1:0-4973 GCA_965652545.1 uncultured Candidatus Competibacteraceae bacterium | reverse complement strand
ATGTGGTCCATGAACACCGTCTCCTCGATACCCGGCCATTGGTACAGGCGGCGCAGGTACGGCCACAGGTTGTCGTAGTCGACGATGCGCCGCTGGTTGCACTTGAAGTGACCGTAGTACACCGGGTCGAAGCGCAGCAGTGTCGGGAACAGCCGCCAGTCGGCTTCGGTGGGCGCATCGCCCAGCAGGAAGCGTTTGCCGGCGAGTTGCCGGTCCAACTCGTCCAGCGCCTGGAACAGGCGGTCGAAGGCCTTCTCGTACGCGGCCTGGGTGGCGGCGAAGCCGCAGCGGTAGACGCCGTTGTTGACGTCGCTGTACACCCACTCGTTGAGCGCGTCGATCTGCCCGCGCAGCGCATGCGGGTACAGGTCGACACCGGGGGTGGCCCAGGCGTCGAAGGCGCTGCCGAGCATGCGGATGATGTCGGCGGACTCGTTGTTGACGATGGTCGCGCGCTGCTTGTCCCACAGCACCGGTACGGTCACCAATCCATCGAAGTGCGGGTCGGCAAGGCGATAGATCTGGTCCATCCACTGTCGGCCGTTGACCGTGTCGGCGGTGCTGCCGGGAAAGCTGTCGTCGAAGTGCCAGCTGCGCGCGGTCATGTGGGGGTGGACCACATCGACGCTGATCAAGGCCGTCAGGCCCTTGAGGGCGCGGGCGATGAGCGTGCGGTGGGCCCAGGGGCAGGCGTAGGAGACATACAAGTGATAGCGGCCCGGTTCGGCCTTGAACCCGCCCTCGCCGCTGGGGCCGGCGCTGCCGTCGGGGGTGATCCAATTGCGAAAGGTGGAGGCGACGCGTTTGTAGTCGCCACGCTCGTCGGTTTTTGGGACAAATCGCGAGTCGCTCATGAGGTCGGTCCGTTGCCTGTACGTGACGCCCACCGTAGCGAAGCCGGCCCGCACGGGCCTAGCGGAAAGACCCGAGCATGTCGTTCAGGCGAACTGAACGATCGCCTGCAACGGCGCTGACATGGCCGGGGTGTAAGAACCTGCGTGCAGCGTACCCGGATGTTTGCCGCTGCGTTTGCGGCTACCATTGCCACGTGTTTGCGACAAGGACCCGCCATGCCCGCCAAGCGCCTCAGCCGATTCCCGGTGCCTGAACTCACCGATTTGCCCGATGACATCCGCGAACGGATTCTCGCTGTGCAGGAGAAGGCTGGTTTCGTACCCAATGTTTTTCTGGTGCTGGCCCATCGGCCGGCGGAGTTCCGCGCCTTCTTCGCCTACCACGACGCCCTGATGGACAAGGACGTGGGCCTGAGCAAGGCCGAGCGCGAGATGATCGTGGTGGCCACCAGTGCGTTGAATCGCTGCCAGTACTGCGTGGTGGCCCATGGCGCCATCCTGCGCATCCGCGCCAAGGACCCGCTGGTGGCCGACCAGGTGGCGGTCAACCCGTCGACGGCGGACATCACCTTGCGGCAGAAGGCCATGCTGGATTTCGCGGTGCTGGTGGCCCAGGGGGGCGACCAGCTCAACGAGGACGACTTCGATCTGCTGCGCGAGCATGGCTTCGATGACGAGGCCATCTGGGACATCGGCGCCATCGCGTCGTTCTTTGCCCTCTCCAACCGCATGGCCGCGGTCACCGGCATGTGGGCGAACCCCGAGTTCTATTCGATGGGCCGTTGAGGCCCACAGCGGTCCACAAGACCACTACCAAAGCCCTGTGAGGAGTGACGATGAGCAACATCCCCGCTGATCTGAAATACACCGAAAGCCACGAATGGGTGCGCGACAATGGCGACGGCACCGTAACGGTCGGCATCACCGACTTCGCCCAGTCGCAGTTGGGCGATGTGGTCTATGTCGAGGTGCCCGAGGCCGGACGCGTGGTCGAGGCCGGCGAGGCCTGCGCCGTGGTCGAGTCGGTCAAGTCCGCCTCCGACATTTACGCGCCGCTGGCCGGCGACGTGGTGGAAGGCAACGCGGCTTTGGCCGATGCGCCGGAGACGGTCAACCAGGACCCCTTCGGTGCGGGCTGGTTGTACAAGCTCAAGGTCGCCGGCCCGGCCGAAGGCTTGCTCGACGCCGCCGCCTACGCCGCCAAAGCCGTCGAGGACTGAGGCCATGGCCACCGTCACCCTGCAGGATGCGCCCATTCAGACCAGCGGCGATCTGCCGCCGGTCGGCAGCACCGCGCCGGATTTCCACCTGGTGGACGGCAGCCTGGCGGACAAGTCGCTGACGGACTTCGCGGGCAAGAAGAAGCTGCTCAATATCGTCCCCAGCCTGGATACGGCGACCTGCGCCCTGTCGACGAAGAAGTTCAACGACTACGCCAAGGCCCATGAAGACACCGTGGTGTTGGTCATCTCGGCCGACCTGCCGTTTGCCCAGGCCCGCTTCTGCGGTGCCGAGGGCGTGGCCAATGTGGTGCCGCTGTCGATGATGCGCTCGCGCAAGTTCGCCAAGGACTATGGTGTGCTGATCACCGATGGCCCCATCGCCGGGCTCACTGCCCGCGCTGTGGTGGTCATGGATGCGGACAACAAGATCCTGCACACCGAACTGGTCGGCGAGATCGCCAACGAGCCGGATTACAGCGCGGCCCTCGAGGCACTGGGCTGACACGGCCCCGGGGGGCTCATGGGGAACCAAGCGCACACGGGGTGGCGGCGGCTGGTCAACGCCACCGGCTACTCCTGGGCCGGCCTCAAGGCTGCCTGGCGAAACGAAGAGGCGTTCCGCCAGGAGGGCCTGCTGTGCGCGGTTCTCCTGCCGGTGGCGATCTGGTTGGGCGACAGCGGGCTGGAGCGCGCCATGCTGGTGGCCAGCCTGTTGCTGGTGCTGATCGTCGAGCTGCTCAACACCGGGATCGAGGCGGCCATCGACCGCATCGGCCCGGAGCGTCACGAACTCTCCGGCCGGGCCAAGGACATCGGCTCGGCGGCGGTGTTCGTGGCGCTTCTGAACCTGGGCCTCGTCTGGGGCCTGATTTTGTTCATTCCTTGAAACGACGTCCCATTCGGGAGAACTGAGAGCCCATGCGAGCCCTGATCTGCGGATCCGTCGCCTTCGACGTGATCATGGTGTTTCAAGACCGCTTCACCAATCACATCCTGCCGGAGAAGGTGCACAAGCTGAACGTCTCCTTCCTGGTGCCGGAGCTGCGCCGCGAGTTTGGAGGCTGCGCAGGCAACGTCAGCTACAACCTCAAGCTGCTCGGTGGCGATGGGCTCGCCCTGGCCACGGTGGGCGAGGACTTCGGCCCCTATGGCGAGTGGATGGACAAGCACGGTATCGACCGCCGCTATGTCCGCCAGGTGCCGGGCACCTACTGTGCCCAGGCCTATATCACCACCGATGTGGACGATAACCAGATCACCGCCTTCCACCCCGGCGCGATGGGTTGCTCGGCCACCGTGGCCGTGCCCACGGACGCGGGCATCACCGTTGGCCTGCTGGCCCCGGACAGCCGCGAGGGCATGCTCACCCATGCCCGCCAGTTCCACGAGGCCGGCATCCCGTTCGTCTTCGACCCCGGCCAGGCCATGCCGCTGTTCGATGGGCCGGCGTTCGTGGACTTCATCGAGAAGGCGCAGTGGGTGGCGGTGAACGACTACGAGTGCGAGCTGTTGATGGCGCGCACCGGGCTGTCCCTGGTCCAGATTGCCAGCCGCGTCCAGGCCTTGATCGTCACCCGTGGCGCCGACGGTTCGACCATCCACCACCAGGGCCGCGAGACGGTGATCCCCGCGGCCAAGGCGCGCGTGGTCGTGGACCCCACCGGTTGCGGCGATGCCTACCGTGCCGGGTTGTTATTCGGCCTGATGCACGGGTTGCCGTGGGCGGTGACCGGGCGCATCGCCTCGCTGATGGGCGCCATCAAGATCGAGCAGCCGGGCACCCAGAACCACGTCTTCAGCCGCGAAGAATTTTGCTCGCGTTATGAAGAAAGCTTCGGCGAGACGTTGTCACTACCGGTCTGAAGCAGGCGAACCAAGGTCTATAGTTGGACACGCAGTCCAAAATTGCATCATCTGCGCAATTCATAATGTGGAAAACAGGCGCCATGATGTTTTACGATACGCAACGTTTTGAGGCGGGTCCCTGCTTGCCCGTCTTTAAATCACCAATGAGGATGCTGGAGTAGACCGTCGGCGTGCGCGATCCCTCGCCCCGGCTTCTTCGGCGCAGACGAGAACGACCAGCGAAGAGGTCTGTCATGACGGTGGATAGCTACAACGACGTCGACCCGCAGGAAACCCGGGAATGGCTGGAGGCACTCGATGCCGTCCTGGAACGCGAAGGTCCGGAGCGCGCGCATTATCTGCTCGATGTTCTGGTGCAGGAGGCCCATGACCGGGGCACGGCGATTCCCTACAGCGCCAACACGCCGTACCTGAACACCATCCCGCCGGACCTGGAGGAGTACACACCGGGCGATCCGGCCATGGAGTGGAAGATCCGCTCCATCATCCGCTGGAACGCCATGGCCATGGTGGTCAAGGCCAATAAGATCACCTCCGAGCTGGGCGGCCACATCGCCAGCTTCGCCTCCAGCGCCACTTTGTACGACGTGGGCTTCAACCATTTCTGGCACGCCCCCAGTGAGAACCATGGCGGCGACATGGTGTTCTTCCAGGGGCACTCGGCGCCGGGCGTCTACTCGCGCGCCTTCCTCGAAGGCCGGATCAGCGAAGAGCAACTGCACCGTTTCCGCCAGGAAGTCGATGGCGGCGGGTTGTCGTCGTATCCACACCCCTGGCTGATGCGCGACTTCTGGCAGTTCCCGACCGTGAGTATGGGGCTGGGGCCGATCATGGCCATCTACCAGGCCCGCTTCATGAAGTACATGGAGAACCGCGGCCTGATCCCCACCCAGAACCGTAAGGTCTGGGCCTTCATGGGCGATGGCGAGATGGACGAGCCGGAGTCCCTGGGCGCCATCGGCCTGGCCACGCGCGAGAACCTCGACAACCTGGTCTTCGTGGTCAACTGCAACCTGCAGCGCCTGGACGG
>CBFGWV010000338.1:0-4980 GCA_965652545.1 uncultured Candidatus Competibacteraceae bacterium | reverse complement strand
ACCTCCAACGAAGCCTGGCCACCCCGCCATCACCCCGAACCGCCCCCCTCGACCTCCCCCAAGCACCCTAGCAGGCAATCCAACGCCGGCTGCCGCTGTGCCCGCCGCACCACCGCGACCAGCTCCCGGTGAAACGTCAACGCCCCCAAGTCCACGATCCGCACCCGGGCCGGGCGCTGCAACCACAAGCCCGCCCGTGGCACCAGCGACACCCCCAGCCCGCTCTCCACCATGCACACGATCGCCTCCAGCTCATCCAGCTCCAGCGCCTCGCGCACATCCAGCCGCTGCCGCCGCAAGAACCGCGTCACCCGCCGCCCGCCGAAGGACGTCCGGTCGTACCGAATGAATGGCTGCTCCGCCAGCAGCCGCAACGGTTCATCGCCCGGCATACCCTCAGGCACGATCAACACGAACGGCTCGCGCACCAGGGACACCTCCATCAACTCCTTGGGCAGATCGAACGGCGGCTTGATGATCAAGGCCAGATCGAGCTCGCCGGCATCCACCTGGCCAAGCAGGTTCAGCGATACACCCGGCACCAGCTTCAGCTCCACATGCGGTGCGGCCTGGCGAAACCGCGGCAAGACCCGCGGCAGCAACCCGGTCTGCACACTGGCGATGGCGCCGACCTTCAACTGGCCCCGCCAGGCGGCGGCGGCCGTTGGCACGGCCATCTGCCCGTACAGCGCCAGAATCTGCTCGGCCAAGGGCAGGGCGTGGCGGCCGGCGGCGTTCAGGACGGCGGCACGGCCGCTGCGGTCGAACAAGCGCACGCCCAGGTCCTGTTCCAGCACGCGCATCTGCGCGCTCACCGCAGACTGCGTCAGCCCCACATGCAAGCCGGCGGCGGCGAAGGTGCCGTGACGGGCCACGGCGACAAAGGTCTTGAGTTCTCTGAGCACAGGCGGTCCCGATTGATCGAAAATAATTGAGCTAGATGGAAAGAATATTCGCTTTTAATCGATAACGCTGAGGCTAGAATCGGTCCAACACTTCCACACACCAGGCTCCCACCTCATGGCATTGGCACCGTTTCATCTCGCAATCCCCGTCTACGATCTGCCCGCTGCCCGCGCCTTCTACGGCGAGGTGTTCGGCTGCCCCGAGGGGCGCAGCAGCGAGCATTGGGTAGACTTCGACTTCTTCGGCCATCAATTGGTTATCCACGAGACCCCCAAGACCGCCTCGCAGGAGCAGGCTCACAGCAACCCGGTGGACGGTCACGATGTGCCGGTGCCGCATTTCGGCGTCGTCCTCGCCTGGGCGGATTGGGAGGCGCTGGCGCAGCGGTTGAAGGACAACGGCACGGCGTTCGTCATCGAGCCATATGTCCGCTTCAAGGGGCAGGTTGGCGAGCAGGCCACCATGTTTTTGCTCGACCCTTGCGGCAACGCGCTGGAGTTCAAGGCCTTCAAGGACCTTGGCCAATTGTTCGCCAAATAAACCGCAGGTCGTCTTCGCGGCTTGCACAAGTCGCCTTGGCCGTCTCTCATACCCCTGATCCTCAATGACGGATCAGGAGACGGCCGATGTCGGCAGCGCTTGACGAGCAGGGCAGGGCGGAGCCGGACACCACCTGCGCACGGGCCTCGCGCCCGTATGTGCTCATCGCCACCATCCTCGCCTCGGCGATGGCCTTCATCGACGGCACGGTGGTGCATATCGCACTGCCCGCCATTCAGGACGAGCTCGGTGCCCGTTTCGCCGATCTGCAATGGGTGGTCAACGGTTACACGCTGATGCTTGGCGCCCTGATCCTCGCCGGCGGGGCACTGGGCGATCAACTGGGGCGGCGCCGGCTGTTCATCGTGGGAATCGCCGTGTTTGCCGTCGCATCCCTCGGCTGTGCGGTGGCGCCATCGGTGGCGTGGCTGACTGCCGCGCGGGTGGTCCAGGGCACGGGGGCGGCGCTGATGGTGCCGCAGAGCCTGGCCATCATCGCCGCCACCTTTCCGCGCAGCAGCCGCGGCCGGGCCATCGGCCTGTGGGCCGGGGCCTCGGCCCTGACCACCGCGCTGGGGCCGGTGCTCGGCGGTGTGCTCATCGACATCGCCTCCTGGCGCTGGGCTTTCGCCATCAACCTGCCGTTGGCGGTGCTTGCCATCGTGCTGAGCCTGCGCCACATCCCCGAGAACCGTGCCCGCGAGGGCGGTCGGGTCGACTGGGCCGGTGCGCTGCTGGCCACAGTGTCGCTGGCCGGCTTCACCCAAGCGCTCACCGCCTGGCCGGTGGCCGGTTTCATGGCCGTGCAGGTCTGGGGCGCGCTGCTTCTGGCCTTGAGTTGCGGGGCAGGTTTCGTCGCCGTCCAGCGCCGGGCCACCTCGCCGATGACGCCGCCGGCCCTGCTGCGCATCCCCGGCTTCGTCATCATCAACCTCATGACCGTACTGCTGTATTTCAGCCTCGGCGGCGTGCTGCTGGCGCTGCCGTACACGTTGATCCAAGTGCACGGTTACAGCGCCGGCCAGGCCGGGCTGGCCTTGCTGCCGCTGGGGGCGATCATCGGCCTGGTGTCGTCGCGGGTGGGCCGTCTGAGCGATCGCTACGGACCACGCCGCTTCCTGGTCGCCGGACCCTTGGTGGTGTCGGCCGGCTGCTTGGTCATGGTCCTACTCAGCAGTGCGCAGTCCGCCCTGGGGCCGATCATCGGCATCTGCATCGTTGGCGTCGGTATGGCGCTGGTGGTCTCGCCCTTGACCGCGGCGCTGATGAACAGTGTGGACGATGCCCACAGCGGCACCGCCTCGGGCGTCAACAACGCCGCCAGCCGAATCGCAGGTCTGTTTGCGGTGGCTGCTGTCGGGGCCTTGATGACCGCGGTGTTCGCCGCCCAACTCGGCGATGCCCTGGCCGGCCTGTCATTGCCGGCCGCGGCGTTGAACGAGCTGCTCGCCCAGGCCGGGCAGTTGGCGGACATCGAGCTTCCGGCCGGTTTGAGCCAGACGGCTGCCGATGAGACCCGCCAAGCGATCGGCGGGGCGCTGATTCAGGCGTTCCGCGCCGGGCTCTTGCTCGATGCCCTGTGTGCGCTGGCCGCGGCGGCGCTGGCTGCACGTGTTCGCATTCAGTAGGGTATGGGCGGATCCAGGCGAGCCACGGAAGCCCCATATGCCAGACCCAGGGCCGGTCCTCCATTACCGCGGGCAACGGGAGGGCCGCTATCACTACGCTGTGGTGCTGGCGGCCGGCCGCCAGCCGCCGTCGGTGAAAGGGCCGGACGGCCGTGAACTGACGACCAAGCCCCTTTTGCATCACGACGAGCGGGTGGTCTGGCGAGTCGATTTCAGCGTGCCGGTCGCAACGGTGGAATGCTTCGACTACCGCGTCGACGACCACCGATACACGGTGGCCCTGCCCGTGGGCGATCGTCTGCGTGTGGCGTTCACCGCCTGCAACGGCGATCACGACAATGACCCGGCCGACTACGACGAGCCACGGCGCAACCATTGTTGGTTGGATCTCGGCCGTCAGCACGAGGCCGACCCTTACCACTTGCTGCTTCAAGGCGGTGATCAGCTCTACGCCGACGACCTGTGGCGCGAGATTCCCCAACTCGTCCAGTGGGCACGCAAGTCGCGCCGCGAGCGCGTGTGCGCACCGGCCTCAGAGGCGCTGGAGTCGGCCATCGCCGACTTTTACTTCCAGCGCTACTGTCGGCTGTGGGCGCAGGCGGCCTTGCGCGCGCCGCTGGCGTGCATTCCGCAGCTGATGATGTGGGACGATCACGATATCTTCGACGGCTGGGGCAGCCATCCCCCGGCTTTGCAGGCCTGCCCGGTGTACCAGGCGATCTGGCGTCAGGCACGGCGGCATTTTCTGGTCTTTCAGCGCGGCTTGGCGCCTGACGAGGCCGCAGAGGGCCATGCCGGCTGGGCCGTCACGCTCGGCCCCCTGGGTGTCGTGGCGCCAGACCTGCGCTCTACGCGCACCCGCACGCGCATTATCGACGAGGCCGGCTGGCGCTGGCTGGAGGATGCGCTCACCTCGCTGGCCGATCGCCAACGGCTCTTGCTGGTGTCGACGGTGCCGGTAGCCAATGTGGACCTCTCATGGATCGAGCGCTTGCTGGTGGCCTTGCCCGGCGCGCAGTCCTACCAGGACGATCTGCGCGACCAGTGGAACAGCTTCGTGCACCGGCGCGAGTGGCGGCGGCTGGTGCAATTGCTGCTGGATTGGCGGCAGTCGAACGGTGTGCCGGTGGACATCGTCTCAGGCGAGATCCACCTGGCGGCCTTTGGCAGCGTGCACCGTGGCGATACGCGGATTCATCAGTTGATCAGCTCCGGCGTCGTGCACAGGCCGCCACCGCAATGGCTGGCCCGGCTCTACCACTGGCTCGCCTCGGGCCCGCGACCGGCCCGACACCACGCGGTCATGCACATGCACCCCCTGCCGGGGGTCGGTCGGCGCTACCTGGCCGAGCGCAACTGGCTGAGCCTGGAGATCGCCGGCAGCCGCATGACCGCCACCTGGCGCCCCGAAGGGGGCGACCGGGGGATGACGGTCGAGCTATGAGCCTCAGGGTGCTACGGCTGCCTCGGCAAAGCCCTCGAGCGCCGTCTTGACCTTGTCGAGGTTTTCGACGCAGTCGCGTAGCCCGTGCCGCCGTCCGAGGAAGAGCGGCTCGTTGTAACCCACCCATACCGTGCCCTGGTCTTCCCAGATGAGCATCTTCTGCGGCAGGTCGATACCCACCGTGCGCCCGCACTGCATCAGCGGCGTGCCGGCCTTGGGGTTGCCGAAGATCACAAGCTCGGTGGCCGGCAGATCCATGTCCGCGGATTTGGCCCCGGCGGCGTGATCGATCCGGGCGAAGATCGTCATGCCTTTTTCCTCCAACGCACTGACCAGCTTGTCCGTGGTGTCCGCCACGCTGTGCGGGCTCTCCGCCACGATCAGGCCCGGTACCTGCGCCTGGGCGGTGCCGCCCAGGGCGAGCAGCAGTCCGATGATCATGCGTCGTGTGGTTCTACCCAT
>CBFGWV010000337.1:0-5023 GCA_965652545.1 uncultured Candidatus Competibacteraceae bacterium | reverse complement strand
GCGCCGGCCAGCGTCCGCAAACTATGCGATCCGGAGCTGGTGGCCAGTGGATGGCCAGCTCGGGCGAAGAGGGTCAACGGCTCTTCGGCCAGGGGCTCGAAGGGGAACATGCGGTCGTCAGCGCTTGAGCTCGGCCACGCATGCACGATGGCGAAGCTGCCGAGCTCGGTGGGCCATACATCGCGGACGCCGTGGGCTAGAGGGCTTCCAGCTCCTCACGGAGAACCTTCCGCAGCGTGGCCTCATCGACCGGGCGTGTGCCCAAGGCTTCACGAAGTACACGATTGATCAGTGTCTGATAGCCAATGCCTTCCGCATCGGCTTTGGCACGGAATGCCACCAGCACATCGTTATCCAGCATGATCGTGATCCGGCTCTTGCCCGTGGCCTCCGCTTGCAGCTTGGCCAGATGCGGAACATCCTTGGCCCGCTTCGCTTTTGAGAAGTCGTAGTCGTCACGCATAGTACTTGGCCTCCTTACGGGTGGCCTTTCGAGCAGAAATGAGACGGACCCGCTCGTCGGGATCACGCAGTGTATAGACAACGATGAGGAGGCGGGTCTGGGCACTCATGCCCAACAACACCCATCGGGCTTCGCCGTCTGCATCCTCGTCTTCTTGAGCCAATGCCATCGGATCGAGAAGCGCCGTGGCGGCCTCATCGAAGCTGACGCCATGCTTGGCAAGGTTCGACACGGCCTTGTCGGTGTCCCACTCGATATCCATATGCATTGAGTATGCATTCACTGTTTGGGTTCCGTAAACCCACGCGACACGTCAAAGGACCTGCCATGAAACTTCTCCGCATCGGCGCCCCGGGCCACGAGCGCCCGGCCATCTTGGACGCCAGCGGTCAGCCGCGCGACCTTTCGGCGGTGATTGATGACTTAGCCGGCGAGGTGCTCACGCCCGAGGGCCTGGACCGGCTACACGGCCTCGACCCGGCCGCGCTGCCCCTGCTCGACGCCGGCCGGATCGGCCCCTGCGTGGGCCGTGTCGGCAAGTTCATCTGCGTGGGGCTCAACTACGCCGACCACGCGGCCGAAGCCGGGATGGCGATTCCCGAAGAACCCATTCTGTTCATGAAGGCGACCTCAGCGGTCTGCGGGCCGAACGATGCGGTCATCATCCCGCGCGGGTCGGAGAAGACCGACTGGGAGGTGGAGCTCGGCATCGTGATCGGCCGCGAGGCGCGTTATGTGGACGAGGCGGATGCCATGGCGCACGTGGCCGGGTACTGCGTGGTGAATGATGTGTCTGAACGCGCCTTCCAGATCGAGCGCGGCGGGCAGTGGGTGAAGGGCAAGAGTGCCGACACCTTCGGCCCCATCGGTCCCTGGCTGGTCACCGCCGACGAGATCGCGAACCCGCAGGACTTATCGATGTGGCTGGAGGTGGACGGGCACCGTTACCAGGACGGCAGTACCCGGACGATGATCTTTGGCGTGGCGACGCTGGTGGCCTACATCTCCCAGTTCATGTCGCTGCAACCGGGTGACATCATTTCTATCGGCACTCCGCCGGGGGTGGGTATGGGGCAGAAGCCGGCGCCGGTTTACCTGCGTGCGGGGCAGGTCATGCGGCTGGGTATTGAGGGGTTGGGGGAGCAGCGGCAGGAGACGCGGGCGGCGGGCTGAGGGCGGCGGGCGGTTTGGTGCCCGGCTCGGGGACGACGCTGACACCTTCCCCCTCTCCCCAACCCCTCTCCCGCCAGGGGCGAGGGGCTTGCTTCGGTCGACAATGGCGGGATGTTGGTCTCTTCAACGCCATTGCAACCCACGATTCACCACTCCCTGCTGCCGCAGGGGTGAGGGGTTTACTTCGATCGACGATAGCTGGACGTTGGTCTCTTCAATGCCATTGCAACCCAGGATCCCCCACGCCCTTCGCCCACCTGGGCGAGGGGCTTGCTCCGGCCGACGATGGCTGGATGTTTGCCCTCTTCGCGTCCTTGCCACAGATCACTCCCCTCCCCCCTCGCGGGGGAGGGGCCGGGGGAGAGGGGGCTTTTCTCCGCCTTGCGCGCGAGCCCTCCTACAATCAATGCCTGGACCGGCTATCGGAGCCCTGCGCCTTCCGCGTTTCATCGCGTCACGAAAACGCAGCACCGTATCGCCATAGTCCCTGCGCGGCCTCCGTCCTGCCGAACACCGAAAACGGAAAACCGAACACCCCATGCTTCCTTTGTCCGAGATTTTCCTCACCTTCCTGCGCCTGGGCCTGACCAGCTTCGGTGGGCCGGTTGCGCACTTGGGCTATTACCATGAGGCCTTGGTGCGCAGGCGCGGTTGGCTGAGCGAGTCGGCGTATGCGGATCTGGTGGCCTTGTGCCAGTTCCTGCCAGGGCCGGCGAGCAGTCAGGTGAGCATGGGGTTCGGGCTGGCCAAAGGTGGGCTGGCGGGTGCGTTCGTGGCTTGGCTGGGGTTCACCCTGCCCTCGGCCATCCTGATGACGGTGTTCGGCTTTGGCGCGCTGAGCCTGGGTGGCGAGGTGGCCGGGGAAACCCTGCATGGTCTGAAGATCGCCGCGGTGGCGGTGGTCGCCCATGCGGTGTGGAGCATGGGTCGCGGTCTGTGCACCGACCGCGGGCGGCTGACCCTGGCCTTTGCCTCGGCAGCCGTGGTGAGTCTTTGGGTTTCGCCAGTGAGCCAGGTGGCGGTCATTCTCTTCGGGGCGGCGGCTGGGCGCTGGCTGCTCAACCCGCCGGCTGTGGGGAACGGTGGCGACACGGTGCTGATCGCAACCTTGCCGCGCCACACTTCAACGATCGCGCTGTCGCTGTTCACCGTGTTGCTGCTCGGCCTGCCTTTGATCGCTAGCCAGGGCAGTGTGCTTGGACAGATCGACAGCTTCTACCGCGCCGGCAGTCTGGTGTTCGGCGGCGGGCATGTGGTCCTGCCGCTATTGCAGGCCGAAGTGGTGCCTACCGGCGCGGTAGATCGCGAGCTGTTCCTGGCCGGCTACGGCGCCGCCCAGGCGGTGCCCGGGCCGGTGTTCACCTTCGCCGCCTTCCTGGGCACCGTCTCGAGCGTGGGTGCAAGCGGCGTCATCGGTGCATTGGTCTGCCTGGTGGCCATCTTCCTGCCCGGGGCGTTGCTGCTGGTCGGCACGCTGCCGCATTGGGACCGACTGCGTGGGCGGCCTGGGATGCAAGCGGCGCTCTCGGGCGTCAACGCCGCGGTGGTCGGCCTGCTGGGGGCGGCGCTGTACCACCCGGTGTGGACCGCCGGGATCACCGACCGCTTCGCGTTTGCGCTGTTCCTGCTCGACTATGTGCTGTTGGCCCTGTGGCGCTGGCCGGCTTGGGCGGTGGTGCTGCTGTCGGCCGTTATTGGTGCCGTCGCCGGCTAGCGACGCTTTGAACGGCGAGATCGTGAGATCTGAGTCAGTTTTTCGACCCGTGCAGCAGCCTGAAAACCGGCACCGTAGGATGGGTTGAGCGCAGCGATACCCATCGTTCACGGTCGGGGCGCAGATCGGCGGGGACGGGGCTTCGATCGAGTTTGGCTGATGGGTATCGCGGTGCTCAACCCATCCTACATTTCATGCTGCGTAGGTAGACGGGGAGCCCCCCGGACGAAGGGGTCGGCTGGCGGTCGAATCCGATAGCCTGCGCGGCAGGTCTCCGGAGCCCCGCACCATGCAAACCCTGTTCGATGCACAGCGCGCCGCGTTCGAACGCGAGCCATTCCCCGAGTTGGCCGTCCGCCGCGAGCGGTTGAGGCGGCTGGAGCAGGCGGTGCGGGCACACAAGGCCGACCTGATGGCGGCGGTCAACGCGGACTACGGACATCGGGCGCGGCATGAGACCGAGTTCGGCGAGCTTTACACCACCCTGGCCGGGCTGCGGCATGCCCGCCGCCACCTGGGCGGGTGGATGCGCTCCCGCCGCCGCCATGTGGACTGGCCGATGCAACCGGGCCGGGCCTGGATACAGCCCCAGCCGCTGGGGGTGGTCGGCATCGTCTCGCCGTGGAACTACCCGCTGTTCCTCACTTTGGCCCCCCTGACCGCCGCGCTGGCCGCGGGCAATCGGGTAATGATCAAACCCTCGGAGTTCACCCCACGCACCAGTGCGGCACTGCACGGACTGCTGGCGGCCACCTTCGACAACGACCTGGTCGCCGTCGTCCAGGGCGATGCCGAAGCCGCCGCGGCCTTCGTGGCCCTGGACTTCGACCATTTACTGTTCACCGGCTCCACCCGCGTCGGCCAGGCCGTCATGCGCGCGGCGGCCGAACGGCTGACCCCGGTCACCCTGGAGCTGGGCGGCAAATCCCCGGCCTTGATCGCCCCCGATGCCGACCTGGCCTCCAGCGCAGACGACATTGTTCACGGCAAACTCTTCAACGCCGGGCAGACCTGCGTGGCACCGGACTACGCGCTGGTACCGCGGGCATCGTGCGAGGCTTTCGTCGATCATCTGAAGACCGCCGCCAAGGCCTACTACCCCAAGGGCGCGGCGGACGAGGCGTATACCGCCATCATCAACACCCGGCAGCGCTCACGGCTGGAACAATGGCTGACCGAGGCCGAGCAAGCCGGCGCCCGCTGCGAGCCTTTGTTCGGCACCCGCGAGGCGCCCGAGGGCAAGCTGGCGCCGGTGGTTGTGCTCGACGCCCCGGGCGACAACGCCCTGATGCGCGAGGAGATCTTCGGGCCTATCCTGCCGATCATCGCCTACGACACACTGGACGAGGCCATCGCCCACATCAACCGCAATAGCCGTCCGCTGGCGCTGTATCTGTTCACCGACGACGCGCAGACGCGCCAGCAGGTGCTGCGTCACACCGTCAGCGGTGGGGTCACGCTCAACGACACCTTGGCGCATGTGGCCATCGATGACCTGCCCTTCGGCGGCGTCGGCGCCAGCGGCATGGGGCGGTATCACGGGCGCGAGGGGTTCGAGACGTTCAGTCATATGAAATCGGTGTTCCAGCGCCGCGGGCCGCGGTTCGACCGCAAGGTGCGGCCACCGGCGAGTTGGCTGCAACGGCTGGCGGCGCGGTGGCTGACGGGTGGGT
>CBFGWV010000336.1:0-5055 GCA_965652545.1 uncultured Candidatus Competibacteraceae bacterium | reverse complement strand
AAATCCACGACCTTGCGCATGATCGCCGGGCATGAGGCGGTCAGCGAAGGCGACATCCTGCTGAGCAACCGCAATGTCACCGCCCTGCCCCCGCGGCGGCGCGGCACGGCGTTGATGTTCCAGAACTACGCGTTGTTTCCGCACCTGAGCAGCATCGACAACGTCGCCTTCAGCCTGAAGATTGCCGGCATCCCGCGCGGCGAACGCCTGGGCCGGGCGCACGAGATGCTCACCCTGGTGAACATGGAGCGCTTCGCCGGGAGCTACCCCGCGCAGCTCTCCGGTGGGCAGCAACAGCGCATCGCCCTGGCACGGGCGCTGATCAACCGGCCCGAGGTGATCCTGCTCGATGAGCCGTTGTCGGCGCTGGACCCGTTCCTGCGCACCCGCATGCGGCGGGAGCTGAAGAACATCCAGCAGCAGTTGGGCATCACCTTCATCCACGTGACCCACTCCCAGGAAGAAGCCTTCGCCCTGGCCGATACGGTGGTGGTGATGAACCTCGGCAGCATCGACCAGGTGGGCACGCCGCAGGCGGTGTTCCAGACCCCGCGCACGGCCTTCGTCGCCGGGTTCATCGGCGGGCACAACATCCTCAGCGGACGCCTGCGCCATGACGAGCGCCGCGGCACGATGCTCCAGGTGGGCAGCGAACGGGCCATTCCCCTGCCGCGGCAACTGAACGGCAGCACCGCCTACGGCGACACCGTGGCGGTGTCCCTGCGCTGCGACCACATTCGGCTCGACCGCGAACCGCTGGCCGACAGCCAGCCCGACCCGCTGTGCGTCGACGCCGTGGAGTTCCAGGGCAGCTACGTCCACATCAGCGGCCGCTTTGCCGATGGCCTGAACCTGTCGGTGTTTCAACCCGACAGCGAGTACAGCCGCCTGCCCGTGCGTGCGGGCGACCGGTTGTACACCGCCTGGGCGCCGGAACGGCTGAACGTTCTGGCGTCCTCCGCCTGACTGCCCCCTCCCCCGTCCACAGGAGACTTTCGCGATGACATCCGACGACAAACCCGACGTTCCCGCCGCCGAGACCAACGGCGGTGGCATCAGCCGTCGCAGCCTGATCAAGGCCGCCGGTGCGCTCGGCGGCGCGGCCATCGGCTCGCAGGCGATCAGCGGGTTCCCGATGATCTGGGCGCAGAACATCAAGGATGTGACCTTGCGCCAGTTCGGCACCGGGGTATCCAACCTCAACGACATCGCCGAGCGCTGCAAGCAGGACCTGGGCTTTACCCTGCAACTCACCGCGCTGGACTCCGACGCGGTGGCCCAGCGCGCGGTAACCCAGCCGGGGTCGTACGATATCGCCGATATCGAATACTGGATCTGCAAGAAGATCTTCCCCGCCGGTGTACTCCAACCCATGGACACCCGCCGGCTAACGAACTACGACAAGATCTCCCCGCTGTTCATCACCGGCAAGTTGACGCCCGAGTCGACCATTGCCCAGGGCACGGCCCCGCACACCGTGGGCTTCGTGGAAAGCGCCGAGGCGACGGGCTTCGCCAGCGAGCCCACCCAATGGATGACGCTGATCCCCACCATTTACAACGCCGATACGCTGGGCATTCGCCCCGACCTGGTCGGCCGGCCGATCACCCACTGGAAGGACATCATGGACCCGGCCTTCGCCGGCAAGACGTCGATCCTCAACATCCCGTCCATCGGCATCATGGACGCGGCGATGATCTGCGAGTCCATGGGCGAGATCGAGTACGCCGACAAGGGCAACATGACCCAGGCGGAGATCGACAAAACCATAGAGCTCATGATCGCCGCCAAGAAGGCCGGGCAGTTCCGCGCGTTCTGGAAGAGCTTCGACGAGTCGGTCAACCTGATGTCCTCGGGCGAGGTGGTGATCCAGTCCATGTGGTCGCCGGCAGTGGCCGCGGTGCGGGCCAAGGGCATCCCCTGCGTCTACCAGCCGCTGGCCGAAGGCTACCGCGCCTGGGGCGGCGGGCTTGGCCTGGCCAAGCACCTCAGCGGCCTGCAGTTGGATGCGGCCTACGAGTACATAGACTGGTATCTCTCCGGTTGGGTGGGTGCCTACCTCAACCGCCAGGGCTACTACAGCGCCGCCCCGTCGACCTCCGAGCAACACATGAGCGCCGACGAATGGGGGTACTGGATCGAGGGCAAACCGGCCCAGGGCGACATTCTCAGCCCCGACGGCAAGCTGATGGAAAAAGCCGGCGCCGTGCGCGACGGCGGCTCGTACTGGGACCGCATGGGCGCGGTGGCTTGCTGGAACTCGGTCATGGATGAGAACAAGCACATGGTGCGCAAGTGGAACGAGTTCATCGCGGCCTAGGAGCCTGTCCGACTTGAGCGTCCGTAGCGAGGGAAGTCGGTATCGAGACAGATTTTCCTATCGTTTGCGGAAGATAGCCGTAGCTATCTGACAAATAAGGATAGGGAAATATGGCCGATACCCGACTTTCCGCAGTAGGACAGTCTCAAGTCCGACAGGCTCCCAGTTCTATGAAACCACTCAGCGCCAGTTACCTGCAGATTGCGCCACTGGCGCTGGTCATCGTGCTGTTCCTGTTGTTCCCGGTGATCACCATCGTCATCGTGAGCTTCTGGGACTTCGATGCGTTTCAGTTGATTCCGGCTTTCATCACGGACAACTACACGTATCTATTGAGCTCGCCGGTGACACTCAAGGCGTATCTGAAGACCTTGTTCTACGCCGTCAGCACCTGGGCGATCACCCTGGTGCTGGGCTTTACGGTGGCCTATTACATCGCCTTTTGCGTACGCGGGGCGGTAACGCAAAGCGTGCTGTTCCTGCTGTGCACGGTGCCGTTTCTGACCTCGAACATCATCCGCATGATTTCGTGGATCCCGCTGCTGGGACGCAACGGGCTGGTCAACTCCACCCTGCTGGAGTTGCGTTTGATCGATACGCCGATCGAATGGCTGTTGTTCAGCGACTTCGCCGTGGTGCTGGCCTTCGTGCACTTGTATTGCCTGTTCATGGTGGTGCCGATCTTCAACGCCATGATGCGCATCGACCGCAACCTCATCGAGGCGGCCATCGACGCGGGGGCCGGCGCCTGGCAGACGGTGTTTCTGGTGGTGGTGCCGCTGTGCAAGTCGGGCATCGTCATCGGCAGCATCTTCGTCTTCACCCTCGTGATGGGGGATTTCATCACCGTGCGGCTGATGAGCGGGGGCTTGAGCGCCTCGGTGGGGGTGCTCATTCACAATGAGATTTCCCTGCTCCAATACCCGGCGGCGGCGGCCGGCGCGGTCATTCTGCTGATCACCGTGCTGATCATGCTGGCGGTGTTGTTCCGTTTCGCCGATATCAAAAAGGAGCTCTAGCACCATGACCGGGGAGAGGCGTCCGGCGGGCTTTTACGCGCTGACGGCGGTGTTTGCCGCTTTCGTGCTGTTTCTCTACGGGCCGACGATCACCATCGCCATTTTGTCGTTCCAGGGGCCGGCCGGGGGGCTGACGTTCCCCATGAACGGGGTGTCGCTGCACTGGTTCGGGCGCTTGTTCGAGGCCCAGCAGGTGGGGGATTTCGGCGGCTCGCTGCGGCGCTCGATGCTGCTGGGGCTGACGGTGATGGCCTGCACGGTGGTGTTCTCGTTGCTGGCGGGGCTGGCGTTCCGCAAGCGCTTTGTCGGCGCCTCGGTGGTGTTTTACCTGACCCTCGTCAGTTTGATCATGCCGTCGATACTCATCAGCCTAGGCATCGGCATCATGTTCGACCGCCTGGGATTGTCGCCGGGCTGGTACAGCTCGGCCTTCGGCGCCCACCTGACCTGGACGCTGCCGTTCGGGCTGTTGATCATGTTCGCCATCTTCAACCGCTTCAACCGCGCCTACGAGGCCGCCGCGGTGGACATGGGCGCCACTGCCTGGCAGACCTTCCGTCTTGTGGTGCTGCCGTTGATTCTGCCCAGCCTGATCGGCGTGGCCTTGCTCGGCTTTACCCTGTCCTACGACGAATTCGCGCGCACGCTGATGACCGCCGGCAGCTTCAACACCTTGCCGCTGGAGATTTTCGGCATGACGACCAACGTCACCACGCCGGTGCTGTATGCGCTGGGGACGCTGACGACGGGGTTTTCGTTTTTGCTCATCGTGCTGGCCCTGCTGGCCATCCACCTGACCCGGCGCCGCCAGCAGCGGGCGGGCCGCGTATGAGGCTGCTCGTCGTCAACCCCAACGACAGCCAGGCCATGACCGCGGCGATCGAGGCCAGTTGCCGTGCGGTGGTGGCGGCAGACACCGCGCTCGTCGTCCGCTCCGCCGAGGGCGGCGTGGCCAGCGTGGAAGGGTATTACGACGGTGCACTGGCTACGGTGGCGGTGCTGCGCACCGTCGGCCAGGCGGGGGATGCCGATGGCATCGTCATCGCCTGTTTCGACGACACCGGTTTGCACGCGGCACGCGAGCTGGCCGGCGGGCCAGTCGTCGGCATCGGTGAGGCCGCCATGCACGCGGCCGCGCTGGTGGGTAGCGGGTTTTCCATACTCACCGCCCAGGCCAAGTCCATTCGCATCCTCGAGGCCAACGCCGCTGCCTACGGACTTGCCACCGCCTGTCGCGGCGTGCATGCCCTGGAGCGGCCGGTGCTGGCGCTGGAAGATGCAGCCGTATTCGAGCCCTTGCTGGCGCGGGCGCAGGCCGTGCTGGCGCACGATGGGACGGACACGCTGGTGCTCGGCTGCGCCGGCATGACGCCCTATCGCGCCGCGTTGGAAGCCCGCTTGGGTTGCCCGGTCATCGACGGCGTTCCGGTCGCAGTGAAGCTCGTCGAGGCGCTGGTGGGCCTGGGGCTCAGGACCAGTAAGCGCGGGGCCTATGGGCCGGGTGTCTTGTAGGAGCGCACTCCTGTGGGCGATCGGCTTGGGCATGGCGCCCATCCTTCGGGCATGGTGGTGCATCGGGCAATCGCGCTGAGGGCAGCGCTCCTACGGGTGCCTGGGTTCGGCTGAATCGAGTTGGTCGGTGTGGTGCAACTGACAGGCACATGCGTCGAACGCAAGCCCTTGTAGGAGCGCACCCCTGTGCGCGATCGGCTTGGG
>CBFGWV010000335.1:0-5062 GCA_965652545.1 uncultured Candidatus Competibacteraceae bacterium | reverse complement strand
TTAGGGCCCTGACACACCAGGGCCGGTCAACGCTACTTGTACCGAATGGCACCCGTAGGAGCCTGCCCTCAGGGCGATCTGGAGGTTGGTGCCGAACCGGGGCGTAGGCGCGTGTCCCGGCCGATCGCGCACAGGGGTGCGCTCCTACAGGTGCCACTAGCTAGAACCCAGGCACCTGTAGGAGCCCTGCCCTCAGGGCGATTGCTTGAGGACGACGCCGAGCTCCGGGTTTGCAGGCGCTCGGCCGATCACGCACAGAGACGAGCGCCTTGAGTGCGCCTGCCGCCCCGCTGCGACAGGCTAGGGGTTTAGGACAGGAGCCAAATCCTCCCATACCGCTTCGACGATCAACGGCTGCGCGTCGGCGGTGGGGTGGATGCCGTCGTCCTGAAGCAGCCCGGGGTCGGCGACGAGGTCGTCGAAGGGGAATTCCAACAGGACGACGTCGTCCCGCTCGCCCAGTTCGTGGTAGACCTTTTCGAATGCGCCGGTGTACGCCGGGCCGTAGTTTGGTGGGATGCGGATGGCGACGAGGGCGACGTTGGCGCCGGCGGCGAGGCTCTGATCGACGATGGCGGTGAGGTTTTCACGCATGACCTTGACCGACAAGCCGCGCAGTCCGTCATTGCCGCCCAGTTCCACGACGACCCAGTCGGGTTGATGACGCGCCAAGGCGTCGGGCAGGCGGGTGAGGGCGCCGGCGGTGGTGTCGCCAGAGATGCTGGCGTTGATGACCTGGTGGGGGAGACCGGTGTTTATCAGCTTCTCCTGCAACCCTGAGACCCATCCACGCTCCAAGGGAATTCCGTATGCAGCGGATAGACTGTCTCCCAGGACCACTATGGTGGGGGGCTGGGCGGCCAGTGCGACCGCTGCGACTAATGATCCGATCAGGAGCACGAGAGCGTGGAATCCGTGGCGCATGACGATAGTGACTTCCAAAACGAGGTGGATCCATCCTACGCGAGTGACCACGATCGTCGCGAAACGATCATCCGCGCGCAGGGTTTGAGCATGACGGTCAGCACCCGCGGCGGGGCGTTGACGATTCTTTCGAGTGTAGATCTGGCGATCGGTGCCGGGGAGCGGGTGGCGATCGTGGGGGCGTCGGGGTCGGGCAAGTCGACGTTGCTGGGGTTGCTGGCCGGGCTGGATGTGCCCAGTACGGGGGAGGTCTGGCTGGCCGGCCGGGCGTTGTCGGGGTTGGATGAGGATGGGCGGGCGGCGTTGCGGGCGCATCAGGTGGGGTTTGTGTTCCAGGCGTTTCAGCTGCTGCCGGGCCTGACCGCGCTGGAGAATGTGATGTTGCCGCTGGAACTCGGCGGCCACAGTCAGGCCCGTCGCGAGGCATCGGTGGTATTGGAGCGGGTGGGGCTGGGCGACCGGTTGACGCATTATCCCGGGCAGTTATCCGGTGGTGAGCAGCAACGGGTGGCCATTGCGCGGGCGTTTGCCGGCGAACCGTCGGTGCTTTTCGCGGATGAGCCCACGGGCAATCTCGATCAGGATACGGGCGAGCGGATCATCGATCTGTTGTTCACGCTCAACCGCGAGTCCGGTACGACATTGGTAATGGTGACGCATGACCCGGCTCTTGCCGCGCGCTGCGACCGGGTGCTGCGCCTGGATCACGGCCGTCTGGCGGTGGCGCCGTGAAGTTGCTGCGGCTGGCGGGCCGGGCCCTGCTGCGCGATTGGCGCGGCGGGGAGTTGCGGGTGTTGGCGGTGGCCTTGCTCATTGCGGTGGCCAGTGTCGCTTCGGTGGGCTTCTTTGCCGACCGGGTGGAGCGAGCCATGGTCCGGCAGTCCGCGTCGCTGCTGGGCGGCGATCTGATCCTGCGCGATGGCCGCGCGTTGCCGGAGTCGGTGGCGGTTCGCGCCCGCGAGTTGGGATTGTCCACGGCAAATCTGCTGACCACGCGCAGCGTTGCTCTGGCTGGTGATGCGACGCAGTTGGTGGAGCTGCGGGCCATCGGTGATGGCTATCCGCTACGCGGCCGTTATCGCTTGAGCGATGAGCCCTTTGGTCCCGAGCGTGAGGTGAATAATGTGCCGGCGCGGGGTACGGTGTGGGTGGAGCCGCGCTTGCTGCAAGCCCTGAATGTGGCGCTGGGCGATACGCTGGAGCTGGGTGCGAGCCAGTTTCGCATTGCCGCTCTGCTGGCCTTCGAACCCGACCGCGCGGGCGATTTCTTCGCCATTGCGCCGCATGTGGTGATGCATCTGGACGATGTGCCGGCGACCGCTCTGGTGCAGCCCGGCAGCCGGGTCACCTACCGCTTGGCCCTGGCGGGCGAAGAGGCGGCGCTGGCCGCATTCCGCGTCCAGGTGCAGCCGGACCTGGACGACGGCGTGCGGGTGGAGTCGGTCCGCGATGCCCGTCCCGAGGTCAGCCAGGCGCTGGATCGGGCGGAGCGTTTCCTGGGCCTGGCGGCGTTGATCAGCGTCGTCGTCGCCGGGGTGGGCGTGGCGGTCAGTGCCCGGCGCTTTGCCGAGCGCCACTGGGACAATGCGGCCATCCTGCGTTGTTTCGGTGCCCGCGAGCGCCAGATCATGGCCTTGTACGGGCTGGAGTTCCTGGCCCTGGGTGTACTGGCTGGTGTGGCTGGTGTGGCATTGGGTTATCTGGCGCAGCTGGGGCTGGCCGACTTGTTGGCCGGGCTCGCCGGGGGCGAGTTGCCGCCGGCGGGCCTGGCGCCGGTGTTCCCGGCGCTGCTGACGGGCCTGGCAACGCTGGTGGGCTTCGGTCTGCCGCCGCTATGGCGGCTCAAGCAGGTGCCGCCCATGCGGGTATTGCGTCGCGACCTGGGGCCGGTGCCGATGGGGCAGGGGCTGGCCTACGGGCCGGGCGTGTCGGCGGTCGTGTTGCTGGTGGTCTGGCAAGCGCGCGATATGCAGCTGGCTGCCTACGCGCTAGCCGGTTTGTTCGCCGCGGTGCTTGTGCTGACAGCGGCTGCCGCGGTGCTGGTGTGGGGCCTGGGTCGCTTGCGCGGGCGGGTCGGGATCGCCTGGCGCTTCGGCCTGGCCAATATCGCCCGTCGCGGTGGCGCCAGCGTGGTCCAGGTCGTGGCGCTGGGCCTTGGCATGATGGTGTTGCTGCTGCTCGGCTTGGTGCGTACCGACCTGCTGGCCGGTTGGGAGTCCAGCCTGCCGGCCGATGCGCCGAACCAGTTCCTCATCAATATCCAGCCCGATGAGGTTGACGGTGTTCGCGCCTTCCTGAACGACAACGGCCTGCGCGACGAGCGGCTGTACCCCATGGTGCGCGGCCGCTTGGTACGGATCGGGGGCGACGTGGTGGATCCGGCGCAGTACGACAATCCCCGCGCGCAGCGTCTGGTCGAGCGTGAGTTCAATCTGTCCTGGGCGGCGGATGCACAGGGTGACAATCGTATCGTCGCTGGCCAGTGGTGGAGCGATGCGGCCAACGCAACACCGCAGGTGTCCGTGGAGGAGGGCATCGCCGAGACGTTGGGGCTGGCCATTGGCGATGAGTTGACCTTCCTGGTCGGCGGGCAGACCGTCAGTGCCCCGGTCACCAGTTTGCGCAGCGTCGATTGGGATTCCTTCAACGTCAATTTCTTCGTGATCTTTCCACCGGGGGTCATCGACGACTACCCCAGCCAGTGGATCACGAGCTTCTATCTACCGCCGACGGACAAACCGGTACTGGCCGCCCTGGTGCGTGCGTTTCCGTCGATCACGGTGATCGATGTCGAAGCGGTGATGACTCAGGTGCGCGAGATCATGCAGCGGGTGACGCTGGCGGTGGAGTACATCTTCGGGTTCACTGTGCTGGCTGGCCTCACGGTGCTGTTCGCGGCCATTCAGGCGACTCACGACGCCCGCCGTCAAGAGAGTGCCATGCTGCGTACGCTGGGTGCGGGTCGGCGCCTGGTGCTCAAGAGCCTGGCCGCAGAGTTCGTGCTGTTGGGCGCCCTGGCCGGGGTGCTTGCCGCGTTGGTGGCGACGGTGACCGGCTATGTGCTTGCCGAGACGGTCTTCGATATCCCTTATACCCCGGGCTTGGCGGTGTGGGTGGTGGGGCTGGTCGGTGGCGGCCTGGGTATCGGCCTGGCCGGTCTTGCGGGAACCCGGCAGGTGCTGAACCAGCCGCCAATGCGCACCTTGCGTGCGATCTGAAACGAAACGGAGACGGCCTTGAGCGAAGATCTGTTGATACCCGGCTACCAGCCTCTGGTGGCCGCCACCCGGGGTGGGGCGGTAGAGAACGTCCACTATGGCGCCATCGCCGTGGTCGATCTCAGCGGGAGGCTGGTCGCCGGCGTGGGCGATGTCCGCGCCATGACTTTCACCCGCTCCGCCTGCAAGCCTTTCCAGGCCGCCCCGTTTGTGGCCGCCGGGGGACTTGAGCAGTTCGGTTTCGACACCCGCGAGACCGCGCTGCTGTGCGCCAGCCACTCAGGCGAGCCGCGCCATCTCGATATCGCCCGCGCGATGCTGGCCAAGATCGGTTGCAGCGAGGCCGATCTGCAATGCGGCGTCCACCCGCCCATGGCTTACCGGGTGCAGGGCAGGCTGCCGCGCGAGGGCGAGGTGTTCGTCCCGGCCGGCCACAACTGCTCCGGCAAACACGCCGGTATGTTGGCCCACTGCCGTTTGCTGGGCGCGGACACGGCCCACTATCTGGACCCGGATCATCCCGTGCAGCAATCGATCCGGACGAGTGTCGCGCATTACCTGGGGCAGAGCGTGGCGTCCATGCCGGTCGGCGTGGACGGGTGCAGCGCACCGAATTTCGCCGCCCCGCTGTCGTCCATTGCCTGCGCCTTCGCCGCGCTGGCGGCGGGGGCGACCGCCGAGGGGCCGGACCCGGTACTCGCGCGCCTGCGCGATGCGATGACCGCCCACCCAGGCCTTGTGTCCGGCGAGGGCCGCAGTGACGAGGCCTTGATGCGCCTGGGCGCGGGCGACTGGGTAACCAAGATCGGTGCCGAGGCGGTGCAGGGCATCGGCGTGCGCTCACGCGGGCTGGGGATCGCGATCAAAGTCAGCGACGGCAGCGAAAAGGCACTGCATGCGGTCATCGTCGAGGTCCTGCG
>CBFGWV010000334.1:0-5106 GCA_965652545.1 uncultured Candidatus Competibacteraceae bacterium | reverse complement strand
ACGGCGCCAACGAGCGCTCGCAGAAGCTCAAGTACCACGTGCAGACCTCGGGCCGCTCCCTGCACGCGCAGGAAATCGACTTCAACGACATCCGCACCACCTTGCAGGCGCTGATCGCGGTGTACGACAACTGCAACAGCCTGCACACCAACGCCTACGACGAGGCCATCACCACACCGACGGAAGGCTCCGTGCGCCGCGCCATGGCCATCCAGATGATCATCAACCAGGAATGGGGCCTGGCGAAGAACGAAAACCCCAACCAGGGCAGCTTCATCATCGACGAGCTCACCGACCTCGTCGAAGAAGCCGTGCTGTGTGAGTTCGAGCGCATTGCCGAACGCGGCGGCGTGCTCGGCGCCATGGAAACCGGCTACCAGCGCGGCAAGATCCAGGACGAGTCCATGTTGTACGAAAGCCGCAAGCACGATGGCTCCTTACCCATCATCGGCGTCAACACCTTCCTCAACCCCAAGGGGCCGGAGGAGGCGCCCAAACTGGAGCTCGCCCGCTCCACCGACGACGAAAAGCAAAGCCAGCTGCGCCGCCTGCGCGACTTCCAGGCCCGCCACGCCGACCGCGCCCCGGCCGTTCTGCAACGGCTACAGGAAACCGCCATGGCCGGCGACAACGTCTTCGCCGTCCTCATGGACGCCGTGCAGTGCTGCTCCCTGGGGCAAATCACCGACGCTTTGTTTGAAGTCGGCGGTCAGTATCGGCGGAACATGTAGCGGCAATGCCTCCCTGGGAGCACCGGTTTGTAACCGGTAGCCGCCCGGTGGGCGGCCGTCCTGGGATCGCCACCCTTGGGGAGTGCGCCCCCTGGGAACGCCACCCCTGGGATCGCCGAGTTGTACTCGGCAGTCGGCCACCGGCCGACCGTTTGGAAGACCGTGAAGCCGGAACGGCCATTCACCAGGGGCACGGCTGTCGCCGTCGTTCCGGCCGAGCTTCGCTCGGCTGCCGAGTACAACTCGGCGATCCCAGGGGGCGCCCGACTCAACACCCGGCAACCATCCAAGCCGACTCGAACCCAACACCAAAACCCATCAAACTACCCATCATCCGCCTGACAACGGGAGTCGCGTCATGGAAATCAAAACCGTCGGTGTCGTTGGCGCCGGTCAAATGGGCAACGGCATCGCCCAGGTCTGCGCCCAGGCCGGGCTCGCCGTCGTCATGCGCGACATCGATCAGAAGGCCGTCGACAAGGGCCTGACCACCATCGCCAAAAGCCTGGCCAAGTTCGTCGAAAAGGGCAAAATCGACCAGCCTGAATCCGACGCCATCTTAGGCCGCATCCAGGGCGCCACCGACATCCAGGCCCTGAAAGACGCCGACGTCATCATCGAAGCGGCCACTGAAAACGTCGCCCTCAAACTCAAGATCTTCACCGAGCTCGACCAAGTGGCCAAACCCGGTGCCATCCTGGCGTCCAACACCTCGTCCATCTCCCTGACCAAGATCGCCGCCGCCACGCAGCGCCCGGCCCAGGTCATCGGCATGCACTTCATGAACCCCGTGCCGCTGATGAAGCTGGTGGAAATCATCCGCGCCCTGCAGACGGACGACGCGACATACCAAGCCATCGAAGCCCTCACCCACACCTTGGGTAAAACCCCGGTGGAAGTGCACGACGGCCCCGGCTTCGTCTCCAACCGCGTCCTCATGCCCATGATCAACGAGGCCATCTTCTGCCTGTACGAAGGCAAAGCCGACGCCGAAGCCATCGACACCGTCATGAAGCTCGGCATGAACCACCCCATGGGCCCGCTCACGCTGGCCGACTTCATCGGCCTGGACACCTGCCTGGCCATCATGGACGTCCTGTACGACGGCTTCAACGACCCCAAATACCGCCCCTGCCCATTGCTCAAGCAAATGGTCGAAGCCGGCTACCTGGGCAAAAAGTCAGGCAAAGGCTTCTACACCTACTGATCCATCGAACAGGGCGCACCCGTAGGAGCCCACCCCCGTGGGCGATCCGCTTCGCCCCACCAACAAACCCGACACCCTGGCGCTGTCCTCCACGGCGGCGTCACCCAAAACCCGAAACCGGACCCGATCATGACCGACGACTTCATCCTCGAATCCACCCCCGCCGACGGCATCCGCCTGCTCACCTTCAACCGCCCCAAAGCCCTCAACGCCCTCAACAAAGCCACCGTCCAAGCCCTGGATGCCGCCCTCGACCGTGCCGCCAGTGACGACAGCCTGCGCGTCCTGCTGCTCACCGGCAGCGGCGAAAAAGCCTTCGTCGCCGGCGCCGATATCAAGGAAATGCAGGCCTACACGCCTCTGCAAGCCCAAGGCTGGGCCCGCCACGCCATGACCGTCCTGCGCAAGCTCGAGACTCTGCCCATCCCCACCGTCGCCGTCGTCAACGGCTACGCCCTCGGCGGCGGCAACGAGCTGGCCATGAGCTGCGACTTCATCGTAGCCAGCGACAACGCCAAGTTCGGCCAACCTGAAGTCAACCTCGGCGTCACCGCCGGCTTTGGCGGCACCCAACGCCTCACCCGCCTCGTCGGACGGGGCAGGGCACTGGAGCTGCTGTACACCGGCCGCATGATCGACGCCCAGGAAGCCCTGCGCATCGGCTTGGCCGCGCAGGTCTTCCCCCTGGCCGACCTTATGAGCGAAGCCGTCAAGATCGCCACCACGATCGCCAGCAAAGGCCCGGCCGCCGTGCGTCTGACCAAGCAGGCCGTGCAGCGCGGGCAGGACATGGACCTGGACAACGCGTGCCAGTTCGAGGCGCAGGTGTTTGGGCTGTGCTTCTCGACGGAGGATCAGAAGGAGGGGATGGCGGCGTTTTCGGAGAAGCGGGGGGCGGTGTTTCGGAATAGTTGAGGCGTGTGCCCAAGCCGGCCCACACGCCGAACGCCCCAAGATCAAGAGAAGGAATAGTACTCTGACATGAGAATAGCCATCCTTGGTGGGGGTGTTGCGGGCGTTAGTAGCGCCATTGCACTAAAGCAACGAGGCTTCGACGTCAGTGTTTTCGAAAGGCACGATGCCGCATCGACTATTGGCGCCGGTATTGTCGTGTGGCCGAACGCAGCCTATGTGCTTGAACAGCTCGGCATACTCAAGGAGATGGAAGCCGTATCCGGGCGTCCAGCAAGGATGCGCAGGCGAACAAGCGCCAACGAGGACTTGGGAGCGCTCGATATTGATAGCATCAACAATCACATGGGCTATCCGAGCCTTTCAGTTCTCAGACGCGATTTTCAGAACATTCTGGTGTCGAAGCTTGAGTCCTTAGGGGGACATATTCGATATGGCCATACGGTAACCCGTATCGAAGCCAAGGGGCCAAGCCAAGCAGAGGCCCACTTCGAAAACGGTTCGATGGTGACCGCCGATGTGCTGATAGGGGCAGATGGTCGCATGGCTTCTCGCGCCCGACGGTTCGTGCATGGTGTGAATGCACCTGTCTATCAAGGCTTTATAAACTGGATCGGTGTGTGCGAGTCCGAAGAAGAGTTTTTTGAGGATATTGAGACAAGCGACTACTGGGGCGTGGGTGAAAGATTCGGGATTGTCCCCGTTACGAAGAACAAAGCCTATTGGGCGGGGGGTGTTGCTAGTGCTGAAATAGGGCCAAGAAATCGGTCCGACTATAGGGCCGAGCTGCTATCCATTTTCTCAAGCTGGCCACGACCGGTTCAACTGATGATCAGGCACACCCCGCCCGAGCGGATCAACAAAATATATGTGCATGATCATGATCCAATTCAGTCGTGGCATAAACATAATGTGATCTTGGTCGGCGACGCTGCTCACGCCGCTTTGCCAACATCCGGCAAGGGCGCTTGCCAAGCGCTGGAGGACGCCTGGCATCTTGCGGACATTCTGAGCGAAAGCCCACGTGATTGCCAAGAATCCTTTGGCAAGTTCACTGAAGTGCGGTCGCAAAAAACCGCCGGAATTACCATTGCCGCACGGCATTTTGCTGCATCGCTGTTCAATCGAGACGAGGCATTCTGCGCCGCGAGGAACGAAAGCAGTAAAAACACCAACTTCACTGAAATGGCTGCTGCGATGTCAAAGGGCTGGGGACGATATTTGCCGCTTAGCGGTCGGCGAAGAAGCCGGCGCTAGATATCGAGCTACAAGTTTACGAAGCTTGTTCGGCGTCATCGCCGGCTTTGGCGGCACCTAACTCCTCACCCGTCTCGTCAGACGGGACCGTGCTTCTTGACAGAGGAGCGAAAGGAAGAGGTCGCGGCGCTTGCGGAGAAGCGGGGCGCGGCGTTTCGGAATGTTTGACGATTTGCAGCTGCGGGATATCAGCTGGAGCACGGACGGCCGAGTAATTTCATGGCAAGTGTGAAAAATCGCACAATACAATTCCTTACTAATTGACAGGCGGAGCTCTGAGGATAGTGCTATATAAGGTATATCTAATAAATGAGTTGACGAGAATCGTTGATTAAGTGTTTTGGGGGGTGTTTACAGCTAGCAAGCTCTCAGTGGGCTGCGGGGGAAGGATGAAAATTTTAGTCATTATGCTGGTTCTGCTGTCTACCAGTAGTATGGCCTTTGCCCATGGTGGCGGTTGTCGGAAGAGTTCTCCGCCAGGACAATGTTGTCATATGGATAGAAGCACTGGTGTTGTGCATTGTCACTAGAGCCGGTGTCCTGCCCTTTCAGTTTTCTGGAAGGGCCTTGGGTGACCGTTTCTTAGTGGTGGGAGGTTTGTAGGTGAAGTTCTCGTCGGCCGCGTCAGTCTTTTACGTCTGCGGCCTACGGGAAATACATTAAGCTCACCAGTAAAATTTATCTGCCCAGTCGGGCAGTCAATGGGGGGAGGACATGTCTAGATTTATTTTGAATAGGAACGCTCAGGTTAATGGTGACCACGAAGTCCACAACGCGTCAACCGGCTGCAAGTACATGCCGACAGTGGAGAATCAGATTGATCTCGGTATTCACCCGTCATGCCATGGGGCAGTCGCCCATGCCAAACGGCAATCGCCAAGCCTTAGGATTAACGGCTGCTATTATTGCTGTAATGCTTGCCATACAAGATAGCCGACGCAGAGTACTTATCTCTCCGGGCTGACTAGCTTGTGATCGATCCGTTCGGTTTGCCGACTT
>CBFGWV010000333.1:0-5152 GCA_965652545.1 uncultured Candidatus Competibacteraceae bacterium | reverse complement strand
GATGACGAATGATGAGGTCATCCGACAGACCCTACGTTTTCTGGACTCCGGCTGCTTCGAGCATGATGATGCAAAGGACACCGACGCTGTCGGGCGATGTGTCCCGGCCGCTGACAAATCATGAATCATGGACTCACCCGATCGTGCAATTGGCGCTATGAATTTACGAGTTGAACCATGACCGAAATCTACGTCAGCACAGACGTCGAAACCGACGGCCCTATTCCAGGCCCCCATTCGATGCTCAGCCTGGGCTCGGCCGCGTACACCGCGGACAAGCACCTCGTATCGACATTCTCCGCAAACCTCGAGACCTTGCCGGGGGCCTCCGCACACCCGAAGACCGCCCAGTGGTGGGCGACCCAACCGGAGGCCTGGGCCGCCTGCCGGTCGGATTTGGAAACTCCGGAGGCGGCGATGGCGCGCTATGTCGCCTGGATCAAGTCACTACAGGGAACGCCGGTCTTCGTGGCCTACCCCGCCGGCTTCGACTTCCTGTTCGTCTACTGGTATCTCATCCGTTTTACCGGCGAGAGCCCGTTCAGCCACTCCGCCCTGGACATCAAGTCGTTCGCCATGGCAATGCTGAAAACGGACTATCGAAAGACCACGAAGCGGAACATGCCCAAGCGCTGGTTCGATGCGCTCCCCCATTCGCATGTCGCGCTCGACGATGCCATCGAGCAAGGCGCGCTTTTCTGCAACATGCTCAACGAGAACCGTTGACGCTCATCGCACGGGCTCATCGTCCCTGCTCCCCACCAACCCAAGGGCGGCACGGTCCAGACGCCGGCCACTGCGGTCGGCACGCCGGATCGGGGCCTCGCGCGGTGTATGGACCTGGCCGGCCTCGGTTATCCGCGCGGCCATGGCCGCAATGGTCGGGGTTTCAAGAAAGGCTTTGACCGGCAAGTCGACGGCGAAGCGCTCGCGGGTGGTGGCCACCAGGCGTACGGCCATGAGCGAGTGGCCGCCGAGGCGGAAGAAGTCGTCATGGATGCCGATCTCCAGCGGGCCGAGCTGCTCCCGCCACAGGTCCAGAAGCTGACGCTGGAGGTCGGTTTCCGGCGGCTGGGATTGCGGGGAATCCTGCGGGCCGGTGTCCGGCAGGGTCAGCGCCTTGCGGTCGATCTTGCCGTGGGTGGTCAGCGGCAGGGCCGGCACCAGGGTGACGAGGTCGGGGACCATGTGGATCGGGAGACGGGTAGCCAGGTAGGCGCGCAAGGTGGAAGGCAGGCCAGTGGCACCTGGCTGTGGTGCCCCTGGGATCGCCGAGTTGTACTCGGCAGTCGGCGGAAAGCCGGCCGGAACCGAAGCCTCGGCACTCGAACCACCCGCCTCGTCCCAGGTACCGACGTGCAGTCGGGCCGGGCTACGCCCGGCTGCCGAGTACAACTCGGCGATCCCAGGGAGATTCTTGGCGTCGGGCGCGGGCACCGGCGGCAACATGTCGTCGGGGCGGTAGGCGTAGAGGCAATGGATGGCGGTGCCGGCGAGCCAGCGCTCCTGCTCGGCGGCGACCTGGAAGCCCAGGGCCTCGAGCCGGTCGCGGATGGCGGCCAGGCGGCCGGCGATGTCGTGCACTTCGACGACGACCTGGCGGATTTTGCCCCAGTCGGCCTCGTCGATGCCCTGGAGCACGGCCCATTCGGCCTTTTCCACGTCGATCTTGAGCAGATCGATACGCGCAAGGTCCAGCGTGTCGATCAGGCTCGAAAGCCGGCGGGTGGGTACGGTGACCCGTTCGGCGGCCAGGCGGCCGGCGACGAGCTCGTCCAGCAGCGCATCGTCGATGTCCGCGGTGTCGGCGCTCTGGCGCAAGAAGGCGCGGACCACGCCGGCATCCTCGTCCGAGTCGGCGCTGGGGCCGGAGAGGATGGAGACGTGCGGGTACCAGGTGAACGCGGCCTCGCCATCGGTCTCGCCCAAGGCCAGGGCATGCGTGACGATGCGGCCGCCGGCGCGGGCGGCGTTGCGGGCGAGCACGGCGTGGACCGAGGGGATGGGCTCGAAGGCGTGCACCCGTGCCGCCGAAAGGCTGGCGGCGACGGACAGGGCGAAGACACCGATGTTGGCGCCCACGTCCAGGACCAGCGCGTCCTCGGGCAGACCGATGCCGTGGCGGAAGTACGTACGGTCGAGGAAGTGCTCCTGGGCCATGAACACGGTTTCGGCGCGGTTGATGGCTTCGATGGGGATGCCGCCGGGGAGGTGGAACGGGGTGGCAGTGGACGCGGTGGTGGCCGGCCGATGCCCCCTCTCCCCCAGCCCCTCCCCCGCCAGGGGGGAGGGGGGTTGGGTGGTGGCCTCTGGTACAGCTCCGCCGCCGATACGTGTACCGATGACGATCGGGGCCGTGCCATCACTCGCCAGCGGTGGCATGTTGTCGGCAACCACAGGCACGATCCAGGCGGCCAGGCGCCGGTCCACCGGGTCGTCGCCGACGACGGCGGCCACGGCGTCGCGGACCTCCGGATGGGCGCGCAAGGCGGTTTCGATCTCGCCCAACTCGATGCGCTGGCCACGCAGCTTCACCTGGGTGTCGCGTCGGCCGAGATAGACGATGCTGCCGTCGGCCCGCCAGCGACCGAGGTCGCCGGTGCGGTACAGGCGACCGCCCGCTGCGAACGGGTCGGGGATGAAGGCTTTGTCGGTGAGCTCCGGCCGGTTGAGGTAGCCCCGGGCCAGTTGCACGCCGCCCAGGTGAATCTCCCCCACGGCCCCGACCGGGGCCAGATCGCCACGGTCGTCGAGGATACGCACCAGCGTGTTGGCGATGGGCCGGCCGATGGGCACCACCGGGTCGGCCCGGGTGTCCGCGCACGGCCAATGAGTGACGTCGATGGCCGCCTCGGTGGGGCCGTAAAGGTTATGCAGCTCAGCGCTCAAGCCCAACGTATGGAAACGGCCGACCAAGTCCCGCGGCATGGCCTCGCCGCTGCACATCACCCGCTCCAGCGCGGCACAGGCCATCGCGTCGGGTTCCTCGACGAACAGCGCCAGCATGGAGGGCACGAAATGGCAGACGTTGACCGCCTCGTCGCGGATCAGCCGGGCGATCGCCTGCGGGTCACGGTGCAGGTCCGGCTCGGCGATGACCAGACGGGCACCGACGGTCAGCGGCCAGAAGAACTCCCACACCGAGACATCGAAGGTATACGGCGTCTTCTGCAACACCGACTTGCCCGGGCCGATGGGGAAGGCTTGCTGCATCCACAACAGCCGGTTGCGCAACCCTTTGTGCACGGACACCACGCCCTTGGGCCGGCCGGTGGAGCCGGAGGTGAAGAGCAGATACGCCGGTGTCTCGCCCTCCGCCCGCGGGAGGGCGAGGTCGGCCGGCACATCGGGGGCCGGCGCGGCAGGGTCGATGGGGCCGATGGCCAGCAGCTCGCGGCCCTCGGCCAATGCCGCATGCAGGGGTGAGGCCAGGCCGGCACGGGTGAGCGCAGCCACCGGCCCGGCGTCGGCCAGCACACCGGCCAGGCGCGTGGGCGCCTCGTCCAGGGCGATGGGCAGGTAAGCGGCGCCGGTGCGCATCACCGCCAGCAGGGCGACGACCATGTCGAAGGAGCGATCGAACAGGCAGGCGACCGTAGTCTCCGGCCCCGCGCCCAGGGCGGCCAGCCGTTGGGCCAGTTGCCCGCTTTCGGCCAGTAGCCGGCCGTAGGTCATCGTGCGGCCGGCGAAGGTCAGGGCCAGCGCCTCGGGGTCGCGGGCGGCCTGGGCTTCGATCATCTCGTGCACCAGCCCCCGGTCCGCCGGCCAGTCGCAGGCGGTGTCGTTCCAGGTCTGCAACAACAGACGGCGCTCGTCCTCGCCCACCGGAGAGAGTGCCGCCAACGGCGTCTCAGGCTGCTCGACCGACACGCGCAGCCACTCCCGCAGTTGGCTGGCCAGGCGATCGATGGCCGCTTTGCTGAACAGGTCGGCATCGTAGTCCAGGTCCACGGTCAGCGCCCCGTCCACATCCAGGGCGTTGATACACAGCGGAAATTTGGCCGCCTGCATCGGCGAAGGCAGCAGTTGGGCGGTCACACCCGGTATCGCAGCCGGCGGGCTGGGCCGGTCCAGGTTGAAGGTCACCTCCAGCAGCGGTTGACGGCCGGCGTTCCAGGCCAGGCCGAGCAGACGCAACACCTCGGCGTAGGGGTAATCCTGATGATCCAGTGCCTCCACCAGCGCCGTGCGGCTGCGCGCCAAGTGCTCGGCGAAGGAGCCGGCGAAATCGCAGCGGCTGCGCACCGGGATCAAATGGGTCGCGTAGCCCACCGCTTCCATGAGGTCCGCGTCGTGACCGCGGCCGAGGACCGGCACGCCGATGAGCAGGTCGTCCTGGCCGGTCAGCCGGTGCAGGAAGGCGCTCACCGCCGCCAGCAGAGCCGCGAACGGGGTGGCCTTGGCCGAACGGCCAAGGCGTTGCAGACGCTGGCGCAGTTCGCCGTCCAGGGTAAAGCGATGACGACCACCGTGGCGGCGGGCGCCGGGTACGGGACGGCGGTCGGTGGGCAGGGCCAGCGCTGCGGGCAACGGGGTCAGCGCGTCGCGCCAATAGGTTTCCAGCACCGCTCGGCGTGCACCGTCCAGGGCGGTCTGCTGGTAGCGCACCAGATCGCCGAGTTGGCACAGTGGGGCCTCGGGTGGGCCGCCGCCCTCCACCTCTGTGCGGTAACAGGTGACCAGGTCATTGACCAGCAAGGCCATGGACCAACCGTCGACGACGATGTGGTGGGCGGCCAGGGCCAGAACCTGCCCGTGCGGGCCCTCCTCCAACAGACCGACCCGCAGCAGCGGTGGGGCGGACAGGTCGAACGGCCGCGCCAGGAAGGCGGCAAGCCAGGCGTCACGGTCCTCGCCGCCGGCGCGGACCAGGGCGATAGGGGCGGTGTCGAGAATGTCCTGGGTGCGGCCATCGGCGGCGATGGCCGTGCGTAAGGCCTGATGGCGGCTGACCAGGCGGCGCAGGGCGGCGTCCAGGGCGTCAGGGTCCAGGTGACCGTCGATCTGCAAGGCCAGGCATTCGGTGTACGCCAGGGACGCAGTGTCGTCTACCTCGGCCAGCAACCAGAGCTGTTGCTGGGCGGGGGTCAGTGGGAGCGTGAGGGTGGCTACAGACGTCGTACCACCGCCCGGGATCGGCGCCCCTGGGATC
>CBFGWV010000332.1:0-5189 GCA_965652545.1 uncultured Candidatus Competibacteraceae bacterium | reverse complement strand
TACCCTGTGCCACGTCTTTCAACCCTGCGGCCCCACCCCGCGGGGTTTTCGTTTTTTGGGGTGACGATCAGCGGACGCCCGCCTCAGGCAGCAGGCGATCGAACTCGCTTTTGACCACCTGATAGCACTCACAGACACGCGCCTCCAAGCCAGGCCGGTCCAGCACGGTGATCTTGCCGCGGCTGTAGTGAATCAACCCCGCCCGCTGCAAGTGCCCGGCCGCCTCGGTGACGCCTTCGCGCCGCACACCGAGCATGTTGGCGATCAACTCCTGGGTCATAGTCAGCTCGCTAGAGGGCAGGCGGTCCAGGCTCAGCAACAGCCATCGGCACAATTGCTGGTCTATCGTGTGATGCCGGTTGCAGACGGCCGTTTGCGCCATCTGTGTCAGCAAGGCTTGCGTGTAGCGCAGCAGAAGCCGCTGTACCGACCTGGCCTCAAAAAACGCGTTCTTGAGTATCTGACCTTTCATCCGGTACGCGTGGCCGGCACTTTGCACCACACCCCGGCTCGTCGTCGTCTCGCCCCCCATGAAGACCGAGATGCCAATGATGCCCTCGTTGCCGACCACTGCGATCTCGGCCGACGAGCCATTCTCCATGACGTACAGCAGGGACACGATGCAGGTGGTGGGGAAAAGCACGTGGTACATCTGCACGCCGGGCTCATAAACCAAATCTCCCAGACGCAGCTCGACCAGCTCCAGCTCGGGCACGATCTCTGCGAGCTCATCCGCCGGCAAGGCGGCGAGAAGGTGGTTTTGACAGGGGTCATGCTCTAATCTACTGGCACCTACCATGATGCGGGCAACCTCCTACGGACTCCGAGGCTCAACTGGCCTCAATGGGTACGGCACCTATTGAGCAGCCGGCATTTGCCCAGCGAGTATAGCTGCCCCCTGCGCCCTATGTTCGGTGGCGTACAGATAGTTTGTCGGTGCGTTAGCGCACCGACGGCACGATGTGCTTGGGCTAACGTCGGAGCCTCAAAGGGACATTGCGGAGTCGGGCATGATCGACGCCCAAGGAACAACAAGTAACCTGAAGACCGTGCTTCTGATCGAACCTGAAACATCCACGGCCAAATCCATTCTCAAAACCCTCGCCAGCGCCGGTAGCGGACTGTTCCAAGTGACTTGGGCAACCGATCCGGTGGACGCCTCGCGTCGGCTTGTTAGCGAGAGAATCGATATGGTTCTGACGGGGCCTACTCTGCCCCGTAGCGCGTACGCTCAGCTATGTCGGCATATCGACACTGAGGCGCCCAACGTCCACATCCTCGCACTCAAGCCCCTTGGGGCCGGGTACGCCAAGCCGATTCGCATACGGCAGGGGGGCCGGGAAGGCCCCGGCGATGCGCACGCTGACACCTCCTGGTTACCACGAGTCGTCGAATCCATTCTGGCGCGCAAAGCGGCGCAAGATACGCTTGATCGCACAGAGGCGCGATTGCTTGCCATCAGTGAGGCCTCCCCGCTGGGTATCTTCATCTCAGATGCCGATGGCAATTGCACCTATACCAACGCCGCATTCCAACGAATCTCGGGCCGCTCATCGGAGGAGACCGTCGGCTCCGGCTGGGTCATGGCCATACACCCCGATGACCGAGAACGCATCGCGCTGCGGTGGGCCGAGGCCTCGTCAACACACATCGCCGTTCAAGCGGAAGCCCGCTTCCTCCGTCCGGACGCGGTAACCATATGGACGCGCGTCAGTGCGACCCCGATACGCAGCGCGGGCGCATTGCACGGCTATCTGCAAACGGTGGAAGACATCAGTGAGCTGAAAGCCACCGATCAGGCGCTGCGGACGGCTGAGGAGGCCTTTTTCCATGAGCGCGAGCGGGCGCGGGTCACCCTGGACTCCATCGGCGATGCGGTATTGAGCACCGACTTGCAAGGCAACGTCACGTACATGAACACCGTCGCCGAAGAGATCACCGACTGGTCCAGTGCGGATGCCCTAGGACGCCCCTTAATCGAGGTCTTCAACATCATCGACGGACAGACGGGGAATACCGCGATAAACCCAGCACAACGCGCCATCGCGGAAAACAAGATAGTCGGCCTGTCACTCGACTCCAGGCTTATCCGGCGCAACGGCACGGAAACCGCCATCGAGGACTCCGCCGCACCGATTCATGATCGCGACGGGAAGATCTCCGGGGCGGTGATCGTATTTCGCGATGCCGACCAATCGCATACCAGGGCATTGGAGATGACCCACAGAGCCCAACACGACGGCCTCACCGGGCTACCCAATCGTGCTCTGTTACTGGAGCGGCTGTGGCAAACCATTGGCCAGGCACAAAGACATAAGCGCCAGGTCGGATTATTATTTATCGACCTTGACAACTTCAAACTGATAAATGACTCGAAGGGGCATGCGATTGGCGACGAGGTTTTACAGGCGATCGCCAAGCGCTTACAGAACGTGGTGCGTGCCACAGACACCGTTTGCCGCCAAGGCGGCGATGAGTTTGTGATACTACTGGCCGAGATAGAGCAACCGCTCGATGCGGCGCGCATCGCCGAGAACATTCGCATCGCCCTTTCGCAGCCCCACATGATCGACGGCGACTCGCTCTACGTCACATCAAGCATCGGCATCAGTATTTACCCCGATGACGGCGCCGACGCAAGCACCCTATTACAGCACGCTGACGCGGCGATGTATAAAGCAAAGGCCTGTGGGCGCAATACCTGCAAACGCTTCATCGACAGCACACCGAAAGACTCGCACGACGAACATCCGGCACAAAACCCGGAACAACGCCTGACAGTCCGCACCTCGGGAATGAACGCCTCATGACAATGCAAAACGCACGCTAATGCGCCGTCACCGTTGACGGCGCCATTATTCTGGAATAGGTCGCATTATCCGCCTCGTAGCACGAGCACGATACGGCCTCAAGACCCGCACGGTCCAGAATCGTTATGCCTCCACGTCGATAGACGATCAATTCGCGACGCTGAAACGACGACGCTGCATGCGAGACCCCGACGCGCCGCACACCCAACATATTGGCCAAGTATTCCTGGGTCAGGGTGAAAGTCGCTCCCAGCGCGCGGTCGTGTGTCATCAGCAGCCATCGGGCAAGCCGCTCCTCGACAATGTGAAACCGCGTGCACGCGGCCGCTTGTTCCAGCTGCCCCATCACGACGTACACATATCGCTTGAGCGTCTGGCGCAGAACTTGATTCGACTGAAGCTCGCGCAGAAACGGCACAACCCCTATGCGAAGCGACTCGCCGGCGCCCTGCACCAAGGCATACAACGGCGACACCCTCATCCCCAGGACGAGCGCGGTACCGAGCATGCCTTCGTTGCCCACCAGCCCCACGGCCAGACTCGGGCAACCATCGGTGGGTTTGGTGATCAGCGAAATAAAAGCATCCTTGGGGAAGTAAGCATGGTTGATAGAATCCCCCGGTTCGGAGATCACCTTAGAGAATGCAAGCTCGACGGTTTCGCAACTGGCGAGAAGCTGCTCGTGGACGTCGCTTGGCAAGGACGAAAGCAGGCGATTGTCTGGAGGTGTGGCCTTGGAGAGCGGCATGGTGTTTCTCCTTTCCTGGATTCGTACACCTTAGGCACATCGCCGCACCCTCGTCAGCGTGCTACCGAACAAAGCGCCCGTTTCGAGCCGGGCATCCATCAGCTGCAGGCTACGTGCGACAGCGCACAGACGGGGCAGGGTCGGCGGCGCAAGCTGATCCTCAACAACAACGATGCGTGATACCGCCGCATCAGTGGCTTTCACAAGGACCCTGAGCCATCGCCGTTTTTTGGCTCGATTCTGCAAAGGGAGGAGAAAATGAAATTTCGTCAGATTCTTGTTCTGTCGACTTCGCTGACCCTGGGCATGTTGGTTGCAGCCACTGTGCTGGCACCTACAAGCGATGCCGCGACACCATCAGGTTCTACGGATCCAAACACCAGGGCGGTGTTAGACGCCAACTCCGATAGTCGCAATGAGCGTCTCCTGGATGCACTAAAGCGCCATTCAGAGGTATCTGGGATTCCCCGTAGCTTTCAAACCGGACCGGCACTCTGCCCCATAATTTCGCACCAATCTGTTGATGATCCCAACGTTACCGGCCTGAGCGACCTGCCCCGGTTTACGATGCAAACTGACCATTAACGACAAACGCAAGACCAAACTCGCTTGGTGTGCCATCCCCCCCTCTTTGGCACGCATTCAGCCCTCTCCCTGGAGAGGGTTTTTTTTGCCCATCGCTCAGCGTGCCGTTGCGCCAACGCTCGGTAGCGCACAGACCCGGCGCGGTAATCGGCGCAGCATCCAATGACCTAAATGAAATGCACGCACCGCGTAGGTTGTATTATGAATCTTCCTTGGAAATACTTATTCTCAATACCTCTGCTCGCAGCGATTGCGTTGTCTGGGCTGGATTTCCAAGCCGTGGATGCATCACCGTATTCAGGTATAAAATCCGTCAGGCACGTTGACCGGCTCGAGAAACCCACGCTGATCGAGCGGTCGACGATTCTCCGTATAGATTTCATCGAAACGGCACGGATTTACAGTCACCCGTTAAATGGTCATGAATCTGCGCGAATGACCGCCAACGCACTGGACGCCAGTTTGCCGCGACTCGCCGCCGACTGATCGGTGGCGTGGTCGCGTCTACACCGGCCAACCATAAACGGTAGTCACCGATACGCGGCGCATCACCGTTTCGGTCAACGCGCCGAAAGCCGGCCCGTTGAGCAACTGATTGCCGCGGCAGCCCTGCCAGCGGATATTGCACTCCAGCAGGCGCGCACTGCCCTCCTCATCCACGGTGACGTCCCAGGCGACCAAGTCGACATCCGGCATGCGCCCGTGGGCATGCCGGCACAGATCGCGTAGATCGGCCATGGCCGGAATGCGAAAACCCTCCAGGCTGACACCTGAGTCGGGGTGGTGGCGGCGCCGGGTCCAGCGCCTGTCCAAACCCTCGGGCCGCACCGTATCGCCATCCAGACCGAACTGGATTGAATCCACACCGTTGCTGGTCAGTGAGGCACCGGCACCGGTATTCAAGACCCCGTTGAACACATGCACGTGGCCGTCCAGGCGCAAGCTGATGAGGCGAACCGCCGGCACACCGCCGGGGTGCAGCCGGGCAAATGCCTCGCACGGCCGTATCGGCGTCTGGACGACTACATCCGCCCCCTTGGCGGCAG
>CBFGWV010000331.1:0-5207 GCA_965652545.1 uncultured Candidatus Competibacteraceae bacterium | reverse complement strand
GTTTTCGGTTTTCGAGTTAGGGGGTTCTATTGTCGGTGTTTTGTCCGAAAGGCGGCGGCCATCACTCCCCTCCCCCCTGGCGGGGGAGGGGCTTCGCAGCCACCCTACATCGTTGACTTGGGCTCGTTGTCGTCGATCTCGACCGTAAACTCGCCGGACTTGATCGCCGCTTCCTTGGCGGTGACCGCGTCCATGATCTCGGCCGGCACCTTGCCCTCGAAGGTCCCCAGGGGCGCGAGCTCGGAGCCGCCGTACTGCATCATCGAGTACTGCCCATAGTCCTCGGCGGTGAAGCTGCCGTCCTTGACCTTCTCGAGGGCCCGGTCGATGGTCGGCTCCATGTTCCAGATGGCCGAGGCGACGACGGTGTCGGGGTATTGATCCTGGGTGTTGATGACATTACCGATGGCCAGCACGCCGCGCTCCTTGGCCGCGTCGGAGACACCGAAGCGTTCGGCATAGAGGATGTCGGCGCCCGCGTCGATCATGGCGAAGGCGGCCTCCTTGGCCTTGGGCGGGTCGAACCAGGAGCCGATGAAGCTCACGCTGAAGCTGACCTCCGGATTGACCTCGGTGGCGCCGGCCATGAATGCGTTCATCAGTCGGTTGACCTCGGGGATGGGGTAGCCGCCGACCATACCGATCTTGTCGGACTCGGTCAGCCCGCCGGCGATCATGCCGGTGAGGTAGGCCGGCTCCTGGATGAAGTTGTCGAACACGGCGAAGTTCGGTGCCTGCGGGCCGCCGGAGGAACCCATGAGGAAGCTGACCTCCGGGTAGTCCGCGGCGACCTTGCGCGCGGCGGCTTCCACCGCGAAGGCCTCGCCGACCACCAGGACATTGCCTTGCTCGGCGTACTGGCGCATCACCCGCTCGTAGTCAGCGTTGGCGACGTTTTCGGAGAATACGTACTCGATGTCTCCGCGCTCCACGGCGGCATTCAGGGCTTTATGGATACGCGAGACCCATTGCTGCTCCACCGGTACGGTGTAGATGGCCGCCACCTTGAGGGTGTCGGCCGTCGCGGCGGTGGCCGCCAGTGCGGCGGCGGCGCCGAGCACGGGCAACAGAAGACGACGGACAAAACGGTTGGTCATGCGGGCTTCCTCGGTCGATGAACGGGATGCGAACGTGTCATTGTGGTGACCTCACCCCGCACCCGCGCAGCACGATCCGCACCAACTGGTCGGTGGCGGCGCGCAACTCGTGTGCGGTGAGGGTCGGTTGGTCCAGAACGGCGCAGACCTGGACCTGAAAATCGGCATAGGTCTGGGTGGCCGCCCAGACGGTGAAGAACCAGTGCCGGGCATCCACCGGGTCCATCAGCCCCTGGCTTGCCCAATGCGCGAACACCGCGGCCTTGCGCATCACCAGGGCCTTGAGGTCGGTGCGCAGGTAGTCGCCGATCTCGCTGGCGCCGTGGATGACCTCGTTGGCGAACACGCGTGAGGCGTCCGGGTGGGTGGTCGCCAGCGTCATCTTGGCGCGGATATAGCGGCCCAGCGCCACCTCGGGGTGCACCTCGGGCCGGATGGTGTCGGTCTCGGCCAGCCACAGGCCCAGCGTCTGCTCCAGCACGGCCCGGTACACCGCCTGCTTGGTGCCGAAGTAATAGTGCAGGCTGGGCTTGGTGACCCCCGCCTGGCGGGCGATCTCGGCCATGGTCGCACCGCCGAAGCCGGCACGGGCAAACACGCCCTCCGCCGCGCGCAGGATCTCCGCCTCGTTGGCGCGGCGAATGCGCCCCTTGCGGCGTGGGGTTGGCGTTGGGCTGCGCAGTTGCTCAGCGGGTGCCGAACATGCGGTCACCGGCATCCCCCAGGCCCGGCACGATATAACCGTGGTCGTTGAGCTTCTCGTCCAGGGCGGCGGTGAACACCGGTACGTCCGGATGGGCGTTGGCCATGTTCTGTGCGCCTTCGGGCGCGGCGAGCAGGCAGACCATCTTGATGGTCGTCACGCCGGCCTCCTTGAGCCGATTGATGGCGGCCACCGCGGAGTTGCCGGTCGCCAGCATGGGGTCGACCACGATCACCAGGCGCTCGGCAATGTCGTCCGGGGTCTTGAAGTAGTACTCCACCGGTTCCAGGGTCTCCGGGTCGCGGTACAGCCCGATGTGCCCGACACGGGCTGCCGGCAGCAGCTCGAGCATGCCATCGAGCATGCCGTTGCCGGCGCGCAGGATGGACACCAGGCACAGCTTCTTGCCGCTGATCACCGGCGACTCGATGGCGGTGATCGGGGTGCGGATCGACACATTGCGGGTGGGTAGGTCGCGCGTGACCTCGTAGGCGAGCATCTGGGTGATCTCGCGCAACAGGCGGCGGAAGGTGTCGGTGTTGGTGGTCTCGTCGCGCAGAAAAGTCAGCTTGTGCTTGACCAGCGGGTGGTCGACGACGGTGAGCGTGGCGGGCTGGGTCATGTCGTTTTGTCCTTGTGCGTTCAGAATACGGTGCCGTCGCTGATGATATTGACCGGCGGACCGCCGCCGGGGCGCCGCTCGGCGGCGATGCGCCGGCCGGCGGCCCAGGTGCCGCCTTCGAGTACGCGGGCCAGGGGGAAGTCCGCCGCCGTCATGCCCAGCGTCAAGCGAACCGTCTCGGCCAGCCGGTCCAGGGCGATGACGGTCAACGCGCGCCATTCCACCACGGCCGGTTCGTCCACGGTGAGTGGCCGGGTAACAAAGCCCGCGTCGATCGGCGCCAGTAGCCCGGTATCGAGCAGTAAGCCGCCGTTGCGGTACTCGGGCAGGCCGGTGAGCGCATCCAGCCCGGTCACGGTCAGGCCGGCCGCTTCCAGGGGCTCCAGCAGCGAATAGGTCAGCCACTGTGTGAGTTTGTGGAACGGCACCAGGCCCTCGGGGGCGCGCGGGTGCGGCCAGCAATCGCCCAGGCTGACGCCGCCGCGGGTCGTGCGCCCGGGCCATACCGGGCCGAGTGCACGCAGCAATGTCGCCAGGACGAACTCGGCAGCGATGCGGCCCTGGTCGGCACGGGCCAAGAAATAGTCCAGCAGATTGCCCAGCCGCGCCGGTGTGCCGAACACCGCCGGTGTGGCGGCTGCGACCTCACCCAGGCGCTGGATCAACGCCGCCCGTCCCTCGAGTCCGATCAGCGGATTGTCCGCTCGTACTTGAAAGGCGTGCGCCAAGCTGTCGGCGGTCACCTCGAGCAGCCGCTGGGCGTCGCTTCGAAGCGGCTGCTCGGGGTGGGCGGACAGGCCACCGGCGGCGAACAGATGAAAACTGGCCACACCCAGGCCTTCGGAGCGTGCCAGGCGCTGGCCGGTGGTGGCCTCGTCAAAACGCCAGCCGGCGCCGGCACCGGCGTCCAGCAACACGCTGGGGATCACCAGGTCGATCATCGCCCGCGCAGCGTTCAGGCCGCTCAGGCCATGAGCCTGTGCCAGAGCCGTCCAGCGGTCCACGCCGCCGGGCTCGAAGTGGCGCCAGCGGCTGTGGTAGGGCACGGCCAAGTCGGGGTAGCGCTGGCGGATGGTTTCGGCGACGTAATCGGCCGTCGGTGCCAGTCGGTCGGCCTGCCAGCGGAAGTGTTCGGAGTCGCCGGCCTCGGCCTGGTCCATCAAGGCCTGGCAGTGCCGGCGCACGGCGCTGGCCGACAGCAGGTGGGCGGCCGGGTGGTCGTCGGGTACCGCCGTATGCCAGCCGGTCATTCGGTTAGCCCCCGCCCTTTTGCCTGCGCCAGCATCTCGGCCGAAGGGGCCTCGCCGACGGTGAAATACCCGGCGGCGACCTTGGCGTCCATTTCCACTCGCGCATCGGCGGGGATGAGCTCATCGGGGATGGGGATCTGCTTGACGATCTCGATGCCTTGCGCGGTGAGCGCACCGCTTTTCATGTTGCTCATCGAGGCCCAGCGCTCGATACGGGTGATGCCCAGCCAGTGGAAGACATCGGGCATGAGTTCCTGGAAGCGCATGTCCTGCACGCCGGCCACGCACTCGGTGCGCTCGAAGTAGGTTTCGGCGCGGTCGCCGCCGACCTGGCGCTTGCGGGCGTTGTAGACCAGGAACTTGGTGACCTCGCCCAGGGCGCGGCCTTCCTTGCGGTTGTACACGACCAGGCCGACGCCGCCTTCCTGGGCCATTTCGATGGCCACTTCGATGCCATGGGCCAGATAGGGTCGGCAGGTGCAGATGTCGGAGCCGAACACGTCCGAGCCGTTGCATTCGTCGTGTACGCGGCAGGCGACGGCGGTGTCGGGTTTGCCGAGCTTTTCGATATCGCCGAAGAGGTACAGCGTCATGCCGCCGATGGGCGGGAGCATGACTTTGATGTCCGGGCGGGTGATCAGCTCGGGGAACATGCCGGCGGTCTGCTCGAACAGGTGGCGGCGCAGTGCGCTTTCCTTGACGCCGAAGCGCTCGGCGATGCCGGGCAGGTACCACACCGGGTCGACGGCGGCTTTGGTGACCCGCACGTTGCCGTTGTCGTCGAGGATCTTGCCGTCGGGTTTGAGCCGGCCGGCGGCGACGGCGGCCTTGAGCTCGGGCATGTTGATGTGGGCTTTGGTGACCGCGATGGTCGGGCGGATGTCTTCGCCGGCGGCGATATCCTCGGCGAAGGCGGAGGAGACGAGGTGGCCGTAGGGGTCGAGGGAGACGATGCGCTGCGGGTCGGCCCAGCGGGGGTGCGGGCCGATGGCTTCGGCCGGTGCGGTGTCGGTGAAGTCGGGCCGGTGGTCGCGCGCCAGCGCGCCGGAGGCGACGGCCAGGGCGCGGTAGACGGCATAGGCTCCGGAGTGGGTGCCGATGGCGTTGCGCCGGGCGGCGTTGGTGAGGCTGGCGATGATGGGCCCGCGCTCGCGCGCGTTGGCTGCCCCCCAGTTGACCGCCGGCGGTGCCCCGGGGCCCGATCCGACTCTGGGGTGGGAGGTCAAGACAATATGATCGGACATGTGCCGACCCTCCGGTTTGGCTCAAAAACCTGACTGGTTAGTCAAGAAACGTGTAGCAGGTGTGCAATCGATGTGCCAGCCCGAACACGTACTAAAGCGTTGATTTGGAGTCTGAGCGCTGGGGGTTGGTTGCACTGGTGTGGGGCAATGGATGGTGGCCTGCTCCGAGCTTGGGCGCGGAGCGTCAGCGTGGCTGGCGTCTTTTTCCCGCCCGGCGAGTGGTGGACCGCTTGGCCGGACTCGCTGTGAATACCTCCCTGTACGCTCGACGGCAGCATCCATGCTGCCGAC
>CBFGWV010000330.1:0-5223 GCA_965652545.1 uncultured Candidatus Competibacteraceae bacterium | reverse complement strand
AGGTGCGGGTCCTGCTTGCGATATGCAACAGCACAGTCAATGATCGCTTGCTTGGCAAGCGCATTCTGTTGCTGAACATTGAGCTGACGCTTGCTGTAAAGACGTTCGATATCCATTTCTGGTTTCAATTTCAATGTTTTGGTGTGTTTAAGATTTCTCGGCCGTAACCGAGCTCAACTGATGCGCCATTGCATTTGACATCGAAGCTGTCGGCGTTATCAATATATATTTGTAGTCCTTCCGTACTATGATTTATGTCAAAAACCGGTGCTTCACTATTGGAGAGCACTACGACTTCCATGAGGTCGTTTGAGCTGAGTGTAAAGTCATGCGCCCAAGGTTCGATCCAATAGGTCTGGGGGAGTTCCGTCAGGTTTTTGATCCGCAAGATGGAGCGATAAAGCATAGTTTTGTACTTCCTGGAATTTTTGCGTTAACGATGGCCGAAAGGTGCGACCATTGAGTATGGGTTTATGCATCGCATCTTTCACAAAGCAACTCCCACAATGCCTTTGGCTTCGAGTACTTGTTCGTCGTGAAGTGCTCGAGCGCCAGAAAACGCCAGCCGTCCTTGAACAAGACCTCAATCGCCGGTTTGTCGAAGAAGCGTTTAGGCGCGCCGTCGACCAAATAATAGTTCGGTTCGAGCTCCGGATGCCCGCTTGCCCCGAAGTTGGCGTCTTGCGTGGAGTTCAGTCTACAGACCAGCAAACCACCCGGCCTTAGCGTCCTGCGGATCCGCTCGATGAGCGAGACGGTCACTTCCCAGGGGAAGTAGTGCAGGCTGAGGCTGGCCACGATGACCGCTGTGCCGAGAACTTCAGACGGGAACTCGTCTCTGGTGTCCCGCACGTCGACTCTGGCGCCAGGGGCTCGAACCTTTGCCAGGGCAACGGCCTCGGCCGAGAGATCGAAGCCGTACACGTTCAGCCCGGCATCCAGCAGTGTCCGTGTATCAGCACCGGACCCGCAGCCGATCTCAAGTACGGGAATATCGTCCGCGCGATGCTGAAGAAGTGGAAGCCATCGGTCGAGCCAGGGGTCTGTATGCATGCGAGTTGCGACGCCTAGTCTTCGTTGGTTGAAATGAAGGTGCGCATTACTTCTGAAACGCGAGCCATGACCTCATGACCCCCGTTTGGCGATTGATCGGTTGGGTAGACTGGGTTTGTTGGTGCAAGACCCTTCTAAGGCCATTCTGTTGGGCGAGTTCGATCGTTTCCCCGGCGGTGACGCTGAACACCCGTCGGTTTGCTGGAGCCGGACCGTGCCGCAGGGACATGATGAGCAGGGCGCTCGGTCGGAGTAAAGCCACGATGTTGGGTAACGCTTGCTGACGCTCAATCTCAGAAAGGTGTACCCAAACGGCCGTAACCAGGACGAGGTCGAAAGCCTCCTTGCGAGCCATGGTCCTGGTCAAGGTCGGGAGGCTGTCGTCAAGCCAATCGATCTGGCTTGATGGGTGGCGTTCGGCACCGGCTTTACGAATTGCATCCGTCGGCTCCACCGCGAGGACACGGTGGCCTTTCGTCGAGAGCCAAGCCGCATCAACCCCGGTGCCAGCGCTGATGTCCAAGATGCTGCTCGCTTTTGCCGGTAGAAGATGGAGGACTGCGTTGTATTTTTCGACGAAAGAAACACTTTCGTGTCGGGGGATGAGTGACTCTGCATCTTCAGAGTACCCCTGGGTTCCAGGCACTATTTTGGATAGCACCGTCATTTTTCCGGGAACAAGCCCGGCATCCAGCGACCGGCCAGTTTTGCCGGAAACGCCAACTGTAGCGGCGCTCGCGTGCTGTCAGACCTGAGCGCACCCGTATCGATCAGTGCCGAGGTGACCCGCCTTGCGGTGCGCTCGCTCGCACCGATGACATCGCCAACCGCCCCCCGCGTCAGTTCACTTTGGTACAGGATGGTGCGTAGGACGGCGTCCGATTTGCCTGGCAAACGGCCGCCACGGATTTCCTCTTCCGCCCAGATCGTGATGCGATCACGCAGGCGGTCGGGCTGCATCAACGCTTCCATGAACTCGATCTGGTCCAAGCAGGTTCGGAGGAAGAATTCGACAAAGGCCGCCAGGGCGCTTTCGCTCAAATTGCCGCGCCCATCATGGCTACCGTGGCGCGGCGCATCGCAAGCCTGCAGATGGCGTTTGTAGTCGGCCTCGTTCCGTGCCAGTCCGCGAGCGACGGACCAGAGGCCGCCAGTGTCCAGGGATTGACGCAGCATGGCGTAGGACATCAGTCGGGCGACTCGCCCGTTGCCGTCGAGAAAGGGATGGACCCACAGCAGGCGGTGGTGGCCACAGGCCGCAGCGAGAATGGCCTCTATGCGCCCACGCCGCTGGTAGGCCTCATGCAGGCGATCCAGAAAACGTGGTACGGCACCGGGGCTGATCGCGACGTGGCGGCCCACCTCGACATTGTGTTCGCGAAGCGCGCCGGGGACCACAGGGATGCGCTCACCGGTGCTCGGCGAGGCGACGAACAGAAGATCCCCGGGCAGTAGCTCGCAGAAGCGCCTGTGAATCTCACGGATCAGGGCCGGCGACGTGGGTGGCTCCGTCAAGCCGCCGTCGTCGATCCACTGTTGGACTGCGATATGGGCCTTGGCTTCGAGCTGAAGATCGCGTTTCCTCGGGTCGGTGCTGTAGTCCTCATGCAAAGCCCGCTCGATATCGACCGGATGCGTATCGTGCCCCTCGATAAGATTGCTGTAGTAGCAGTTCATCGAGCGGACGAGATCGGAGAGTGCTGAGGCGATCGAGTACGGCAGGCGGCTCCGGAAGGCGGCCGCGCGCTCGGCAAGCTCCAGCGCGAGATCGTTCAGGCCGCACCGGTGCGGTGAGCCTTCACTCACCATCAGCGGTTCGAACAGGCTGATCGGCTCGCCGTCGTCATGGATTGTCATGGCCGCCTTGCGCATGGCCGGTTTCCAGGCCACTTTGAGAGCAAATATTTTGCTTTTATAACATATAGTTGTGTATTGATGTTAGGGAATGTGTCCGCTTTTATGGCCGGTTCGTGCGACGATCCTCCCGTACTCAAAGCGGCCATCCCGGGCCACGCCGCGTTTCGTGAGACAATCCGCCCCGGAATTTTTCAACCCCGCACTTAAACCCAAGACTCAAAGCTCCCCCATGTCCCACCTCTTCGACCGTCTTTCCGATCGGCTCTTCTCCCCTTTGGCCGGGCCGAACCGGCGCCTGTACGCCTCGCTGATCCTGGACCTGCACCCGCTGTTCTTCGACCAGATCCACGCCGATGTCTTCCCCTCGCGCGAGAGCGTGCGGCAGGAGATCGAGGAGCGTCTGGCGGTGTTGGCGGTGGCCTGGCAGGCGGAAGCCGATGAGGATCTGCCGGCGGCGTTGACGGAGGCGAGCCCGGCGGCGCGGGCATACCAGCGGTTGCTGCGGGCCGGCTGGTTCGAGGAGGAGACGGAAGGCTACCGGGTGCGGGTGACGGTGCCGCCGGCGGTGGGGACGCTATGGGCGGCGTTGATGGATGTGGCCCGTCCGGACCGGGTGTTCTACGGTGGCATGGTGCTGTCCATCCACAACAACGTGCAAAAGGCGTTGGAGGACCCGACAGGTCAGGCGCTGGCGTTTCGCCAGGCGGCGCGGGAGGCGCGGCGGTTTACCCAGCACTTGAACACGATGATCTACGGCCTCAAGGGGCTGCTGGATGAGTTGGCTGGGCTGGATGATCACCGCAAGGTGTTGGGGGCGTTCTTCGACGATTTCGTCGACCGCTTTCTGGTGCAGGACTACAAGCGGCTGAAGACGCGCAACAATCCGTTTCGCTTTCGCATGCAGATACTCGCCGGCGTGCGCCGTCTGGAGCAGGATCTGGATTGCAAGCGGGCCCTGGTGGCGGGTTTTATGGCCCAGACCGGCGAGGAGGACGCGGAGGTTGCCTGGGATGCGCTGAATGCGGACATCGACCGCCTGCGGCGCATTTTCGAGCAGCTCGACGGCCATCTGGCGCGGGTGGAGCGTTACCGCAACAAGGTCGAGCAGCGCGTGGCCGACACGGTGCGTTATCTCGATCGCAGTCAACCGGGCCTGGCCACGCGCATCGCGGCCTTGCTGCGCCAAGTGGCGACGGCCACCGCGCGTCTGGACGATGCCGACCAGAGCCTCGCCGTGCTGCCGCTGGCCGATGCGCTACCGGTGTGCACCGGCAGCCTGCGCGAGCCCTCGCGCCAGCGCCCGACGCCGGAGGCGCGGCCGCTCAAGGCCGCCACGGACGACCCTGCGGTGCGGGCCCGCCAGGCGGCCATGCGCGCTTATCTGGACCGCCGCCGCATCGACCCCAACCGTATCGCCCGTTACCTGGAGACACAGATGGCCGGCAGCTTGAGCAAGTCCGGCGCCGCCATGGCGGTGGCTTCGGTGGAGGAGTTCATCGCGTTCACCCATGTTCGCCACCTCGACCACCTGCCCGGCGCCGGGCGGCTGCGCCAGCGTTACCGTGTCGAGCCGCTCGAGGAGTGGATCGACAACGACTGGCTGCGCTGCCCCGGGTTCGTCGTTCACCGCCAAGGAGGCCACCATGCTTCGTGATATGCGCCAACTCTGCGAACGTCATGGCGATGTGCAGCCGGAGGACTTGCGCGAGAGCGCGCGTGTGCTGATGGAGCGCCAGTTCCTGCTGCGCGAGCGCCCGCGCGACCGCGAGGCCTACCGCAGGGTGGCCAACCATCAGGATTACTTCACCAACCTGTTCGACGCCATCGGCTGGACCCTGCACCGGGACGACGACTTCGGCATGATCGGTCTGTTGCCCACCGCCAGCGAAAGCTTTGCACGGCTCAAGCTGGTGGAGAGTCTGCTCATCCTCTGTTTGCGTTTGCTGTACGAGGAGGGCATGGAACGCTTCCAGGTGCGCGAGGGCGCCGTCACCGTGGCGTCGGAGGTTCTGCTGGGTCGCTACGAGACGCTGCTGGGCCGACCACGGCCGAAGCTGTCCGAGTACCGCGAGGCCTTGGTGCGGCTGCGCCGCCACAGCCTGGTGGAGACCGGCGAGGCGGACGAGGACGGGCTGCCGATGCTGCGCATTCTGCCCAGCGTGCGTCTGGTCGCCGGGCACAAGGTACTGGAGCGTCTGGCCGCCCTGGCCGAGGTGGACGACGAACCGGCCATCGTGGACGATGAGGAGATCGACGCATGATGCGTCTGGTGCGCTTGCTGCTGGTCAACTGGTACCGGGTGGACATGGCCAG
>CBFGWV010000329.1:0-5226 GCA_965652545.1 uncultured Candidatus Competibacteraceae bacterium | reverse complement strand
TCGCCCAAGGGCATGCCGGCGGGGACTTCGACCTCATCGAACCAGCGGCCCGGCACCGAGGCGGCCATGGCCAGCGCGAGTTGGCGGTGACGCCACACGGTGCGCGAGGGCAGGGGGCCGGGTACGAACGGGCGCGGGCGCACGTCCTCGCGCAGGCGTAGCGGATGGGCGTTGGCCGGCAATCGGCCTGCGGCATCGAGGTCCGCACCGCGAGAGAAGTACACGAATTCGGTCGTGGGCGTGCGTTCGATCAGGCGGCGGTAGTCGGCCTCGACGGGTCCACTGCCGGTGAACAGATCAATGGCAGTGATCAACACCCGCCGGGCGGTGGCCGGCGCAGTTGGGGGCATGGTGTTCGCGGTGAGTCTCCCTGTCGTCCGAACACACCCGGCTCCAACGCCGGAATCCGCCGGGGAAGATCGCCTCTTCGGGCGATGGGGTCAAGCTCAGCGCAGCGCGGTGCCGCGCGGGATGACCGGGGCGGTGGTGCTTATGATCCGTCCGTTGCGGACCACGTGCAGCCGCGGCGGGCGCAGGCGGATGGCGTCGATGACATCGGTGGCCTGAAGCAGGACGAAGTCGGCTTTGCAGCCCGGTGCCAGGCCGTAGCCACCCAGGCCGAGGATCCGGGCCGGTGTGGCGGTCACGGCCTCGAATGCCTGACGCATGCCGGTCTGGCTGGTCATCTGGGCCACGTGCAAGCCCATATGGGCGACCTCGATCATGTCGGCCGAGCCCAGGCTGTACCAGGGGTCCATGACGCAGTCGTGGCCGAAGGCGACGGGGATGCCGGCTTTGAGCATCTCCGGCACCCGCGTCATGCCGCGGCGCTTGGGGTAACTGTCGTGACGGCCTTGCAAGGTGATGTTGATCAACGGGTTGGCGATGGCGGCCACACCGGCCTCCCGCATCAGCGGCAGCAGCTTGGAGACGTAATAGTTGTCCATGGAATGCATGGAGGTGAGGTGCGAGCCAGTCACCCGCCCGTGCAAGCCCAGACGTTGGGTCTCGAAGATCAGCGATTCGATATGGCGGGAGAGTGGGTCGTCGCTCTCGTCGCAGTGCATGTCCACCGGCAGCCCGCGCTCGGCGGCCAGCTCGCAGAGTATGCGTACGGATTCGGCCCCCTGGGCCATGCTGCGCTCGAAGTGGGGGATGCCACCGATGACGTCCACCCCCATATCCAGCGCCCGCTTGAGGTTGGCCAGGGCGCCGGGGGCGCGCAGGGCGCCATCCTGTGGGAAGGCCACCAGTTGCAGGTCGATGTACGGCTTGACCCGCTCGCGCACGTGGAGCAACGCCTCTACCGCCAGCAGCCGGTCGTCGCACACGTCCACGTGCGAACGGATGGCCAGCAGCCCGCGGGTGATGGCCAGCTCGCAATAGGCCAGCGCCCGCTCGACGATGGCCTCCTGGGTGAGCAGCGGCTTGAGCTCGCCCCACAGTGCGATGCCCTCCAGCAAGGTGCCGGATTCGTTCACCCGCGGCTGGCCGTAGCTGAGGGTGGAGTCCATGTGGAAATGCGCATCGACGAACGGCGGGGTGAGCAACTGGCCGCCCGCATCGATTGTCGTGTGTGCGGTGGCCGTCAACGCCGGCCCCACGGTGACGATGCGGCCGTCGGCCACGCCGATGTCGAGGCCGGTTTCGCCGGTGGGCAGGGTGCAGTTGCGGACGATCAGATCGAGCATCACGTCACCGTTCGCCTTTGCGATAGGGTTTCATCAAGGCCTGAGGATACGCCGCCCGGCGCGCCATGATCACCAGGGCCAGGATGGACAGCAGATAGGGCAGCATCAGGTACAGCTGGTAGGGCAGGGCCGCTCCGCTGGCCTGTTGCAGACGCAGTTGCAGCGCATCGAAGGCCGCGAACAACACGGCCCCGAGCAAGGCCTTGCCCGGCCGCCAGGAGGCGAACACCACCAGGGCGACGCAGATCCAGCCACGGCCGTTGACCATGTTGAAGAAAAACGCATTGAAGGCCGACAAGGTCAGGAACGAACCGGCCACGCCCATCAGGGCCGAGCCGGCCATGATGGCGGCGATGCGTACGGCGATGACGTTCAACCCCTGGCCTTCGGCGGCGGCTGGGTTCTCGCCCACCATGCGCACCGCCAGCCCCGCCGGCGTGCGGTAGAGAAACCACGCCAGCAACGGCACTAGGGCCAGGGCCAACAGTGTGAGCGCCGTCTGTTCGGCCAGCACCGGCCCGATCAGCGGAATACCGGCCAAAGCGCTCAGCGGTGGGAACGGCTCGACCGTGGGCGGCGTGGACACGCGCGGGAAGACCACCCGGTAGGCGTAATAGGACAGGCTGGTCGCCAGCAACGTCACCCCCAGGCCGGCGACATGCTGAGACAAGGCCAGCGGCACGGTCAGGATGCCATGCAGCAGGCCGAACGCCGCGCCGGTCGCGGCGGCGGCCAGGACGCCCACCCACAGGTCGGCGCCAGAATAGACCGCCAGCCAACCGCTGAACGCCCCGGCGACCATGATCCCTTCGATACCGAGGTTCAACACGCCTGCGCGCTCGCACAAGAGCACGCCCAGCGTACCGAGGATCAGCGGCGTGGCGACGCGCAGTACCGCCACCCAGAAGCTGGCGTTCACGAGGATGTCGGCCAGATCGCTCATGCCCGCCCCCAGCGGATGCGGTAGCGGGTCAGCAGGGTGGCCACCAGCATGGCCAGCAAGGCGGTGGCGACGATGACATCGGCGATGACATTGGGCACCCCGATGGCGCGGCTCATGCTGTCCGCGCCCACCAGCACCGCCGCCACGAACAAGGCCGAGGCCACCACCGCCAGCGGATGCAGGCCGGCGAGCATGGCGATGACGATGCCCGAGTACCCGTAACCCGGCGACATGTCCAGGGTGACGTAGCCGGCGCGGCCGGCGACCTCGCCGACGCCGGCCAGCCCCGCCAGCGCACCGGAGAGCAGGGCGGTGCGGATCATCACCCCGTCCACCCGCATGCCCGCGAACGCGGCCGCGCGGGCGTTGGCGCCCACCGCGCGCATACGCAGGCCGAAGCTGGAGAAGCGCATCACCGCCCACAGCAGGACGGCCAGCCCCAAGGCCATGAGCAAACCACTATGCACCCGCGAGCGCGGGATCAGACGGCTGAACTCCATCTGCGGCAGCAACGCGACCGATTGCGGCCAGCCCAGCGCGAGCGGGTCTTTCATCGGGCCATCGAGCATCATCGAGACGAACAACAGCGCAACGAAGTTCAACAGCAAGGTGGTGACGACCTCGTCTACACCTAAGCGGATCTTCAGCAGTGCCGGTCCCAGCAGTAGCACCGCCCCGGCGGCTGCACCGGCGGCGAGCATGAGCGGGAACAACAGCAGCGGCGGCAGGCCCAAGCCGCCGCCGGCGTGCTGGCCGCCGATCGCCACGGCCGCCAAGGCGCCGAGATACAACTGACCCTCGGCGCCGATGTTGTACAGACGCGCGCGGAAGGCCACGGCCACGGCCAGCCCGGTGAGGATCAACGGCGTGGCGCGGGTGAGTGTTTCGGTGATCGCAAAGGTCGAGCCGAACGCCCCTTGCACCAGCAGCAGGTAGGCTTGGCCGACCGGCGCACCGGCCCAGGCCACCAGCAGGGAGCACACCGCCAGGGTAAAGGCCACGGCACCCAGCGGTGCGGCCACCCGATGGCGCGCCGATACGCGCTCGCGGGCCTCAAACCGCATGGCGGTCCTCCCCGGCCATGGCCAGGCCGATGGCGCTCAAGGTCCAGGCCGCGCGCGGACGCGCCGGCGACAGACGACCGCCGTGGATGACCGCAATCCGGTCGGCGAGGGCGAAGATTTCATCCAGGTCCTCCGAGATCAGCACCACCGCCGCCCCCGCGGCGGCGGCCTCGAGCAGGCAGCGGTGCACATAGGCCACCGCGCCGATATCCAGCCCCCAGGTCGGCTGGCTGGCGACGATCAGCCGTGGGGTGGCGCCGTCGCTTACCGACAAGGCGCGCCCGAGGATGAGCTTTTGCATGTTGCCGCCCGAGAGTGTGCGTGCCGGCACCTCCAGCCCGGCCAGGCGCACGTCGAAACGCTGTACCAGATCGGCGGCGAACGCCCGCGCCGCACGTCGCCGCACCAGCCCGGCGCGGGCGAAGCGGGGGCTGGCCAGGCGCTCGGTGATGGCGTTCTCCCAAACGGTGAGGTCGCCGACCACGCCAACGGCGTGGCGGTCCTCCGGGATGCGCGCCACTCCCGCGGCGACCCAGGCGGCCGGTTTCGCGGGCAAAGTCTCGTCGGTCAGGGTGAGCGCCCCGGCCGACGGGGCGATCAACCCCGAGAGCAACTCCGCCAGTGTGGTCTGGCCGTTGCCTGAGACACCGGCGATGGCCAGGATCTCACCGCCGTGCACGCTCAGGTCGATACCGTGCAAGGGCTTGGCGGCATGCACGCTGACCGCGTCCAGCCGCAGCACCACCGGCCCCGGGGGCTGTTCGCCACGCTTGGGCATGGCCACGGCCCGCCCGACCATGAGCTCGGCGAGCGCCGCCTTGGTTGCCCCGGCCGCCGGCCGGGTCGCCACCAGACGGCCGCCGCGCAGCACGGCGATACGATGGGCGATGGTTACGACCTCATCGAGCTTGTGACTGATGAAGATGATGGACAAACCCTCGCCGACCAGTTGCTTCAAGGTGGCGAACAGCGACTCGACCTCTTGTGGGGTGAGCACCGCCGTGGGCTCGTCGAGTATGAGTATCCGCGCGCCGCGGTACAGCGCTTTGAGGATCTCTACCCGCTGGCGCTCGCCCACCGACAGGCTGCCGACGCGGGCGTCGGGGTCGACCGTCAGGCCGAAACGCATCGCCATTTCGGCCAGCCGGCGGCGGGCCTGGCGGGCGCGGGTGAGCGGGCGCCACAGCGGCTCGGTGCCAAGCATGACGTTGTCCAGCACCGTGAGGTTGTCCGCCAGGGTGAAATGCTGATGCACCATGCCGATACCCGCGGCCAGGGCGAGTTTCGGGTTGCCCGGTGGCAGGGGCTGGCCGAAGACGGTGATCCGGCCCGCGTCGGCGGTGTAGTGACCGAAGAGAATCGACACCAGCGTGCTCTTGCCCGCGCCGTTCTCGCCCAGCAGCGCGAGCACCTCGCCGCGACCCAGGTCCAAGCTGATGTCATCGTTGGCCAGCAACGGGCCGAAGCGTTTGCTGATGCCGGAGAGTTGAAGGACGGGGTCGGTCAAAAGGGGGTCCGTGGGGTGGTG
>CBFGWV010000328.1:0-5237 GCA_965652545.1 uncultured Candidatus Competibacteraceae bacterium | reverse complement strand
CCAAAGCAATTACCCAGATTGCGCGCCGCATCCATGGGGCGCAGATTCACCGGCACCGCGGCACGCAACTCGACACCGTCCGTCGGCTCGCCATGGTCGGCCAGATACCCGCGCAACGCACCGGCCACGCAACTGAGCAGCACATCGTTGACCGAACACCCCAGAGCATTGCCGACGTCTTTGATCTGCGCCAACGGCAGCGGCTCGCACCAGGCCACTTGCTTGCGCACCCCGGGGGTGCGCTTGAAACGTGTCGGCGTATCCCCCGACATCAACGCAATGCGCGCCGCCTCGCCGGCAAGGCCGACACCCTCGCGAGCCAGCGCCATCGCCTTGCCCGGGTTTCGTGCCAGCGCCAAACCCTGCGAGACCAGACCGCTGCCGGTCTTGAACGCCCCATTGACCAACTTGTTGACTGGATTGAACAACCGCCCGAGCGCGTCCCCACCGCCATCCGCAGACGACTGCACAACCTGCCCACCCAGCGGGCTGCCATGGGCATCGTCGGTGAGATCGAGCATCACGCGGATCAGGGCGATGCCATCGGCATAGCAATGATGGATGCGTACCACCAGTGCACTGCCGCCGTGATAGTGCTCGATCAGATGCATCTGCCACAGCGGCTTGGTCGAATCCAGCGGCGAGCTCATCAGGTCGCTGGTCAGCTGTTGCAGACCGGCCTTGCCGCCCGGCTCCGGCAGGCCGACACAGTGGACATGGGCATCCATGTCGAACAAGGCGTCGTCTTCCCAAAAGCGGGCGCCCGCACGCTCCACCACCCGCTGGCGAAACCGTCGATAGCTGAGAAAGCGCCGCGCCAGGGTGGCCTTCAGATGGTCGGCATCCATGGGCTGGTCCAGGATGAGCACACCGGTGATCATCATCAGGTTGGTCGGACTGTCCATCCGCAACCAGGCGGTATCCACACCCGACATGCGTTGCCGCTTGATCATCGTTCGTCTTCCCCATGTGGTCCGCCCGTTTCGCGGCCCCTCCTTCGCGGGGGGCGCCGATCGGCCGGCCTGATTACATTTCAACCGCCATCATCATCATCTTGTTCACGACCGATTCGAGACAGACACCCATGCCCGATCTTCAATCCCAGTTCGACACCGCCGTGGCCAACAGCAAGCAGCTGCCCCGCCGTCCCAGCAACGACAACCTTCTCAAACTGTACGCGCTGTACAAGCAGGCGACCGCCGGCGATGTGCAAGGCGAGCGCCCGGGGTTTACCGATTTTGTCGGTGGAGCCAAGTACGACGCCTGGACCAAACTCAAGGGGCTATCGCAGACCGACGCAATGCAGCGTTATGTAGATCTGGTCGCATCGTTGCGCTAGGCGATCAGCAAAGTGCAACACGACGGCGGGCACCCACACCCCCCGGGTGGGTGGGCGATGCCGGCCCCCACCTTCCGGGGGGTGGTTGCGTATCGTGGACTCACTACAGTGAACATCAATCCAATCCGCCGGATCGGCCGGCAAACGACATCGCGCTTTGAGGAGTCCTCCCCATGACCTATCTGGTGACCGGCGCCACAGGGTTCATCGGCCGCCGTCTGGTCGAGAAGCTCATTGCCCGCCGCGGCAAGATCTACATCCTGGTCCGCAACCCCGACAGCGATAATCTCGCCGCCTTGTACACGCGCTGGGGCGTCGGACGCGACCGGGTGGTACCCATCCGCGGCGACCTCGCCGCCCCCGGCCTCGGCATCAGCGCCGAAGACAAGGCGCTGATGAGCGGCAAGATCCGGCACCTGTTCCACTTGGCCGCGATCTACGATCTGAAGGCGGATGCTCATTCGCAGTTCGTCGCCAACGTGGAGGGCACGCGTGCGGTCGTGCGTCTGGGCGAGGAACTGAAGGCCGGGTGCTTTCACCACATCAGCTCCATCGCCGCGGCCGGTCTGTACCAGGGGACGTTCCGCGAGGACATGTTCGAGGAAGCCGAAGGGCTGGAGCACCCATACTTTCGCACCAAACACGATGCCGAGGGTATCGTGCGCCGTGAATGCCATCGGCCTTGGCGGATCTACCGACCGGGGTTCGTCGTCGGCGACTCCAAGACCGGCGAAATGGACAAGATCGACGGGCCGTATTACTTCTTCAAACTCATCCAGAAGATGCGCGACACCTTGCCGGCTTGGATGCCCACCGTCGGCCTGGAGGGCGGACGCATCAATATGGTGCCGGTGGATTTCGTGGTCGATGCCATGGACCACCTGGCCCATGCGAAGAACCTCGACGGCCAGTGCTTCCACCTGGTGGACCCGCAGCCGCGCCGTATCGGCGATGCGCTGAACATCTTCGCCAAGGCGGCCCATGCGCCGCAGATGACCATGCGCGTCAACGCCAAGCTGCTGGATGTCATCCCGCCGATGGTGCGTATGGGGCTGGCCGCCATACCGCCGGTGCGCCGTATCAGCCGGCAAATTCTGGCCGACCTCGGCATGCCGGATGAGGTGCTGAGGTTCATCAACTGGCCCACCCGCTACGACAACCGCAACACCGAGCGGGCACTGGCCGGCAGCGGAATCCAGGTCCCGCGCCTGGAGGACTACGCCTGGCGGCTATGGGACTACTGGGAGCGCCACCTCGATCCGGACCTGCACATCGACCGCAGCCTCGCCACCCATGTGGGCGGGCGTGTCGTCATGGTCACGGGGGCATCGTCCGGCATCGGCAAGGCGACCGCGCTGAAGCTGGCCGACGCCGGCGCCAAGGTCATCCTGGTGGCCCGCGACCCTGAGAAACTCAAGACCACGCTGGAGGAGATCGAGTCCCGCGGCGGCACGGCGCATTTCTATTCGGCTGATATCTCGGACATGCAGGCCTGCGATGCACTGATTGCGCAGGTGCTGGCCGATCACGGCGCGGTGGAGATCCTGGTGAACAATGCCGGCCGCTCGATCCGTCGCGCGGTAGAGCATTCGTTCGATCGCTTCCATGACTTCGAACGCACCATGAACCTCAACTATTTCGGTGCGTTACGGCTGACCCTTGGCGTGTTGCCGACGATGATGGACCGCCGACGCGGGCATATCATCAATATTTCGTCCATCGGGGTGTTGTCGAACGCGCCACGCTTCTCGGCGTACGTCGCCTCCAAGTCGGCGCTGGATGCGTTCTCGCGCTGTGCGGCGTCCGAGTTCGCTGACAAGCGCATCAGCTTTACCACCATCAACATGCCCTTGGTGCGCACGCCGATGATCGCGCCGACGGCCATCTACAACCATATTCCCACTCTCAGCCCCGAGGAAGCCGCCGACCTCGTGGTCGAGGCGATCATCCACAAACCCACCCGGATCGCCACCCGTATGGGCATTTTCGCTCAGCTCATGCACACCATCGCACCCAAGGCCACACAGGTGATCCTGAACACGGCGTTTCGCCTGTTTCCGGACTCCGCCGCGGCGCGCGGCATCAAGGACCAGTCCGCATCGGCTTCGCCAGAGCAGATTGCGTTCGCGCAACTCACCCGCGGCATCCACTGGTGAAACCGCCGGTGGTGGGCGACCAGGCGCCGGCATTCTCCGGCACTGACGCCGACGGTTCACCCGTACGGCTGGCGGATTACGCCGGCCGTACCCTGGTGCTGTTTTTCTACCCCATGGACGACACGCCCGGATGCACCCGCCAAGCCTGCGCGCTGCGCGATGCGAACGCTCAGATCCAGGCGCGGGGTGCGGCCATTGTTGGCGTATCGGCCCAGGACGAGGCCAGCCATCGGCGATTCGCAACAAAGTACCGGCTCGACTTCCCCTTGATCGCCGACATCGACGGACAGATTGCACGCGCCTATGGCGCTTGGGGCCGCGGGATTCGCGGCTTGGCCATGGTGGCCATGGGGGTCAGCAATCGGTTGACGGTCATCATCGGACCGGATGGCGTGATACGGCACATCATCGAGAACCCGCGCACCGGCGATCACGGCACCGAGGTGCTGGCACTGCTCGACGCTCAGGCCAGCTCGGCGTAGCCCAGGCGGACGGCCTGATCGCTGATCCGGCCGATTTCGCTATAGGCATCCTCGGCCAACACGCTGATACCGGACAACCGCAAACGGCGACGGGTGTCGGCCAAGCCAGGGTCGGTCACGGCCGCCTGGAGCGCGCGGCGCAACACATCCAAGCGCTCGTCGCTGACTCCCCCGGCGGTGATCAACGGCAGCCCCGGGGCCGCGACGGTCCACCCAAGCACGCGCAGCCCCCCCAGCTCCCCTGCGGCGACATCGCCGAGCAACGCCCACGTAACCGCATCGATGGCGGCGACATCGGCATCGCCCTCTCGCACCCTGGCGATAGACTCACGGTGCCCACCGCTGACGATCACATCGGCGAAGAATCGCCCTTGCACACTGAGCGGCGCCACCGCATGACGCAGAGCGTTCATGCCCGACTGCGACGCCTTGTCGTTGATCGCCGCACGGCGTCCGCGCAGATCCTCCAGTGATTGGGCAGCATCCCCTGCACGAACGATGAGGGCGCTGCAATAGCGTGATCCTTCGCAGCCCGGCGCGTCGTAAACCGGTGTGGCGAGGTACCGCACCCGCCCACCAAGCGCATACACGTAGGGAAACCCGCAGGTCTGGGCGAGCAGGAGATCCGGCGCACCCCAGATGGCCGACAGCGACAAGCCCCGCTCCAGCGCCGAGGGTGAGGGTACGCCATAGTGCGCCAGCCAATGCCGTACACCACGCCACCAGGCATCGGTCGTGTCGTGCAGTTCAGGCAAATCGTACATCCCCAGGGATACGAGGCCGTCAGTCGCCGAGGTCATCCAATAGTCCTTTGAGAAAGCCACCGATGTCGGTGGGTTGAATGATGGAGCCACGGATCAGATCGTCGAAATGCCGGGCTAAGGCCTGAATCTGATCGCTGGCGTTGAATACGAAGTACATGTCGCCCAGGTACAAGGCGGCCCGGCGTGGCCCGAAAATGGTGTAGGGGACCGAAAATCGGGCCAGCCCGTCATACAAGAACCAGCGGAAGGTGGGGTACATCTCCTCCACCAGCTGGGCCATATGCCCCAGTTGTTCGCGACGTTCCTGGACCGGTAAACCGGTCCAGATGCCTTGCCCGCGGGCGAAGGTCTCCACACTCTGGCGCGAGGCACACACCTCCATCTCAGTGCTCGGCCGACGGGTGTAGGCCAGTCGAGCCTCGGCCTGCTCCAGAGCGGCCTCCGGCGGGTTGTCGCCACGCTCGGTGTACTCGTAGCGGATGACCGCCTCGGTCTT
>CBFGWV010000327.1:0-5240 GCA_965652545.1 uncultured Candidatus Competibacteraceae bacterium | reverse complement strand
CGTCGGCCGCAGGGATGCGGCCGTCGAGCCCACACGGATGTGTTCACGGCGAGTCAGGCCGGCCTGCCCCCGGCCTGCGGGCGGTGTTCACCCACCCGCCGCCGCCCGCGGCAGCCACCCACCGCCCGCTACCCGCTACTCACCACCCGCTACCCGCTACCCGCTACTCACCACCCGCTGCCCGCGAACACCACCGCCACCCCGAACACCGCTGCCCCCACCCGCACGCCATTCCCCCAACCCATGCCATCATGCCCTGAACCCTGCGGACCCCCTCATGGACCTGGACCAGATCGAAACCTTTCTCGCCGTCGTCGCCGCGCGCAGTTTCAGCAAGGCCGCCAAACGGCTCAACACGACGCAGCCCAATGTCTCCCTGCGCATCGCCGCGCTGGAGCGCGAGCTGGGTAAGCGGCTGCTCGATCGCAGCAACCGCGAAGTCACCCCCACCCCCGAGGGCAGGGCGTTCGCCGTCTATGCCGAGCGGATGAGCCTGCTGCGCGAGCAGGCGCGAATGGCCGTGGCCGACCCTGAAACCCTGGCCGCCGTCGTGCGCCTGGGCGTGTCGGAGACCATCGTCCACGACTGGTTGCCGGAGTTCATTCGCCGCGTCAACCAGACCTATCCGCGGGTCGAGCTCGAACTCACCGTCGACACCACTCCACATCTGCGTGATCTGCTGGTGACGCGGGAGCTGGATATGGGCTTTCTGCTGGGGCCTGTCGCTGAGCCGAATCTGCACAACCGGCATTTATGCACCTACGAGCTCATCTGGGTGGCCAGCCCGGTGCTGGACCTGCCCGATGGCCTGTTGGGGTTGGAGGCGCTGTGCGCGTTTCCGATCATCACCTACCCGCGCCGCACCCGGCCGACCATCGCGCTGAGCCGGCGGCTGCAAAAGCTCGGCAAGTCCGGCTCGCGGCTGATTGCCTCGGGGTCGCTGGCCACCAATCACAAGCTTGCCCTCGCCGGTGTCGGTGTGGCTCCGCTGCCGGCATTCATGGTGCGTGACGATGTCGCCGCCGGACGGCTGCGGATCTTGCAGGTCGATGCCGATGCCGAACTCGACCCGCTGCCGTTCACCGTCACTTTCCCCGCGCTGGGGGTGACTGCGCTCATCGAGGCGGTCAGCGGCATTGCGGTCGCCTGTGCTGATGAATAAGAAATACTTGTTGAAAATTATACGAACAATAAATTGGACGCATAACTAATCCGGATCGATCATCAAACCATCCTTCAGCCGGTGGTTTGACGATGACACTGACGCCCTCCCGACCCGAGAACCTGAGCGCCGCTGAGACGCGCCGGTGTATCCGCCGCGGCGAATACACCGGGCAGACCTCTGGGCTGGCGCCGGGGTTTGTGCAGGGTAATCTGGCCATCCTGCCCGAGGCGGTGGCCCATGAGTTTCTGGTGTTCTGCCAGCGCAACCCCAAGCCTTGCCCGGTCATCGGCGTCAGCGAGCCCGGCGCGGTCGGCATTCCCACGCTGGGCGCGGATCTGGATCTCCGCCGCGATGTGCCGCGCTACCGGGTCTGGCGCAAGGGCGAAATCGTCGAGGAGTGCACCGATGTCGACGCGTTTTGGCGGGACGATCTGGTCGCCTTCGTGATCGGCTGTTCGTTTTCCTTCGAGGAGGCGCTGATCACCGCCGGTGTGCCGCTGCGCCATATCGACCGCGGTCACAACATGTCGATGTTCGACACCAGTCTTGCCACCGCGCCGGTAGGGCGCTTCGGTGGCCCGATGGTCGTCACCATGCGGCCGATGTCGCCCGTCCACGCCATCCGCGCCATCCAGATCACCAGCCGCTTTCCGGCGGTGCACGGCGCTCCGGTGCACCTGGGCGATCCGCGCGCCATCGGCATCGCTGATTTGTCCCGACCCGATTACGGGGACCCGACCGTCGTGGACGATGGCGAGATTCCCGTGTTCTGGGCCTGCGGTGTGACACCGCAGGCTGTGATCCGCCGTGCCAAGGTGGATTTCTGCATCACCCACGCGCCCGGCTGCATGTTGATCACGGATGCGCGCAACGCCGATTTGGCCGTGCTTTGATTGATGACAACGCCACACAAAAGGCGACCGAGGAGAAGACCATGATGTTCACCAATACCCGCTGCATCGCCGTGCTGGCCGGCCTGATGGCCGCTGCCCCGGCACTGGCCGCCGACCTGCCGGCCACCGAATTGAACGTGGTCGGCACCTGGTCGAACCTCAGCCAGTACAAGAACTTCGAGAAGCCGTTCTGGGAGGAGCATATCCCCGAGGCCTCCGGCGGCGCCGTCTCGGTGACTGTCCAGGGGTTCAACGACATGGGGCTCAAGGGCAATGAGGTCGTGCGCCTGATGGAGCAGGGGGTGGTCGACTTCGGTTCCACCGTGCTCGGCTATCTTGCCGCCGACGATGCCATGAACGAGGCCATCGACCTGGCCGGCCTGGCCCCGGACGTGGAGACCGCACGGCGTATCTCCGATGCCTTCAAGCCGGTACTGGCCGAGCGCTACGCCTCGGCGTACGACATCAAGCTGCTGGGCATCTGGCCGTACTCGGCTCAGGTGATCTTCTGCAACACCCCCATCAGCCGCCTGGACGACCTGGCCGGCAAGAAGGTGCGCACCGCCAACCGCACCCTGGCCGAGTTTGTCGAAACCCTTGGCGGTACCGGGGTCACCATGGCGTTCTCCGAGGTGGTGCCGTCGATGCAGAAGGGCGTGGTCGACTGTGCCATCACCGGCTCGTTGTCCGGTTACTCCGCGAAGTGGCACGAAGTGGCCACGCACCTGATCGCTTTGCCGGTGGGCTGGAGCCAGGTCATGCATGCGGTGAGCACCGACGCCTGGAACGGCTTGGACCCGGCCGTGCAGACGTTCCTCGAAACCGAGATCGCGCGCCTGGAGGACGACATCTGGACCGCCGCGGCCTATGAGTCTGAGCAGGGCATATCCTGTAACACCGGTGGGCAGTGCGATTTCGGCGAAGCGGCGGCCATGACTCTGGTGCCGGTTACCGACGCCGACCTGGCCAAGGTGCAGGAGGTGCTCACGACGGTGGTCGTGCCGCAATGGGCCGAGCGCTGCGGCGAGTCCTGCGCCCAGGCTTGGAACGCTTCGGTCGGCGAGGTCGTCTCGCTGAAGGCGCAGTAAGCCAGCCGCACCGACGATTGAGAGGGGGGATTGTCATGGGCCGGATTCTGGATCGCCTGACGCACTGGTGCGGACGGCTGTTGCAGGCGGCGGTATGGGGCTGCGGCGGTTTGCTGATCGCCGCCGCCTGTCTGGTGGCCTTCGATGTGGTGGCGCGCAAGCTGTTCGGGGTGTCGGTCGGCGGTGCGGACGAGCTCTCCAGCTACGCCCTGGCGATCACCTGCACCTGGGGGTTTGCTTACACCTTGCTGGGGCGCGCGCATATCCGCATCGACGCCTTGCACGAGCGGCTCGGACGGCCCTGGCAGGCGTTGCTGGACGTGCTCGGCCTGGTGGCCCTGGGTCTGCTGGCCGGCGGCTTGTGGTACTACGGCTGGACGGTGCTGGAGACCACGCTGCGGCGCGGCTCCATCGCCAACACGCCGTTGCAGACACCGCTGTGGATTCCGCAAATCCTCTGGTACGCCGGCTTGTGCATGTTCCTGTTCGTCAACCTGATCCTGCTACTGCGGGCCGTGCATGCGCTGGCCTGTGCCGACCTGGGCACGGTCAAGCGGCTGGCCGGCGTGCGCACCGCCAGCGACGAGCTGGACGAGGCGCGGCAAGTGGATGCCGGTGGGCTGGGGGTGCGGACATGATTCCCCTGTCCCTGGGATTGTTGCTGGGGCTGGCGGCGCTGGCCATCCCGGTGGCGGCGGTGCTCGCCCTGCTGGCCCTGACGCTCTCGGAGGCGTTCTCGCGGCTGCCCTTGCATCGGGCGCTGGGGGAGATCGCCTGGTCGACCACCACCGATTTCCTGCTGGTGGCCATCCCCTTGTTCATCCTGTTGGGCGAGATCCTGCTGCGGGCGGGAATCGCCGCCCGCATGTACGATGCCCTGGCTTTGTTCCTCGGCCGTCTGCCGGGTGGGTTGATGCACTCGAACATCGCCTCCTGCGCGTTGTTTGCGGCAACCTCCGGCTCGTCGGTGGCCACCGCTGCCACTGTCGGGACCGTGGCCGAGCCGCAGATCGCCAAGCATGGGTATGACTCGCGTCTGTTCCTGGGCACGCTGGCTGCCGGCGGGACGCTGGGGATACTCATCCCGCCGTCGATCAACATGATCATCTACGGGGTGCTGACCGACACGTCGATCCCACGGTTGTTCATGGCCGGCATCGTGCCCGGCCTGTTGCTGGCGGGGTTGTTCATGCTGCTGGTGCTCGGCGCCTGCCTGCTGTGGCCGGCGCTGGACGGCCGCCGTGACGAGGCGGTGCGCATCAGCCGTCTGCGGGCGCTGCTGGACCTGCTGCCGCCGGCGTTCATTTTTCTGGTGGTGCTGGGGTCGATCTACGGCGGTTGGGCCACGCCGACCGAGGCGGCCTCCCTGGGTGTGCTGGGCGCCCTGCTGCTGGCGGCGCTCAAGCGACGCCTGAATTTTGCAATGCTGGCCAGCGCTATCGAGGGTACGGTGCGTACCACGGCGATGGTGATGCTGATTATCGTGGCGGCGTACTTCTTGAACTTCGTGATGGCCTCCGTGGGCCTGACCGACCGCCTGTCCGGTGCCATCACCGGGCTGGGCTGGTCACCCTACGCGATGCTCGCGGTGGTCATCGTGTTCTACGTCGTGCTGGGGTTCTTCATGGAAACCTTGTCCATGATGATCACCACCATCCCGATCATCGCACCGGTGATGTTCGCGCTGGGGTTCGACCCGGTGTGGTTTGGTGTGTTGCTGATGCTGTTGGTCGAAACCGCCTTGATCACTCCGCCCATCGGCTTGAACCTGTTCGTCGTGCAGGGCATCCGCACCACCAACGGCCCAATGTCCGACGTTGTCTCCGGCACGCTGCCGTTCGTGCTGGCGATGTTCGTGATGATCGGACTCCTGGTGGCCTTCCCGGGGCTTGCGCTGTGGTTGCCGGGGGTTCTCGGCTGAGAAGTTATCCCCCTCTCCCCCAACCCCTCCCCCGCGAGGGGGGAGGGGGGCTGTTGTGAGGCGATGGGTATCGCTCGCGCTCAACCCATCCTGCATCTCCATCCTCCAGTTTTATCGGCGCAGCGAGCCCGGCGTCCCCTCTTGAATTACCCACCGCTGTAAGCCCTTTGTGC
>CBFGWV010000326.1:0-5252 GCA_965652545.1 uncultured Candidatus Competibacteraceae bacterium | reverse complement strand
GAGCCTCGGCACCAGTCGATCAGCCGGCGATCAACTCGGTCCACTTCTGATTCAGCCAGTCGGATTTGGTCTGGTAGAGATCGTAGCGCGGGATGATCGGGTCGATGTCCGACGACACGCTGGCGAACTCCTCGTCGGACAAGTCGAGCAACTCGCGCTTGACCGTGGGCGCTGTGCCCACCTTGCGCGACATCAGTGCCTGGATGTCCGGCTGGCTCATGAAGTCGATGAACACATGCGCCTCTTCGGACTTGGTCGAGGCCCGCGACAGCGCCCAGCAGCCGGAGTCCTGAATCCCGCCTTCCTTGGGGAAGGTCGAACGCACCGGGTGCCCATCGGCCGCGGCCAGGCCGGTCACATCGTGATAGTACTGGCCCATGGGGATCTCGCCGGACTTCAGCGCCTGCTCGAACTGTGCCTCGTCCCGGTACCACAGACGCACATTGGGCTTGACCTCGGCCAGCTTGTCGAAGGCCTTGAGCAAGCCCTCTTCGGTATCCAGCGCATCGGTGCCGCCCATGAAGGTTTTGGCCGTCACCTCCAGCAGGAAGGAGTTGGACACCAGCGCCAGCAGGCCGAGCTTGTCGGCATTGGCCGGGTCCCACAGGGCCTCCCAGGAGGTCGGGGCCTCGGGGTAGGCATCGGTGTTGGTGACCAGGGTGATGTACCAGGCCACCGCTCCGATACCGGCTACACGGCCGTCAGGGTATTTGCTGATGAAGCGCTCGAGCAGGTTGTCGGCGTTTTTGATTTTGCCCATATCCAGCGGTGTCCACAGCTCGGTGGACTGGCCCTTGAGCATGGCCACCTGGGACATCATGGACAGGTCCGCCGGGGCCTGGCCGGCACGCGCGGCCTGCTCCAGCTGCACCAGCCAGGCCTCGCCGGTGGGTTCGGCGATGGACTCCACCGCGATACCGGTGGCCTTGGTGAATTCAGGGAAGATGTGATTATCGAACGAGTCCTTGAAGTACCCCCCGTACACACCGACTTTCAGCGAGCGGTCCTGGGCACGCAAGATGGTCGGGAACGACAGCAAGGCCGCCCCCGCCATGCCGGCACCGATGAAGGTACGACGGGTGATACCGAATTTCGAATCTTTGCTCATGATGCTTCTCTCCAGCGGTTTTGGTTGCAGTGTGCGAGCCACTGTTTCGTTGTTATAAAAACTAGGCGCTTTGAGGATTCTGGCCAGGTCGCGACGGGTGCTCCCCTCCCCCCTGGTGGGGGAGGGGCCGGGGGAGAGGGGGCCAGGCTGCTGCGGCGAAGCAAGGTACAGTTGCGGCCGATCGAACATCCCCCTCTCCCCAACCCCTCTCCCGCGAGGGGAGAGGGGCTTTTTGGCGTCTCACCAGAATCCGTAATGGTCAAACCTAAACCCGGCCCGCGCCGACCGACGGGCTGAACACCATCAGGCTGAGAATCTCGAACAACACCTGCGCGCCCACATGCGCGGTGTTGGTGGTGGTGTCGTACTGAGGGGCGACTTCCATCACATCGCCACCGATCACATCGATGCCCTTCAACCCGCGCAGCAACTGCAACACCTCGCGCGTGGTCAACCCGCCGACCTCCGGCGTGCCCGTGCCGGGGGCGAAGGAGGGGTCGATGCCATCGATATCGAACGACACATACACCGGCCCGTCGCCGACCACGGCGCGCGCCTGTTCGATGATCGCCGGTATGCCGATGCCCGGGACGTCCTCGGCGTGGACCACGGTCATGCCCGAGTCCTGCGAAAACTCCCACAGATATTCCGCCGCCCCGCGGATGCCGATCTGGATGGTCCGGGTCGGGTCCAGTACACCGTCCAGCACCGCATTGCGGAACGGGCCGCCGTGGTGGAACTTGGTCTGGTCGAACCCGCCACCGGTGTCGCAATGCGCATCGATATGGACCATCCCCACCGGTCCGTAGCGGCGGCTGACGGCCTTGAGAATAGGGTGGGTGCAGGAGTGGTCACCGCCGACCGACAACGGTGCGACCCCTGCATCGACGATCTTGGCAAGATAGGCCTCGATGTCGTCCAGGCTTTGCTCCAGCCGGTAGCGGCTGCGAAACGGCACATCGCCGATGTCCGCCACCCGCAGGTCCATCACCGGTGCGCAGCGCAGCACGTGGTTGTACGGCCCGATGCGCTCGATGGCGCGCAAGGCCCGTGGCCCGAAGCGTGCCCCGGGGCGGTTGGTCACACCCAGGTCCATCGGCGCACCGACGATGGCTACCTGAAGGTCGCTCAAATCCAGCTCAGTCGGGTCCTGCGGACGATAGGGGGCATCCAGAAACGTCGGCACGCCGGCATACGGCGCCATGCGCGTACCGCCGCTGAAGATCTTCTGCGCCACCTTGCGAAACTGCGGGTCGTGGTATTGGCTGCCTTGGCCGTCGGCGTACTTCTCACGCAGTTCGGCAAGTTTGGTCTCGTCCCAGGTCATGGTGGGTCCACCTCGTCTTGTGTCGCGCAAAGCGCTTATTCCAAACAAGATTTTGTCGTTATGCAGAGCAGTATCGATACAATGCAGCCTGAAAAGCAATTGACATTGTTAGAGCGTTGGACGTGAAAATTTCTCACATAAAAGACAGGTGCCCATGTCCCGATTGCCCCCGTTGAACCCGCTGCGCGCCTTCGAGGCCACGGCCCGCCTGGGTTCGGTGTCGCTGGCCGCGCGCGAACTGAGCGTCACCCACGGCGCAGTCAGTCACCAGATCCGCGCCCTGGAAGCCTCATTGAATGTGCAGCTCTTCGAACGCGGCGCCCAGCGCCTGCGCTTGACCTCACAGGGGGCGTTGCTGCTGCCGGCGGTGTCCAGCGCCTTCGAGGGCATCGCCTCGGCCACCGCACAGATGACCCGGCCAGCCACCCGCGGCGATCTGGCCATCTGCTGTACCGCGGCCATGCTGTCCTACTGGCTGCTGCCGCGGATCAACCAGTTCACCGAGCAATACCCGGATATCCGCCTGACCCTGACGCCGTCCAACGACCCCGAGAACATCTACTCTCCGGACAACGATGTCAGCATCATCTATGGCGACGGCAGCTGGACCGACTGTTGGGTCAAGCATTGGACCAATATTGAGCTCTTTCCGGTGGTTAGCCCGACGTTGCTCAACAGCCGCCCGCTGCGCACCATCCGCGACCTGCGCGATCACGTCATCCTGCACGGCAAGGACCTGCGCGAATGGCATGCCTGGCTGTCCGCCGTCGATGCCCTGGAGCTGACCCGCGGCCCACATCATTTTCTCAGCGACGCCCGCCTGGCCATCGAGGCGGCCATCTATGGCCACGGCGTCGCCCTGGGCGACTCCATGACCGCCAGCAGCCTGCTGCCCAAAGGCGTGCTCGTCGTCCCCTTCGACCGCGCCGTGCCCGCCGTCGACGCCTTCTACGTCGCCTGCCGCAACGAAGTCCGCGCCGCCCCCATCGCCAAAGTATTCATCGACTGGCTGTACAGCGCCCTGGGCGAAAGCAGCGCCCGCGCCGAAGCCCAGGTGTCCGGGCGGATGTCACTGCGTCGGCGGCTGGGGAAATCTGTCGACCAATCCCCACCGGAACGCCCCAAACCCCGCCGCGCCACCACCCGCCGCAATCGCCCGAAGGACCGCTGACAACGCCACCGGCAGGTGAGTCCTGCATGGTCTGGAAAATGTAGGATGGGTTGAGCGCAGCGATACCCATCATGCGACGCTGTCAGGCGCCAACGTACGGCCGGTAGCGCCTCACTGATCGACCATCGAGCGCAGAACCAAACCGACCACCACCGGAAAATGATCGGAGCCGATATCCGGCCCGACCGTGTTGCCGAGCCGCGCCCACTGTGGGCTCACCAGCACATGATCGATGGGAACCCCAAGCACCCCGCGCAAGTCTGCGGGCCAGCTCGGGCGCAAGCCACTGGCGCGCCGCAGCCCGCGCGCCGCCAGGCCACTGAAGGCCGACGACCAGGGCGTCGCGTTGAGGTCGCCGGCAACGACGGTCGGCCGCCCGGTGGCCTGCGACTGGTCGGCGACGAGACGCAGCACGCGGTTCCTCGCGGCGTGATAATGCGGCGACAACGGCGGTGCCGGGTGTAACGCGACGACATCGACAATGCTGCCGCGCCACTGCACCGTCGCCTCCAGGCGCCCGATACCGTCGGCATCGCGGACCGGCTTGGCGTCCAGCAGCGGATGCCGGGCCAACAGCACCATGCTGAACGGGTCTCGGCGGACGATTGCCTCGCGAAACGGATAGCCTTCCAGCGCCGCCAGCGCATCGACGTACTCGGGTGAGGCCTCCAGCAGCACGACCACATCCGGCCGTGTCCGCGCCAGCCAACGCATCAGCGGCCGTGCGTCGCTGTTGGTCAGCAAGACGTTTGCGGTTGCCACCGAAAAGACAGGGCCCGATCCGTCGCCCATCGGGGCCGGCCCGGATGCAGTGACCCACGGCAACGGCGCCGCCAGAAGCAGTACCGCCCAGCGCCGGTCCAGCACCGACGCCAGTGCGGTCGATATGACGAGGAGGGCAGCAAATACCCACTGCCAATGCGCCGCCAAGTCAATGAGCCAGGCGACGGTGCCGTCCGACGCCGCCAAAACGTGAGACACCAACGGCAGCGCCAAGCCCAACACACTCAGCACGGCTATCGCACGCAGCCGCGCTAACCAGAATGTTCTCCAGCATTTGACCGGTTTGGAGTGTGGCGTCAGGGCAGATTCCTTATTCAATCAGCCGCCGGGTGGCGGATGCCCGATAGCCCGCAAGAACCCCTCCCGGTCCGCGGGCGAGACGAGAATGCGTTTCCCCCTGCCGTACTGGATTTCGATCCGGTCCACAGACAAGGCCGGCGACGACAATAGCGACCGGCTCGGCCCCACGGCGCGAATCTGCGCCAGCGGAATCGACCAGGAGAACGGTCCGGAGCGCACCAGCAACACACCCTGGCTGACGGTGTAATCCGTGGTCAACAGCAACCAGACTGGCAGCCCCAAGGGAATCACCGCCGAGGCGATCGCCAGCGCGATTGCCCAAGGCTGGCCCGAGCGGGCCAACGGATACAGCGCAATCAGCACGATCACGGCCGACACGGCGATGACCGCGTAGAACCACCAGTCCACGGCCGACTTGAAGACCATCGCTCCCCCTTGCTGAACCCGGTTCGACGGTGCGTCGGTAGGCAACCATCGTCCCTACACCGTGACAACCCCGCTCTGTGAAGATAGACCACCCCAGGCTGCGGACACCCACCCCAGTGCCGGCAATAATCCGTCGC
>CBFGWV010000325.1:0-5253 GCA_965652545.1 uncultured Candidatus Competibacteraceae bacterium | reverse complement strand
AAGGTCAGCACCGTCTCGCCCGCCGGCAGCAGCACCGCCTGGTGGGTGCCGGCGGGGTGCAGGTCGATGCGGTCCATGCCGTTGGCGTGCTGGAAACGGGTGATCAAGCGGGCGCGACTGTCCAGCGTCAGCAAGGTCGTTTGCGGCAGTGCCAGCCCGAGCGACTGCGCCACGCCGTTCATGCGCACGGTGGACGGCGGGGTGGCGCGGATGGCATCGCGCGGCAGCGGTCGGCGGGCGGACTCCAGCCACATGGCCAACAAGCCCGGTTCGGCGTCGATAAGCAGTACGCCGTTGCCATCCACCGGCAATTCGCCGCTGTGCAGACGGCCCTGGTCGTCCAGCAATGTCGCGGTCGCCTCGCCGGCCAGTCGAATGCGCCAGGGGCCCTCGCCCGCGGGCCGGGTCACCGGCACGATGAGCGTGGCGCTGCCATCGACACGGGTCTGCCAGACACGGCCGGGGTTGAGGGCCGGCCAGGATGCCTCGCCGGCCACGGAGACCCGGTACGGTGCTGGCGTCATACCGGTGTAAAGCACGGTGAGTTCGCGTGCGTCGGTGTTCAGCCGCAAAGTGGTCGGCTCATCGGCCCACAGCACGCGCTGGAGGTCCTCGCCGTCGGCCAGCAGGGCGGCGCTGCCGGCGGGCAGGGTGAGGGTGATCGGCTTCGTACCGCCACCCAGGTCCAGGCGCTGACCGGTGGCCGGCGCCAGATGGCCGCTGTGCAGGCGCTCGCCGCTCCAGCTTGCCGCGGTTATCGGAATCGACCGGGCGTGCACGTCGACATCGCCGGGTTCACCAGTGGACCAGACTGCCGCGTGGTGCACGCCGTCCGCGAGGGTGGCGGCCACCGCCAGGGTGCCGGCCACCGTGGCCTGTGCCGATGTCGGCAAGGTGTCGCCGAGGCTCACCAGCACCGGTGCCGTCGGCGAGCGGGCCATGACCAGCAGCGCGGCGTCGGCCGGGTTCGTCGGTGTGCCGACTGTGACCGGCCCGTCGGCGGGCAGGTGCAGGCGCTGCGGTTGCTCGCCGGCCACCAGCGGTCGTGCGGTGACCCGCGTACCGGCCTCGCCGGCCAGCCACAAGCGCCCGCCGGTCACCGCCGCCGGGCTGTCCGCTGCCACCAAGGCGCTACCAGGGTGACCGGACCATTGCAGTGTGTCCCCACCCGTGAGCCGCAATGTCGTCGGCGGCAGGTCGATGGCGATGAGCCCCAAGCCGTCGTCGGCTCCCGTGAGTATCACCCCATCGCCGAGCAGCTCGTCCGCGCTGGCACCGGTGACCGCGGCGGCCGTGATGTGCACATCGACCGGGTCACGCACACCGCTCAGCGGCCAGGTCCGCAGCCGCATCGGCGGGCCGCCCGCAGGCACCACGATGGGTGCCGCGTCACCCTGGCGCTCGGCTATCGGGCGCCAGCCGGCACCGTCGTTGGTCTCCAGGGCCAAGCCCACGACCTGGGCCGGCTCGGTGCGGATCACCAGCGCGGTGTCGTCGGCCACCGTCGGCAGCGGAATGACGCGCGAGCTGTCGTCGGCGAGGGTCAGCCGTGCCGGTAACGCCGGTTCCGGCTCTTGTCGCAACACCTGGCGGTTCATGTGGATCGTCGTCGTGCCCTCGCCGGCCAGCGCGTCCACCACCAGCCGGTACCGGCCCGCGGGCAGGTCGCGGACGATGTGCAGGTTCCAGTCGTGGATACGGTCGTCGTTGTCGGCAAGCACCCGGCCGTCGGCGTCCAGCAGGCGGGCGCGCACGTCGGTGGTGCCGCGCGATTCGATCTCCACCAAGCCCTCGGCACCCACCGACAGCGGCAGCTCGGCGGGTACGTCGATCGTGCGCGATTGACCCACGGTCAACGCGTCGGTAGTCACGGCCAAGGTGTAGGCCAGGCGGTTGTTGCGGGTGGCGGCGGTGACTTCCAGGCGATAGTCGCCGGCCGGTAGCGGCCCGCTCCAGCCGGGGGATTGGATCGGCGGGCCGACCGCTGCGGCATCCGCATCGAGCAGGCGCGCGACCATGCCCTCGCTGAGGTCGATGTGCACCTGCGCATCCGCCGGCAGGTGAACGGTCCATTGATCCGGCTGGCGCGGCTGGCCGTCCTCGGGCTCCAGCCACAGGTGCTCGACCGTGGTGTCCAGGGCGATCGCATGCGGCCCGTGGCCGTCGAAACTCAGCGGTGGCGGGACCGGCTCCAGCCGCGTCACCACCCGCGTGTCGACGGCGGTCGGCAGCACGATCAGCCGGTAGGTTCCCACTTGCAGCTCGAGCTCACGGTCGGCGTCTGCGCCCGGCTCGATCAACGGCCAGCCGTCGGCGTCCTCCAGGCGCATCGTGAACACCCGATCCACGCCCTGGGCTTGCAGGCGGTACGGCCCGGCGTCCTTGATAGCCAGGGTGTACGCCAGCGCCTCACCCGCCGCCCGCGAGGCCCGCGCCGGCACCCCGCTGGCCAGTTCGCCGGCTTCGGTCAGCGGGGTGTAGTCCAGGTGTACACCCAGGTGCCCGCGCGTCTCGCCTACCGTGCCGACCTGCAAACGGTAGTCGGCGGGGTCCAGGTAGGTTTGCAACAGCACATTGCGCCCGCTGCCCGCTTCCAGATTGGCCGGCACCGCCGGCGTGGTGCGGGTACGCAGCGCCGCCCGTGTGGCCAGCAGACCGCTGGTGGTGATGCGATACAAGCCGGGGGCATCGACTTGCGGTTTCAGGTCGGCGGACGCCTGGCGCTCCAGGTCCATGAACAACGGTGTGCCGGTCGCCAGGGCCGGGGCTTCCGCCGAGGCCTCGAGCACGGTCATGGCCAGTTCAGGTACCGGCGGCGGGTCGCTGGCCGTGCGCAGGCCCACATCCAGGCTGTCCGCGAACGGGTTGTGCAGGCTCAGGCTGTGCAGGCCGGCCACCAGCGGCAGATCGGTCTGCCAGGGCAGGTCATCGACGGTGAGCGTGGGTTGGCGCTCGCCGTCGACCTCCAGCAGCAGGCGCTCGGCCTGGGTGCTGCGGAACGGCAGAGTGAGCGTTTCCCCCGGTGCCAAGGTGAGCGGCAAGGCCTGCCGCAGGTCCAACGGCAGGGGGCGGACGATCACGCCGGCCTGCACGCCCGGGCGGCGGTTGCCGTGCACGGTGTAGGTGTCGCCGGCCGCCAGCGTCTGTGCGGCAAAGCGGCTGTCCGCCCGCGGCGGGGTTTCGGCGGCCACCGTCACCCCGGGCGGGGCGACTGTCAGGTCCAGAATCCCCGGGCGCTCCGGCTCGATGCCGAGCACGTACACGCCGGGGTCCAGCGTCCAGACATGGCCTGCCGGGTAGGCCGGCGGCGTCTGGTAGGTGTTCGGGCGCTGGAGCAGGAAGGGCTCGATGCGAAAGCGGCCGATGGCATCGTTCGCGTGGCTACTGACTTGCACATCGGTGGTCGTCGCCACCTCCAGGAACACGCTCACCGGTTCGAGCAGATTGAAGCGGCGCCGGTAGCCCTGGCCGCGATCCAGACGCCAGGTGTCCTGCGCCTGCAACTCGGGGCGGTTGCTGCTGCGGCGGGTGCGGGTGAGCAAGGCGGTGGCATCGATGCTGTCGGCGGCGTTGCCGGTGGACAAGGTGCTCACCCAGTAGCGCCCATCGCGTGGCACGCTGAACCGCTCGCGGGCCTCCAGATACTGCAGGCTGAACGCCTGCCCCGGGCGGCCGTGAACGGTGACCAGCCGTGGGGTGTTGGTCGAGCCGGTGTGGATCTCCGCCACCGGCAGGCGCGAGTCCTTGTCGATGACCGCCTGCTGCCCGCCGGCCGAGAACGGGTCGTCCTCACGAAAGCCGTCCAGGGTCAGCGTCGCCGGGACCGCCTCGGGCAGCCCCAGGCGCACCGTGGTCACCGTGCCGGGCAGCACCCAGCGGTCCGTGCCAAAGGGGCTGATCACCTCCCGCTGACGGCCGGCTTCGCCCAACGACGGCGTGCCCGAGCGCAGGTACAAGGGGTGGTCGTCGGAATCCGTCGGCCAGGGTTGGGCCGGGCCGCCGTACGCCGTCAGCCGGTAGAACCCGCGTTCCAGCCACACCCGCAGACGGCGGTGGCGCAGGGGGTACTCCGGGTCGGCATCGCTCACCAGCGCCTGCGGCAGTGCATCCACCAGCCAGCCACCGCGCCACAGGCGCAGGTCAGACAGATTGCGACCGGCCGCCTCCAGCGCTACCCAGCCGCGCTCCGGCACGACCACCCAGTATGAGCGTTGCTGGAAGTCGTCCAGCGTCGTTTTCACCAGACGGTGTTCGATGAGTGCGGGGACGGCGTCCGGGTGCAGTTCCTCGAACGTGTGCACTGCCAGGCGGACATCGCCGGAGGCGTCCTGGGCCGGCCAGGTGATGAGCTGGTAGTCGCGGTCGTCGAAGAGTCCATCCAGGCGACCGTCCTCGCCACCGGGCTGACCGACCAAGCTCCCCGGTCCGGTCATGCGGTCATTCAATTGCAGGGCGGTGCCCTGGTCGCTTTGCGCCGTGATGGCGTAACGGCCTGGCGAGGGAATATGCAGCACGGTGGCCTGGCGGCCATCGGCGGGCAGGACGGGGTCGTCGATGTGCGCCGAAGCGGCATCGGCCAGCGCTGCTTGCCGGGGCGACAGCCCGCCGAACACAGCCGCCAGGACGAAGGCGGTCATCAGCCGTGAACCCATGCGCATCATCTCTCCCCGCAACGCCAGCCGGGTTTGGCTGACGGCCTCGCTTGTTCGTCGGATGGGACATGCCCCGGCCGTGTCCCTGGCAAACACTAGCTTACCGGCGACGGCGCGCCCACGGATGTCGGTGGGTGTTTGAAAGTATCGGCGGGCTTGCGTGAATCCGGCGTGAGAACTTGATGGAGATTGGATGTGGGCGTCGGGCCGGCAGCGGGCGACGGCGGGTGGTGCCTGTCCCCGCCGTCTGGTGCCTACCCCCGCCGTCCGGGCCGGGTGGGTCATGATCAGACGCGCTGTGAACACGTCCGTGTGCGCTCGACGGCAGCATCCATGCTGCCGACGGTCTGATCATGACCCACCCGACCCGGACGGCTCGCTTCTGTGGCCTGTTCGGGTGATCCGTAGTGTTGCGCAATTCGAGTGATCTGTAGGATGGGATGAGCGTAAGCGATACCCATCATGCCGGCTTTGGAGGTCGATTCAGGCGCAAATCTGCGGCATGTTGGCCAAACTCCTGTTGGGCGACAATCGCGTGCCGCCATGGTTGATCCGGCCGCCCGGATCATAGGAGGAGTACCGATGCTGAGCGCTTCCGAGC
>CBFGWV010000324.1:0-5266 GCA_965652545.1 uncultured Candidatus Competibacteraceae bacterium | reverse complement strand
TTTAAGTTTTAAGTTTTAAGTTTTAAGTTTTAAGTTTTAAGTTTTAAGTTTTAAGCAATCGTGAAGACCGAGGGATTCAAAGTGCAAATATTCATCAGGCCAAAGACGTTGCATGTCCGCCATGCCATTGATCCAAAGCACCCACTTAAAACTTTAAACGTAAAACTTAAAACGTCATGACCACCAACCCCCTACGCATCGGTATCGGCGGCCCCGTCGGGTCCGGTAAGACAGCCCTCACCGAGGCGCTGTGTAAACGTCTGCGCGACCAGTACAACCTCGCCGTGGTGACCAACGACATCTACACCCGCGAAGACGCCGAATTCCTCACCCGTGCCCAGGCCCTGGTGCCCGAGCGCATCATCGGCGTGGAAACCGGCGGTTGCCCGCACACGGCCATCCGTGAGGACGCCTCGATGAACCTCGCGGCCGTGGACGAGCTCATCGGGCGCTTCCCCGGGTTGGAGCTGGTGCTGGTGGAGTCCGGCGGCGACAACCTCTCGGCGACCTTCAGCCCGGAGCTGTCGGACCTGACGATCTATGTGATCGACGTCTCCGCCGGTGACAAGATCCCGCGCAAAGGTGGGCCGGGCATCACCCGCTCGGACCTGCTGGTGATCAACAAGATTGACCTGGCCCCACACGTCGGCGCCTCATTGGAGGTGATGGACCGCGACGCCCGGCGCATGCGCGGTGAGCGGCCCTTCGTGTTCACCAACATGAAAACCGGCGAAGGGCTGGACGCGGTGATCGACCATATCGTCACCCGCGGGCTGTTGCCGCTGCGCTGACCGGCTCATCGGCCGCCTGTACCAGCAGCCAATCGCGAAAGGCGGCGACGATCGGCTTGACCGGTCGCTCCGCCGGCAGCACGAGATGATACCCCGCCACGCTGTGCAAGGTATCGGCGAACAACGGCACCAGGGCGCCCGAGGCCAGCTCGCTGTCGATGAACAGCCTCGGCAACAAGGCCGCCCCCAGGCCATGCACCGCGGCCTGGGCGATCATCGCGAACTGATCCAGCCGCGCGCCGCGGTAGGCCAGGTCGGTCTCGACCCCCATCGTATCGAACCAATCCCGCCACGCCGTCGGCCGAGTGGACTGGTGCAACCGCGGTGCATCCACCAGCCGCTGGGCGGTGTCGATCCCGTAGCGGTCGCGAAACACCGGCGAAGCCACGGCGATGACGGTCTCATCAAACAACCGATGGGCCACACCGCCAGGCCAGTCGTCATGGCCGTAGTGGATGGCGGCATCGAACGCCTCGGCGGCGAAATCGAAGCGCTGCATGCGCACGCTGAAGCTGAAGCTTGCACTCTCGTGCGCGGCCAGAAACCCTGGCAGGCGCGGGAGCAACCAATGGGTCGTGAAGGTCGGTAACACAGCCAGGTTGAGCACATCGTCGCGACCGGCGAACGCCATCACCTGCTGCGTCGCCCCAGTAAGCTGGGCCAGGGTGCGCTCCACATCGTAACGGTACAGACGCCCCGCATCCGTCAGTACGATGCGCTGGCGCACCCGCTTGAACAACTCCACCCCCAGGCGTGACTCCAGCAGGCGGATCTGCTTGCTGATGGCGCTCTGGGTCAGGCTCAGCTCCGTCGCCGCCCGGCTGAAGCTGCCCAACCGCGCAGCACTTTCAAATGCCAGCAACGCCTCCACCGGTGGCAACAGGCTTCGTCGCATGGAGATCATTCCATTTGGTCGTGAAGTCCTGAGGATATATCGCTTTTCATGCCACTGCCGCTCATTGAACATGCCCGCATTGTCAACCATACCGACTGACCACAGGTTCTTGCGATGTCCACCACCGAACACAGCGCACTCTTCCGGCTCCTGGCCCGCACCACCAACCAGCCTCGTGCGACGCGGCTGATGCAGACCCTGGCCGTAGACCCCGCCTTGCTGGAGCCGGCACAGGACATCTCCCGCGCCGTGCTCGCCCAGGCCATGAACATGCTGCTGTTCGAAGACCTGATGGCCCGCGTGCCGGACGCCGCCGCCTATGTGCGCGACCGGCTCAACGCCGATGAGCAGGTAGTCCACGACCACGGCGCCGTGCGCACCGTCGACGGCCCGGCCAGCGGCGACCTGCCTCGCGGCCAGTTGGCGCTGACCCGTATCCTCGAACCCCTGGGCTATGTGCAAGTGGGCGAATACCCCCTCACCCGCCTGAAGATGACCGGTCGCAGCTATGCACACGCCGACCTGCCGGAGGTCATCGGCCAGTTCTTCGTCAGCGAACTGCACGTGGATCGATTCAGCGACGAGTTCCAGGCCGCCGTCGCCCGCGTCACCGCGTCCAGCCGCGACCCGCTCGACAACACAGCCGACCGTCTGCTGGCCGAGCTTGCCGAGACCGGCCGCCTGTCCATGGACGACGCCGTCACCCTGCTACCGGCCCTGGTGGCCTGCTTCGACCGCCAGCACGCCATCCCCGCCCTGGCGGACTACGACGTGCTCAAACAGGAATCCGCCGAAATGGCCTGGATCGCCACCGAAGGCAACGCCTTCAACCACGCCACCGACCGCGTCGCCGACGTCGCGGCCGTGGCTGATCGCGAGCGCGCCCTGGGCCGGCCGATGAAGGACAAAGTCGAAGTCAGCGGCTCCGGCCGCGTGCGCCAGACCGCCTACAAAGCGGCCCTGGTCGAGCGCCCCTTCCGTGACGCCGAAGGCACGCTGGTGCTGCGCACCGTACCGGGGTCGTTCTATGAGTTCATCACGCGCGATACGTTTGTGGGCGAAGACGGCGTCGAACGGCTGGACCTCGGGTTCGATAGCGGAAACGCGCAGGGGATTTTCAAGATGACGGCGGCGCAGGCGGCTTAAACCACAGTCTTATCGTAAAAGAGTCCGTCGTACAGAAAGGCGCTCCGGATGGCCTCGCAGTCGACTTCACTGGCGCCGACGCGACGCATCGTGGGGCGCCATTTCTTACGCACGATGGTCGTGATGCGTTCGAAAATCGCCGTGGCCTCCTATCGAAAGTCACAACGTCCATAAGCGAGGGGGGCGGAATCGGACAATCTCAAGTCCGACAGGGCACCTAGGGAAGCTCTGAACAAGTCTGGAGGGTCACGCTCGCGGCTCTTTTTGTTCAGGGCAAGGCGTGGGTAGTGACCGATAGTCATTCTATCGGTCACTACCCACAACGCAGCACTGGGCAAAAAGAGCCCGAGCCCCAAGGGGTTGGGGCCAAGATTCGCCCTCGCTGTGTTGCAGCGCTTGACCGTGGAGTGACCACGGCACTGCGCGCTGCGCCGTGCGAGAACGAATCCTGGACACCCAACGTGGCCCACCAGACTTGTTCAGAGCTTCCCTAGTGTAGGATCGATCGTCAAATCGGCCCGATGAGACGACATCATGACGAGCTGCATCATCATAGGCTCCGGAGGCGCTCTCGCCCCCGCCCTGGCGACGCGTTTCGGAAGATCGGGCTTTCACATCGGGCTGGTGTCACGCACCTCATCTGCCCTGAAAGCACAGTCCGATACTCTGCAGGCCCAGGGCATCCATGCCGACTGGCACGTCGCGGATGCCGCCGACGCTTCGGCGCTACGCACGGCTATCGACAGCTTGCAAGCGACTTGTGGGCCTTGCGAGGTCCTAATCTACAACGCAGCCGTGTTACGGCCGGGCGAGCCGCTGACGCTCGACGCCACCCTCCTACAGCGCGAGATGGCGGTAAACGCCGTCGGCGCCCTGGTTGCGGCCCAGACCATTGCCCCAGGCATGAGCGAGCGCGGCGTGGGTACGATCCTTTTCACCGGCGGCGGGCTGGCGCTGGAGCCGTATCCGGAATGGACATCGCTGGCCATGGGCAAAGCTGCGCTGCGCAGCCTTGCGTTCTCGCTGCACAAAACCCTCGCTCCCAAAGGTGTCCATGTGGCGGTGATCGCCATCTGCGGCATTGTCGAACCGGGCGGGCCATTCGATCCTCGTACCATTGCAGAGGCGTACTGGCGGTTGGCGACAGACGGGTCTGGCGTCCGCGAACGGGAACTGATCATCCAGCCGCCGGGCACTGACATGTACTACAACGACCCGCAGCGGCAGCATCGGGACACGACACCAACGGCTCGTTAATCGCCCCTCTTGCGTAGCCCAGACGCCGGCGTATATTTCCTGCGCTCAGTCCGCGAGCCCTGCCCGCCACGAGGCGCAAGATTCCAATGAACATTGCCTCGATCACCCATGACGAACGCCTCCTGACCCTCTCATGGCGCTCGGGTGAATCGAGCCGGTTCGCGCTGATCTGGCTGCGCGACAACGACCCCAGCGGCTTCCACCCCGACACCGGCGAGCGCGTGTTCGACCTGCTGTCGGTGCCCGAGGCCCCGCAGCTCGATACCGCATCGTTTGATCAGAACGTGCTGACGCTGACGTGGACCGACGGGCATGTCAGTAACTTCTCTATCGAATGGTTGCATGCGCAGGCCGGCGCCATTCGGCAGCGGGCCGAGGCGCCGGTAAAGCCGGAGAGTTGGGACGGCAGCTTCATCGAGCGCCTGCCGCGTCATCCGCACGATGCCCTGATGCAGGACGACGCCGCGCTGCTGGCTTGGCTCACGGACCTCACCCGCTGGGGCCTGACCCTGGTCGAAGGCGTGCCGTGCCAGGACGGCGCCCTGGAAGCGGTATGCCGTCGGGTAGCCCACCTGCGGGAGACCAACTTCGGTGTGGTGTTCAATGTCCGCTCCATCCCCAAACCGAACAACCAAGCCTACACGGCCGATGCCCTGCCCCTGCACACGGACCTCACCAACCAGGAAACGCCGCCGGGCTACCAATTCCTGCACACGATGGAGAACGACGCGGTCGGCGGCCTGTCGACCTTCGCCGACGGTGTGCGCATGGCCGAAAACCTCCGGCGCAGCGACCCCGACGCCTACCGGGTACTCCGCGACGTGGCCGTACCCGCGCGATTCCATGACGATGCGTTCGACATCCGCTATCGGCGGCCGGTGATCCGCGAAGACGAACGCGGCCAGCCCGTCGAGATCAACTTCAACGCACACCTGGCCGATGTATTCGACCTGGACGCCGACGAGACCATCGCGTATTACCGTGCCTATCGGGCATTCATGGCAACGATGCGCCAGCCGGGTTACATGGTGCAGTTCAAGACGCGGCCGGGGGATTTGGTGGCATTCAACAACCGACGCACCCTGCACGGGCGCACCGCATTCGACCCGAACACCGGGCGACGGCACCTGCGTGGCTGCTACTTGGACGCGGCCGATGTGATGAGCCGAATTCGGGT
>CBFGWV010000323.1:0-5290 GCA_965652545.1 uncultured Candidatus Competibacteraceae bacterium | reverse complement strand
TGATGGGTATCGCTTACGCTCAACCCATCCTACATATCGTTACCCATTGCCCTCGGCTGCTATAGCAATCGACCCAGGCGACAGCACCCCGCGCGGCGGGGTAGAGTGCGCCCATCCAGGTTCACCGTCGATGCTTATGAGCGAACTGTCCGTCACCCCCGTACCGGCCAATCATGCGGATCTACAGCCCTTGATTGCGGCACTGGATGCCTATCTTCTGACCCACTACCCGCCCGACGGTGTGCACGCCCTGACTGCCGAGGAACAAGCCGGCGGTGGCGATGTGTGGATGTGCCTGTTGTACCTGGACGACTGCGCCGTCGCCTGCGGCGGTGTCCGCTTCCTCGGTGACGGCGAGGCCGAGATCAAGCGCATGTGGGTCGACCCGGACTACCGTGGTCGGGGTTTGGCCAAGTGCATCCTGTCGGCTTTGGAGAAGGAAGCGGCCAGCCGCGGGGTGAAGAACCTGCTGCTGGAAACCGGCGATGCCCAACCCGAAGCCCTGGCCTTGTACCGCAATGCCGGTTACGTCGCCATCCCGCCGTTCGGCGAATACATCGCCAGCCCCTTGAGCCGCTGCTTCGGCAAACCTCTGTAGGACATAGCCGCCAACCCAACTATCGGCACCCGTAGAAGCGCACCCGAAGTGCGCGATTAGCTGCGGGCCGGCACCGAATGTTGGGGTGGCCACCGAACGCTGGGGCACCCGATTCGCACGCAAAGGCGTCCTCGACAATCGCGCCCTGCACTCGATTTCTCCCGGCAACAATCTGACTTAAAACTTAAAACTTAAAACTTAAAACTTAAAACTTAAAACTTAAAACTCCCCTTCCATTCGCCTCCGTCTGGACAAACCGTCCGTCCCCGACTATTCCTTTCCCCTACGTCGGTTTGTCCGACAAACCCACAGTGGGGCATGGCGTTCTCTCATGAGTTCGGTCCGCGGCGCATTCGAGCCTATCCAGAGCCTGCCGAGTTACCAGCGGGTGGCCGATGCGATCGAGCAGGCGATCCTGGCGGGGGAGTTGCAGCCCGGTGAGCACCTGGGCACGGAGGCGGAGCTGGTGGACAGCTTCCGCGTCAACCGCTCGACCGTCCGCGAGGGCATTCGCGTGCTGGAGCAGTCCGGCCTGATTCGCCGTGACCGCAGCCGTCGCCTCATCGTCAGCCTGCCGCGCATGCATCGGCTCTCCAGCCGTATCACCCGCGCGCTGGCCTTGTATCAGGTGACCTTCCAGGAGTTGTGGGAGGCCACCATGGCCGTGGAGCCGGCATCGGTGCAGATCGCCGCCGGGCGGGCCAGCCCCGAGGAGCTCGATGCCATCGCTGATAACGTTGCGGCCACGCGGCTGGCGGTGGACGACCCGGTACGCCTGGCCGAGCTCGATACCGAATTCCACACCCTGGTCACCCGTGCGTCGGGCAACCGGGTGCTGATGCTGGCGCGCGAGCCGCTGGGCATGCTCATCCTGCCCTCGACCGAGCTGATCTTCCGCCAGTTGCCGCAGGCCCACGGGCGCCTGGTCAAGGCGCACGGCGAGATTCTCGACGGCCTGCGCCGCGGCGATGCCACGCACGCCCGGGAATGGATGCTGCGCCACGTCATGGACTTCCGCCGCGGCTTCGAGCAGGCGGGTGTCGATATGTCGCAGTCGGTGGAGCGCTTGTACCTGGACCGCGTGGTCCGCGCCGGCCGCCGGCCGGCCGATGAAGAACACGATTGACCCATAACACGCCGCGGCAATGACCGCTGCGATGGAGGATTGGAACCATGACGGACACCCAGCCGTCCCCGGTGCTGCTCGAACGGCACGGTGACATCGCCTGGTTGACCTTCAACCGGCCCGAGCGCTTGAACCCGCTGGACCGTGCGACGGCCACGACACTGCTGGCGCACTGCCGGGCGCTGACCGCCAGCCCGCCGCGTGTGGTCGTGCTGCGCGGCGCCGGCAAGGGTTTCATGGCCGGCGGCGATCTGGCGGCCTTTCGCGATGCCCCCGGCGACGGCCCGGCGGTGGCCGAATCCATCATCGACCCGCTGCATGCGGCAATCCAGCTGCTGCGTGCCCTGCCGGTGCCGGTGCTGGCCAGTGTCCACGGTGCGGTCGCCGGGGCGGGGGTGAGCGTGATGGCCGCCTGCGACCTGGCCATCGCCGCCGACGATGCGCGTTTCACCCTGGCCTACACCCGCATCGGGGCCAGCCCCGACGGTTCGTCCAGCTACTTCCTGCCGCGGCTTCTGGGTTTGCGCAAGGCCATGGAGCTGATCCTGCTGTCCGAGCCGTTCGATGCCGCCGAGGCGTTGCGGTTGGGCTTGGTGAACAAAGTCGTGCCGGCCGCGGCGCTGGCCGATGAAACCCACAGCCTGGCCACACGGTTGGCCGAAGGCCCGACCGCTGCCTTCGGCCGGGTCAAGGCGCTGCTGAACCAGTCGCTGGACAACAGCCTCGCCGAGCAGTTGGACGCCGAGAAGGACGCCTTCATGGCCTCTGCGGCCACTGAGGATTTCAACACGGCCATTACGGCGTTCTTCGCCAAACAGCCGGTGCGCTTCCATGGCCGCTGAGGTGCCGCTGCTGTCGGTGCAAGGCGTGAGCCTGGCCTTTGGCGGGGTGCGGGCGCTCAACAATGTCAGTTTCGACGTCGCCCCCGGCAGCATCACCTCGGTGATCGGCCCCAACGGTGCGGGCAAGACCTCGCTGTTCAACGTGATCAGCGGCTTCTACCGGCCGGCCGAGGGTGCCATCACGCTGGATGGTGCGCCCATCGAACGTGTACCGGCGCCCAAGCGTGCCGCCCTGGGGCTGGCGCGGACCTTCCAGAACATCGCCTTGTTCCGTGGCATGACCGTGCTGGACAACATCAAGCTCGGCCGCCACGCCCACCTGCGTACCAATGTGCTCGATGCCCTGTTCTACCTGGGTCGGGCGCGACGCGAGGAAGAGGCCCTGCGCCGCGAGGTGGAGGAGCGCATCGTCGATTTTCTGGAGATCGACCACATCCGCAACGCCCCGGTCGGTGCCCTGGCCTACGGCCTGCAGAAGCGGGTGGAGCTGGCCCGCGCCCTGGCCATGCAGCCCAAGGTGTTGATGCTGGACGAACCGGTCGCCGGCATGAACCGCGAGGAAACCGAGGACATGGCCCGCTTCATCCTCGATGTGCGCGAGGAATGGGGGGTGACGGTGCTCATGGTCGAGCACGACATGGGCATGGTCATGGACCTGTCCGATCACGTCGTGGTGCTCAACTTCGGCCAGGTGATCGCAAGCGGGTTGCCGGCCGAGGTCCAGGGCAACCCCGAGGTGGTCAGCGCTTACCTGGGCAGTGGCGATGTCGAGGGCCTGCGCGCCCGTATCCGCGAGGCAAGTGCGGCATGAGCGACTGGCTGTTTCTGATCGAAGTCACCCTCGCCGGCATCGGCGTCGGCGGCCTGTACGCGCTCACCGGCATGGCCTTCGTGCTCATCTACAAGGCCACCAAGGTGGTGAATCTGGCGATCGGCGAGCTGCTGATGCTCGGCGGCTATCTGTTCTTCGGCATGACCACCATCCTGGCCTTTCCGGTGTGGCTGGCCATACCGGCGACCCTGCTCGGCGGCGCGCTGGCCGGTGCGGTCATCGAGCGCCTGCTCATCCGCCCCATGCTCGGGGAGAGCCCGATTGCGGTGTTCATGATCACCATCGGCCTGGGCAGCGTGCTGGTGGGGCTGGTGGAGCTGATCTTCACCGCCAACCCGCAGCGCCTGGCCGACTTCATGCCCAACAAGGCCATTTTCATCGGCGAGGCTTACGTGTCCTCCAAGGTGATGTACGCCTTCCTCATTGCCGCGGCGGTGATCGCCGCCTTCCTGGTGCTGTTCCGTCTGTGGCGTGGGGGCGTGGCCTTGCGCGCGACGGCCAGCGACCAGGCGGCGGCGTACTCCATGGGCATCAACGTGCCCAAGGTGTTCTCCCTCGCCTGGGTGGGCGCCTGCACCGCGGCTGCCGGCGCCGGCCTGCTGGTCGGCGCCATCGGCGGCATCTCCTCGACCATGGGTGTGTTCGGGCTCTCGGTGCTGGTGGTGGTCATCGTCGGTGGTCTGGACAGCCTGGCCGGCGCCCTGGTGGCCGGCTTGTTCGTCGGGGTGCTGGAAGCGCTGACCGGGGCGTATCTCGGCGGCGAGTTCAAAGTGCTGGCCACCTTCTCCCTGCTGGTGGTCGTGCTGATGGCCCGTCCCTATGGGTTGTTCGGTACCCACGAGATCGAAAGGCTCTAGGAGGCTCCAGGCATGCGTATCGCCACCGCCAAGACCAGCTACCGCGCCGACGAGGCCTTGTTCGACACCAGCGTGCAGTGGGCCTGGCTCGCGCTGCTGGCCCTGGGCGTGGCGGTGTTCCCCTTCGCCGCCGGGGCGTACTGGACCTACCTCGCCTGCCTGGTGTGCATCCACATCATCAGCACCACCGGACTGAACATCCTCACCGGCTACACCGGCCTGGTCAGCCTGGGGCAGGCGGCGTTCATGGGCGTGGGCGCCTACACCGTCGCGGTGCTGGAGGCGCACACCGGCCTGCCTTTCCTGCTCAACCTGATCATTGCGGGGCTCGCAACCGCTGCCGTGGGCGTGGTGGTCGGTCTGCCCAGCCTGCGCGTCAAGGGGCTGTATCTGGCCATCACCACCATCGCCGCCTCGGTCATCCTGCATTTCGTGTTCGCCAACTGGACCGCCGTCACCGGCGGGGTGCAGGGGATCAACGTCGCGCCGGCGTCGGTTTTCGGTGTCGAACTGGACCGACCGTTCCGCCTGTACTGGGTGCTGGTCCCGATCACCGCCCTGGCGGTACTGGGCGCGGCGAACCTCTTCCGCACCCGCATCGGGCGGGCGTTCATCGCCGTGCGCGACCGCGACATCTCCGCCGCTGTGCTGGGCATCCCGCTGCTCAAGACCAAGCTGCTGAGCTTCGCCCTGTCGTCGTTCTATGCCGGTGTGGCCGGCGGGCTGTGGGGGTATTTCTTCCGCGTGGTGACGCCCGAGAGCTTTCCCCTGCAAATGTCCATTTTCTTCCTGGCCGCCATCATCGTCGGCGGTATGGGCAGCATCCTCGGCAGCATCCTGGGGGCGGTGTTCATGACCCTGGTGCCCGAAGTGCTCAAGCTTGGTGTGGGGCTGCTCTCAGGCGTCATACCGGATGCCGTGGCCATTCTCTCGCCCGTACGCACCGTCGTGTTCGGCGCGCTGATCATCGGATTCCTGATTTTCGAACCCCTGGGCTTGGCCGAGATCTGGCGGCGCGTACGCCGTTTCTTCCAC
>CBFGWV010000322.1:0-5302 GCA_965652545.1 uncultured Candidatus Competibacteraceae bacterium | reverse complement strand
GCAGCGGCGTACGGATGGGCGGATCCTGCTCGAAGAGCTGCATCCCCATCAACCGGCCCAGGGCGCCGACACCGGCGCCGAAGGCCATGAGGTTGTTGAACACGCTCATCAATGTCCAGGCGGCAAGGCCGGTGAGCAGCACGATCTTGAACACTATCAGCGAGTCGATGGCCGTCATGATGATCAGTCTCCGTGGATGTAATCGTCATGGACGTTGCGCACGGCATCGCCCGATAACCCAAAGACGATTCATCCACCGGCGTTGTGACATCGCCTGGGCAGACTGGCGCGCCTCATCGACACCCACCCGGGCGAGGCGCTGGTGTTCCTCTTTGGCCAGTGGCTGCCGGCCGGCGGCGAAGAACCGCGCGACTATCCACCGTATCTGCAGGCGGACGACGGCCAGGGCGCCGCCGCCACGGGCAAACCTATGGCCTGTCCACGCTGCGGCTGAGAACCAAGGCCGCCATATCCAGTCCGCTCTTCAAAGCCTGATCGAACGTCACGCCGCTCAGCGCCCAATCGCGGCGTCCAGAGGCATGGCTGAACGACCATGTCATGTTCCAGTAGCCCTCGCCATTGACCGACAACACCCCGATAAGAAGCGCGTCAGCACCGCCCAGGGCGGATTCCACGGCGGATGGACCCGGCATCGCCATATCCTGTAACGACACATGGTTGCCGGAGGGCGGAAGGCGGATCGGCAGCGCCAAAGCGGAGGCCGCCTCCATCAGCACGGCCCGCTGCCCGTAGCCTTCCGGTCCATCGGCGCTCAAAACATACCGCTCGTTCGCCGTTTGCACCTCCACCCATACGCCAACCGTGGGTCGTTCAGCCGGCCACTTCAGCAACCCCAGCCGCTGGAGCTCCGCATCGACTGCATCCCCATCGACGATGACCCGCAGGTAATGCGGGCGCTCCCGCGTGCCCTGCTCATCGTGCACCGGAATGCCTTTCATGCGGTCTTCATACTCGAATCGGGCAACGAACCGGTGTGGCGAGTCCAGCACGGGCTGAAGCCGCGGGTCCTGCCTCAAGCGAGGATCACCGGTCAGCTTGACGAAAACCTCCGCAAGCGCCTGTCGGAAACCGCGGGTGCGTTCGGGCTCTTCCGTTCCGGTAACAATGGATTGGGCCCGATAGAGGTCCTCGTCAGTGCCGGCAACGCAGGGCTGCCACAGAACGAGAGACGCTACGACGACCATGAGGCGATGGATCATGCCGGTCAACCAATGCGATTGAGGGATTGTTGACGTTGCTCGCCAACCCTGCCAGCAACTCGACGAAAGACGCAATACTCTGCGGTACAAGCGGCGCCATGAGTTCGACGCCATCCCCAGGAGGTGTACCGATGCGGTTCCACACCTACGTTCCGGGCCGTCCACTCAGTGATTGGATCGAGGACTTCTGGCTGTACGAGGACTACCTCGCCGACCACCTGCACGAGAGCATCTTGCCCAGCGGCACGTTCGAGCTGGTGTTCAACCTGCGCGAGGACGCGCTGCGGATCTATGCCCCTTCCAATCCGGCGCAGTACCGGGCCTTCAAGGGCGCGGTGATCTCGGGTCCTTATGCCGGGGCGTTCATGAGCGACACGGCAGAGGAGCGGGCGATTCTCGGTGTGCATTTCCGCCCCGGTGGTGCGTTTGCGATGTTCGGGCTACCTGCCGATGACTTCACAAACCGTCATGTGGAGCTGCGCGCGGTGTGGGGGCCGATGGCGACTGCACTGCGTGATCAGCTGTGCGCGCTCCGCGACCCGGCGGACCGGTTCAGGCTGCTTGAGCAAGCGCTTGCGGTGCGGCTTGCCGACGCTGCGTCTGGCCACCCGGCGGTGCGTGCAGGGCTGGATACGCTGGTGCGGTCCCGGGGCGGCGCCAAGGTGCAGGACGTTGCGGATGCGGTGGGATTGAGCCGACGGCGATTCGTCAATGTCTTCGCTGCAGAGGTGGGCATGACGCCAAAAGTCTTCGCCCGTATCCAGCGGTTTCAGTTTGCCGTGGCAGCGGTGACGCGCGGGGCGGAACCCGATTGGTCACAGTGGGCTTTGGAATGGGGGTACTACGATCAATCCCACCTGATCCGTGATTTCGTCCAGTTCTGCGGCCTCAGTCCGGGCGACTATCTGCGCCGGCAGCGGCACTTGGAGCGCGCCGGCATTCACGCCAAACGCCACCACCTGCCGGCGTTGAGGTGATTTCCCTTTTTTCCAATCGGACCAAGCACCCTTTGTAGTACGGTCAGAAACCTCTGGAAACATGAAGCCCGGGAGGCGTCATGGCAACCGAGTTCGTCAATGTCCGCTACATGGTCGACGATGTAGACGCAGCCATCGCCTGGTACACAGCACATCTGGGTTTCTCGCTCCTGTCGGACCACAGCCCGGCGTTTGCCGATGTGAAACGCGGGGCCCTGCGACTGTTGTTGAGCGGGCCCACCAGTTCGGCGGGGCGCCCGATGCCGGATGAGGAGCGGCCATCGCCCGGGGGCTGGAACCGCATCCATCTGGTGTGCGACGACCTGGCTGCCGAGGTGGATCGTCTGCGGACGGCGGGTGTACGTTTTCGCAATGACATCGTGACCGGACCGGGCGGGTCGCAGATCCTCCTCGTGGACCCGTCCGGGAACTTGGTGGAGTTGTTTCAGTCGGCGCAGCGGCCGTGATGTGCCCCGTGACCGGTCACTGAGGACGGCGAACCGCCCTCACCTTTCCGCTCGGCCCGCCGCCGCAGTAGAACCGGTCGCTGCCATTGGACTCCAGCCCCGATACAAACATGCCCTCGGGCATCGCCAGGCTTTCGATCACCTCGCCCGTACTCGGGTCGACGTGGCGCAGCTCGCACTCGTCGCCTTCCCAGGTACCGTGCCACAAGTCGCCGTCGACCCAGGTGACACCGGTGACGAAGCGGTTGGATTCGATGGTGCGCAGCACTGCGCCGGTCTGCGGGTCGAGCTGCTGGATCCGCCGTTCACGGTACTGCCCTACCCAAAGCGAACCCTCGGCCCAGGCGAGGCCGGCGTTGCTGGCACCGGCGGGAGCGGGAATGCTTGTGAGGATCTGGCCCGTCGCCGGGTCGATCTTCTGAATACGGTCTTCGGCGATCTGAAACAGGTGCTGGCCGTCATAGGCGGTACCGGCATGGGCGTCCACCTCGATGGCGCGCTGTACCGTACCGCTGGCCGGGTCGAGGGCATTGAGCTTGTCACCGGAGGCGATCCAGACGTGCCGCCCGTCGTAGGAGACGCCATGAACGGCGTCGACACCTGGGAAGGGGCCGTATTCGTTGAGGATTTCTGCGGTTGATCGTTTCATGGTCTGCTCCTGCTCACTGAGGTTGATGGGGTTCATCCTAGTGACTGGGCAGTGGACCTGGGAGTAACAAAGTCGTCGGGAAACCGGGCACCGGCGGGGTCATCCAGCGCCGGGCACGCCCGCGCCCGAATGTCTGCACCTTGCCCGCCGCGGCCAGCGCTTCGAGCGCCCGCTGCACGGTGCGCTGGCTGGCGCCCAGGGCGAGCGCCAGGGCCGAGCTGGACCACGACTCGCCATCGGCCAGCAGAGCGAGCACACCCGCATGCTCGTCATCGACTGGCGGCGCCAGCACGACAGCCTCGTGCCTGCCATGCGGAATCAGTGCGAACCCGTGCTTGGTGGCTCGCACCGCCGCGAGCGGTGCGAGCTCGGTGCGCAGCCGCCCGGCTTCCACGCGCAAGCGGGCTCGGTAGGACTCATCGGCATGTTTGGCCCGAAACGCCCGCTCGACCAGCGCGCCGCGGGGCACATCCGCCGGCCAGGCTTCACCCAGCGCGCGGATGAGTGTAAACAGCACCGGGCGGGTACCCAGTGGGATCACGGTACTCGCGTTCCGCACCACGTTGCGGCAGGCGTCCACGATCAACGCGCCGGAGGCCAGCAAGACCTCCACCTCGTCCAAGCGTAGGAGCCGTTCCTCGCCGCCTGCGATCAGCCGCGCCGCAGGGGCATCCAGCACACGGGCAACCTCATCGACCTCGGCCAGGAGTGACCGGATGCCTGCTTCCCGCGCGGCGTCCTCGGCCCGAGCGAGCGCGGCACGCGCCGCCGCGGTGCGCAGTCGGCGCATGGCGATACCGGCGACGACCAACTCGTAAGCGGCCCGGAGGGCTGGGCGAAACAGTGCCGGATCGAGCTCGGCGAGTGCATTCTCGGCGTCATCCAGCCGCCCGATCAGAAGAAGCCGACGGGCAACCAAGTACTGGGCGTACGCTGCGTTCACGCGGTCACCGCGTGCTTCCAGCGTCACCCGCGCCGCAATCAGGGCCTTGGCTGGCCAGGCCAGGTCACGCGAGACCAGCGCGAGCTCGGCCTCTGCGAGGGCACAGCGTGCCTTGGCCACCGTCTCCCGCGGGCCGAAGGCGCGGGCCGCCCGCCGCAGCAGCAGCTTGGCGCGGTCGACGTCACCCAACTGCGCCATCGCGATACCGCGCAGCGCCAACGCGGCGGCATCCTCGCGCAATGCGACGCGGTTCAAGGCGCCGAACGGGTCGCCTGCCGCCAGCGCCCGTGCGGCGGCGGTGATCAGGGCGTCCACGCAATGCCCTCAAAATCCATAAGTGTTCGCCATCTACTCACACTGGGCCAATCCCGCCACATTTGTCACTCCCACCTGTCGGCACCGGGCTCCTACCGTCGTTCCCATCGTATCGGTAACGGTGCGAACGACGAAGGTCACCGACAGGAGAATTGACGATGAGCACACACACGACTGGAACGCGGGAAGACTGGCTCACGGCGCGGCTGGAGCTGCTCAAGGCCGAGAAGGAACTGACCCGGCGCAGTGACGCGTTGGCGCGGCAACGCCAAGCACTGCCGTGGGTGCGGGTGGATAAGGACTACCGCTTCGAAACCGACACCGGCAGCGCCTCGTTGACGGATCTGTTCCAGGGGCGCTCACAGTTGCTGGTCTACCACTTCATGTTCGGGCCCGACTACACGGCCGGGTGCCCGTCCTGCTCGGCGATCGCCGATGGATTCAACGGTTTCACCACCCATCTGGCCAATCACGACGTCATGCTGACGGCGGTGTCGCGGGCGCCGTTGGCGAAGCTGCAGGCCTACAAGCAGCGGCTCGGTTGGACCTTCCCATGGGCATCCGCACACGGCAGCGACTTCAACTTCGACTTCAACGTGGCGTTCACGGAAGCGGAACAGCGTAGCGGCGACATCCAATACAACTTCCGCCGCGAAGGGCACGCCATGGACATGACGCCGCCACCGGAGCCTGTCGTCCAGATCGCGGCCAGCTGCGGAACCGATGCGCCG
>CBFGWV010000321.1:0-5359 GCA_965652545.1 uncultured Candidatus Competibacteraceae bacterium | reverse complement strand
GGCTGCATCCGAGGTCACGTCGTTGGCGTAAGCGCATTCCGAGCCCGGGTGAACGGCTCTTAGCTCAACCATCATCTGCAACCGGAGATCACACCATGATCCGTAAGACCACTACCGCTTTGGCCGCCGCCGGCGCCCTCACCGCCGCTCTGTCGATGATCGCCGTGCCTGTCCAGGCTGCCGACGACATGGAAAAATGCTATGGCGTGTCCAAGGCCGGTGAGAACGATTGTGCCGCAGGTCCGGGCACCACCTGCGCCGGCACCTCCACCCGCGACTACCAGGGCAATGCCTGGACATTGGTGGCCAAGGGCACCTGCACTCAGATCGAAACGCCCGCCGGCATGGGCAGTCTCGAACCGATCGATCGCTGATCGGCCATGACCGCCGCCCCCCTGTCCGCCGCGCGTGCCGGTATCGGTCTCAAAGGCCGGCATGTCGCGCAGATTCTCGATCAGACACCGGCCGTCGGCTGGTTCGAGGTGCATGCCGAGAACTATATGGGGGCCGGCGGTGCGCCGTGGGCGGCGCTGGAGGCCATCGGCGAGCGCTATGCGGTATCGGTGCATGGGGTGGGCTTGTCCCTGGGCTCGCCCGGTCCGATACCCGCGGCACAGTTATCCGCCTTCAGGCGGGTGGTGGAGCGCATCAGGCCCGCCCTGGTGTCCGAACACCTGGCTTGGTGCCGCGACGGCGATCGCCACTACAACGACCTGCTGCCGGTGCCGCTGATGGACGAGGCCCTGGCGGTGGTCGCGGACAACATCGACCGGGTCCAGGACGTACTGGGCCGGCCGCTGCTGATCGAGAACCCGTCCAGTTACCTGGCCTTCGCCGACAGCCGTATCCCCGAGCCCGAGTTCCTGGCCGCGCTGGTGTTGCGCACAGGCTGTGGACTGCTTGTGGATATCAACAACATCGTGGTGTCGGGACATAACCTGGGCTTCGACCCACGGGCCTACCTGGACAGCCTGCCGGCTGCGGCGATCGGCGAGATACACCTCGCCGGTCATGCCGACGACCCCAGCGGTTTGAAGGTCGACGACCACGGCTCACCGCCGCCGGAGACGGTCTGGTCCTTGTATCGCCATCTACTGGCAGGCATTGGCCCGCGGCCGACGTTGATCGAGTGGGACACCCATGTGCCCGAGCTCGAAACCTGGCTGGCGGAGGCCGGTAAGGCTGACGCCTTGTTGGCGGAGGTGATGACATGAGCCGCTACGCCGATACGCTGAGCCGCTTCGCACGGGCGCTGGACGAGGGGGCCGATGTCGATGCCCTGGTCAGCGGTTCGTCGGCAGCCGGGCTGGCGGTTTATCGCAACAACCTCGCGCACAGTCTCAACGAGGCGTTGATGGCGGCCTATCCGGTGCTCACGCAAATGGTCGGTGCGGACTGCTTGGCGGCCCTCGCGGCCGAGTACCGCGACCGTTGCCCGCAGCGCCATGCTCCCCTGCTGGACTATGGCGCGGACTTGCCGCAAATGCTCGCTCCGCACGCACTGAGCCGGCAGTGGCCGTACCTGCCGTCTGTCGCGCGCCTGGAGGCGGCGTGGCTGGCGGTGTATCACGCGGCCGATGACGCAACCCTGGCCCCGGCGCAGCTGGCGGCGCTGTCGCCACAGGCGCAGGCGAGTGTGGTGTTCGAGCCGCGGCGTGCGTCAGTGTTGCTTGATTTGGAGCACGCGGTGCATGCGCTCTGGTTGGCGCACAAGGCCGAGGCGGTGCCGCAGCGGCTGTGTCTGCCGCCGGGGCGGGAGTGCGTGTTGCTGTGGCGGCCGGGGACCGGTGTGCACAGCCGTGTGGTGCCGGCGCCGGCGGCGCCGATGGTCAAGGCCTTGCTGGCCGGTTGCACTCTGGAGGCCGCTCTGGCCCTGGATACGCCCGATCCGGTGGATACGTTGCAGCTGTTGCTGCGCGATGGCGTGTTCGCCGGCTTTCATATCGATAAAGGACACTTGTCATGAACACCACCACCACCGCATTGGTTCCGGCGCCCGGGTTGCAGGGGCGTATCGGGCAGTTGATCGCCTGGCTCGAGCGCCTGCCGCTGGACCCGGCCGCCCTCCTGGCCCGTTTGTGCCTGGGGGCGGTGTTTTTCCTCAGCGGCCGCACCAAGGTTGAGGGCTGGTTTTCGCTCAAGAGCAGTACGTTCTACCTGTTCGAGCATGAGTACGCGTTGCCGGTGATTCCGCCGGAGCTTGCGGCGTATCTGGCCACATTTGCCGAGCACAGCCTGCCGGTGTTGCTCTGGCTCGGTCTGGGGACCCGGTTCGCGGCGCTGGGTTTATTGGGAATGACGCTGGTCATCCAGACGTTCGTGTACCCGGAGGCTTGGGTGACCCATGGGTTATGGGCCTCGGGCTTGCTCTATCTCGTCCTGCGCGGGCCTGGTGTGGTGTCGCTGGACCATCTGATCGCCCGCCGCTAGCGACGTGTGGTGCGCCGGCCCCCGCCGTCCGGGCCGGGTGGGTCAGGGTCAGACTCGCTGTGAATACCTCCCTGTACGCTCGACGGCAGCATCCATGCTGCCGACGGTCTAACCCTGACCCACCCGACCCGGACGGCTCACTTCAGTGATTGGTCGAGTCGTGATAGGTCGAGTGATATGTAGGATGGGTTGAGCGCAAGCGATACCCATCAGTTCGGTGTGGGCTCGATGGGCTCCTCGGTCGCCGGTCGACATTGAGCCCGATACCGATTGATTCCCCTGTGACACTGGCGTGACCGAGTGAACGGCTGAATAATCATTGGTCAGTGGAATATGTACCCGCGCTACCCGGTATTCCGTCCTCATGCACGCAGACAGCCTTCCAACGGCGGATCTCGCCGAGATGTTCGATCTGGCACCGGTGTCGCTGTGGCTTGAGGACTATAGCGCTCTACATAGTTTGTTCGAGCAGTGGCGTGAGGCGGGTGTCACCGATGTGCGGGCACATTTGCGTGCCGACCCGCAACGGGTGGCGGAGTGTTCGGCGTGTATCCGCCTGCTCACGGTCAATCGCCGAACGCTGGAGCTGTTCGAGGCCGAGTCGCTGGATGTGTTGCGGGACAATCTGGGGTCGGTGTTCCGCGACGATATGTTCGAACACCACGTCGAGGAACTGGCGCAGTTGTGGAGCGGCGCGAACCGTTTTTACAGCGAGACGGTCAATTACACGCTCAGCGGCGGGCGGCTGGATATCATCGTCCATGGCACGGTGCTGCCCGGCTACGAGGAGACCTGGGCACGGGTGCTGGTGTCGATCGAGGACATTACCGAGCGCAGTGCGGCGCAAAAGGCGTTGAGCGAGGCCGAGCAGTATGCACGCGGGTTGTTCGAGCATTCGCCGGTGTCGTTGTGGGTGGAGGATTTCAGCACCGTCAAGCGCTTGCTGGATGAGGTGCGCGAGATTGGCGTGACGGACTTTCGCACCTTTACGGATGTGCATGCGGAGTTCGTCGAGCGTTGCATGCAAGAGATCCGCGTCCTGGATGTGAATCGCCAGACGCTGACGCTGTTTGGTGCCCGCGACAAGTCGATGCTGCTGGGCCGCTTGCATGATGTGTTCCGCGATGACATGCGGCCGCATTTCACTCAGCAGTTGATCGATCTGTGGAACGGTAAGACGTTTCAGCAGCGTGAGGTGGTGAACTACACCCTCGCTGGCGATGCATTGAATCTGTACCTGCAGTTTTCGGTGCTTCCGGGCCATGAGCATGACTGGAGTCTGGTGCTGGTCTCGCTGACGGATATCACCGCCCGCAAGAAGGCCGAGGCGTATCTGGAGTTTCTTGGCAAGCACGACCCGCTGACCAAGTTGCGCAACCGCTCGTACTTCGCCGATGAGCTCATTCGCTTGGAGCGTCGCGGGCCCTGGCCAGTGACGGCGGTGGTGCTCGATCTCAACGGCTTGAAGACGATCAACGACACCAGCGGCCACGCGACCGGCGATGCACTGTTGCGTCGCGCCGGTGAGGTGCTGGCCAAGGCGGTGGACAAGAGTATCTGTGCGGCCCGTATCGGTGGGGACGAGTTTGCGTTGCTATTGCCGGGGACGGATGAGGCGGGTGCCCGCCAGGTGGTCGATCAGTTGCAGAAGCTGGTGGATCTGAACAATCAGTTCTATGGCAACCCGGCGTTGAGTTTTGCCATCGGGGTGGCGACCTGTCGTGCCGGTGGGCGGCTCGAGGAGGTTGTGCATCACGCCGATGAGCGCATGTACGACCAGAAGCGCGCGTACTATCGCGCGGCCGGGATGGAGCGGCGGCGCTTCTGAGACGGCGATTGAACGTAGGCCGTCGGTGCGCGGTCTGCTCTGGACTGTCGATTTTGCCGCCCTGGTGAGCCTATGCCCCAATTGAACGATGTCGCCTGCTCCATGCTCGATCTGGCGCCGGTGCGCGATAGCGGCAGTTGTGCCGAGGCTTTCGCCAATGCGCTGGATCTGGCCCGCCATGTCGAGGCGCTGGGGTTCAAGCGCTACTGGTTGGCCGAGCACCACAATATGGATGGCATCGCGAGTTCGTCCACGGCGGTGCTGATCGGTCATATCGCCGGCGGGACCAGGAGCATCCGTGTGGGCTCGGGCGGTGTGATGCTGCCCAATCATTCACCGCTGGTGGTGGCTGAGGCCTTCGGTACGTTGGAGACTTTGTACCCCGGCCGCATCGATCTGGGCCTGGGGCGTGCGCCGGGTACGGACCAGGCGACGATGCGCGCCTTGCGTCGAGATCGTTTGGGCAGTGGCGAGGATTTTCCCGAGCAGGTGGTGGAGCTGCAGCGTCTTTTGGGGCCACGGGAGGCGCAGCAGCATGTCCGTGCGATTCCGGGGGAGGGCACGGGTGTGCCGATCTGGTTGCTGGGTTCGAGTCTGTTCAGTGCGCAGTTGGCTGGCCATCTCGGTTTGCCGTACGCATTCGCGTCGCATTTTGCGCCACGGATGCTGGATGCTGCGTTGGCTTTGTATCGGGAGCGGTTCCGGCCGTCGGAGGCTCTGGCGGCGCCGTACGCGGCCATCGGTGTGCCGGTGATTGCTGCGCCTGATGATGCGGAGGCGCAGTATCTGGCGACGACGGCGTATCAGCGGATTTTGGCGTTGATGCGCGGACACAGTCTGCGCCAGCGTCCGCCGGTGCCCAGTATGGACGGGTTGTGGACGCCGCATGAGCGGCAAGCGGTCGGAGAGTTTTTCGGTATTGCGGTGGTCGGCGGGCCGGATACCGTGCGGGCGGGCTTGTCGGCGCTGGTGGCGCGTACGGGGGCCGATGAGATCATCCTCGCCAGCGATTTCTACGAGCATGCGAATCGTCGGCGCTCGTGCGCGATCGTCGCCGAGATCATGGCAGGGTAAAAGCGCCACCATCGGCTGGGTGCTGGG
>CBFGWV010000320.1:0-5378 GCA_965652545.1 uncultured Candidatus Competibacteraceae bacterium | reverse complement strand
GCCGATAGCGGGGGCAACAGCCAGCACACACCCAGCGCCACCAACAGGCTCGGCGCCACCGTCGAGCGGCGCAGGTTGTCCAGCATCTTCCCGCGGCCGATGGACGGCACGGGCTCATGCCCGGTATGCAAGCCCAGCACCCAGGGCAGGAGCTGCCAATCTCCGCGGGTCCAGCGGTGCTGGCGCTTTGCGGCCACGTCGTAGCGCGCGGGAAACTCCTCGACCAGTTCCACATCGGAGGCGAGGCCCGCACCGGCGAACACGCCCTCGAACAGGTCGTGACTGAGCAGCGCATTCTCGGGCACGCGTCCGGCCAGCGCGGCCTCGAAGGCATCGACATCGTAGATGCCCTTGCCGGTGTACGAGCCCTGGCCGAAGAGATCCTGGTAAACGTCGGAGGCCGCCGCCGCGTACGGATCCATACCACCGGGGGCGGAGAAAACCCGCTGATACAGCGACCCCTCACGACCGACCGGCAACGAGGGCGTCACCCGCGGTTGCAGGATGCCGTAACCGCCGATGATTCGACGCAAGCGGGTGCTGTAGCGCGGCCGGTTCAACGGGTGGGCCATCTTGCCGATCAGACGCAGTGCGGCATCGCGCGGCAGGCGGGTATCGGCATCCAGGGTGATGACGTAGCGCACACCCGCCGGTACGCGGGGAGGCTGCCCGCCGATGGGGATGAATGTCGTGTCGCTGGCACCGCGCAGCAGCCGATTGAGCTCGTGCAGCTTGCCGCGCTTGCGTTCCCAACCCATCCAGGCGTTCTCACCGGCGTTGAAGACGCGGCGGCGATGCAACAGTAGAAAACGCTCGCCACTGGGCGCGGGCCCGTGGCGGCGGTTCAGCCGATCGATCCACTCCACGGCCATGGCCAGCAACGGTGCATCGCCCGGCAACATTTCCTGATCGGCATCGACCCCGTCCAAGAGCAGGGCAAAGACCATGTCGCCCCCGGCACCGGCAAGGTGGTGAACCTCCAGGCGTTCGATCTGCTCGCGCAGGTCGGCCTCGCTGGTCAGCAGCGTCGGCACCGCAACCAAGGTCCGCAGCGCCTGCGGCACACCGCTTTTGAGCTCCAATCCCGGCAAGGTAATGGCACCGAAGCTCCAGTTGATCGCGCGGTTGATCAGCGCCGTCGCGACCTCCGTCGCCGGCAGGACGGTCGCCAGCGCGAACGCCACCAGCCAGCCCACCGCCAGCCCGGTGGCGGCGAGCCCCCATAAGGCCAGTGCCAGCAAACCCGCGGTGAGGACGAGGATGGCGCCGACGTAGCCGCCGATGCCCAGGCGGATGTTGAGGCGGCCGATGCGCAGCCTTGTCGGCGGCCGGTAGCCGATCGCCCGCTCGAAGGCGAGCCGCCCCTCGGCGATCAGGTGAAAGCCCGGGTCGCCGACGCGCTCGGCCTCACCCTCGCCCGCCCCATCGGCCGCGCTCTGCGCTACGGCGAGCACCCGCTCGGCGATCGCGGTCTCCGACAGCGGGCAACCGCGGGCCATCTGCTCAATGGCGCTGCGGTACTGGTTGCGGGTGGCGAAGTCCATGGCGGCAAAGCCGCTGGCCGTGCGCAGGCGTGCATCGACCAGACTGACGCGCTCGAACAGCTCTGCCCAGTCGATATCGCAGATCAAGCGCATGCTGGTGATGATGTTGCGCACGGTGACGTTGGAGGCGCCCTGGCGCTGCTGGGCATGCAGGACGACCTCTTCGACGGATGTCCCCTGGCGCTCGAGCCGTGACTCCAACCACCCCAGGGCCGGTGTCGTCCGCGGGTCCTGCCCGCGCAGCCGCTTGGCCAACTGGGCGGCAAAGGGCTCGCTGAACGCACCGGGGTCACGGGTGGCGATATCGGTGTCCAGGGCCGATGTGGCACAGCCGGCGGCCACCAGACGGTCGGCCAGGGCATCGGCATCGGCCCGTGCCGCGCGCCCGGCGGTGATCTGATCGGCCAGACGGCGCAGGTTCTCGACCAATACGATGCGCAAGGTGATCGCCACCGCCCACAATTCGCCGATCGTCAGCGGTTGAACCCGCTGATAGGCGGTGATGAATCGACTCCAGCTATCGGAATCGAAATGGCTGTCGGTATGGGCGACATAGGCCCAGGCCAGCCCCAAAACCCGCGGGTAGCCGATGAATGGGCCATCCGCGAGTTTCGGCAACTGGCGATAAAAGCCCGGCGGCAAGTCGTCGCGAATTTCGCGGATATGCGCCTCGACCAGATGATAATTGTCGAGCAGCCATTCGGCAGCGGGAACCACCGCCTTGCCACGCTCCAGTTGCAGGGCACTGGCGCGATAAGCGTCCAACAGCACCCGAGCATTGTCATTGAGCCGAGCGTGCAGCGAGGCCACCGCCGGTGGTCGTGCGGCGATCGGCTGTGCCGCTGCGAGGCTGGCCGCATGCAGCTCCAGCCGCTCGATGCCGAAGATTTCGCCCCGGATTACGGTCGAATCGCTCCACGGCGCGGACGAGCGGCCACGCAGCAGACGGGCGAGGATTGACGTCATGAGTGCCTGATGGGCCGCCAGGGGGGCCTGGGCGGCAAGTGGCTTGGGGCAATCCAATATGGTCCCAAGCGGGTGGGAACACAAGCAAATGACACGGCAAAACAACGCCATTGCGCGACTTTTCGGCCATGATGATTCGGCAGCGGCAAAAAGCAGCATATATGCCTGCGAATCGTCTATTTTATTGACAGTTCAGCGGATCTGATATGGCAATTCACTGTCTAATGAGCCCGCAAAAAAATCACATTCGGAGCCCTTGTTGATCACCCTGCGCATTCATCACCGAACCACCTATCTCTACCATCAGGCGGTGAATCTCGGGCCGCACCGGCTGATGCTGCGCCCGCGCGAGAGCTGCGACCTGCGCCTGATCGCCAGCGCCGTGGAGATCACACCGGCGGCCAGCCTGACCTGGGCCCACGATGTCTTCGGCAATGCCGTGGCCACCGCCGTCTTCGCCAACCAGAGCGACACGCTGGTCATCGACAGCAACGCGACACTGCAACTGAGCGCGGCGGCCTGGCCGGTGTTCGATATTGCCGCATCGGCTATCCGGTATCCGTTCCAGTATTCGGCCGACGACTGGACCGACCTCGGCGCCCTGACCGTGCAGCAGTACGCCGACCCGCAACGCCAGTTGCGACGCTGGGCCAACGGGTTCGTGCGCGGCAACCCGACCGATACCCTGGCCTTGCTCAAGGACTTGAGCGCCGGCGTCCCGGCATGCATCCGCTACCAGAGCCGCGAAGATGAGGGGACGCAGAGCCCGCTGCAGACCTTGAACCGCGGCTGGGGCTCGTGTCGCGACTTCGCCGTGCTCTTCGTCGAAGCGGCACGCTGCCTGGGCTTCGGTGCACGCATCGTCTCCGGCTACCTGTACAACCCCGACCAGCAGGCATCGGGCATGTCCGGTGCCGGCTCCACCCACGCCTGGGCGGAGGTCTACGTTCCCGGTGCCGGCTGGATCACCTTCGACCCCACCAACCGCGGCGTCGGCGGCTTCAACCTCATCCCCGTGGCCGTGGCCCGCGACATCCGCCAGGCGATGCCGGTTACCGGCAGCTTCGTCGGCATGACCAATGCCTTCGCGCAGATGACCGTCGAGGTCAGCGTCACCGCTTGAGGTGCCCGTCGATGCCACGGCGTACCGCCCCGGGCGGTGCGCCCATGGCGCGCTTGAATGCCCGACTGAACGCCGCCTCGGATTGATACCCCAGGCGCAGCGCCAGCTCACTCTGGCTGATCGCCCGCTCGCGCAGCAAGGAGACGGCCAGTTGCATCCGCCAGCGGGTGACGTAGTGCATGGCCGGTTCGCCGACCCGCGCGGTGAAGCGGGCAGCGAAGGCCGAGCGTGACATGGCCACGGCGGCGGCCAGGGATTCGACCGTCCATGGGTGCGCGGGGTCGCGGTGGATCAAGGCGATCGCCCGCCCGATCTGCGGGTCCTTGAGGGCACCCAGCCAGCCGGTGCCGGCGGCCGGGTCGCTGGCCATCCAGTGGCGGATCGCCTGCACCACCACCACGTCGGCCAACCGGGTGATCACCGTCTCGCCACCGGGACGCAGCTCGCGCGCCTCGGCGCCGATCAGCCGGATCGTACTGCGCAGCCAATCGGCCTGCGGGTTGTCCGCCGCCTCGATGACCAGCACACGCGGCAGCAGGCTCACCAGACGCTGCGCGGCGGGATGATCGAACACCATCGCACCGCACAGCAGTTCGGTCGCCGCCCCGCCCCCACCGTGACGCAGGCGTTCGTAGCGCTCGCTCAGCAACTCGCGCGGCAGGTCGAACAACGCGGCTACCGCCGCACCGGGGCGGTCCACCAGGCGATGCCCCTCGCCGTGCGGCACAAGGGCCAGATCGCCCGGTCCCAGACGACGCGGCGACGCCCCGGCCACCTCCAGCCAGCAGTCGCCGGAGGTGATCACGTGGAACATCAGTGAATGGGCGAAGGGCGGCAGCTCGAGCCCCCAGGGCGCAGTGAATTCCGAACGGCAGTAGAACGTGCCGCTCATGCGCAGCAGGTGCAGTGCCTCGCCCAGAGGGTCTATCGGTGTTCGCGGCAGGTCCATGGCGGGACTATGCGCGCCGCATATACCCAGCGTCCATACAAATTGGACGTTTGATCAAAAATAGGCGACTGATAATCATTGTTATGCCGGTTCTTCGGGGTGATCCTGGACGCTAGGTAAACACAGAGAGCACATCGCCATGACCACCGGCAACGATCGATTCACCCTCGTCCTCGGCGGCACCGGCAAAACCGGTCGTCGCATCGTCGAACGGCTCGAGGCGCAGGGGGTTCCCGTCAGAGTCGGTTCGCGCAACGCCGCCGTGCCTTTCGACTGGGACGAGCGCTCGAGTTGGGCGCCGGTGCTGCACGATGTGGAAGCCGTGTACATCGCCTATTACCCCGACCTTGCCTTGCCCCAGGCGTTCGAGGCGATCGATGCCTTCGTCACCCAAGCGGTAGCCGCAGGGGTCGGGCGGTTGGTGCTGCTGTCCGGACGCGGCGAGGACGGTGCCGAGCGCTGCGAACGGCGCGTGCGCGAGTCCGGTATCGACTGGACGATCCTGCGCTGCAGCTGGTTCAACCAGAACTTCAGCGAAAACTATTTGCTGGACGGCGTGCTCGCCGGCGAGCTCGCCCTGCCCGTCGACGATGTGCGCGAGCCGTTCGTGGATGCCGAGGACATTGCCGAGATCGCCGCCGCCGCGCTGACCGACCGGCGCCACGCCGGGCAGCTTTACGAGCTTACCGGGCCGCGGCTGCTGAGCTTCGCCGAGGCGGTGGCCGAGATCGCCCACGCCAGCGGGCGGACGGTGCGCTTGCGCGCCGTGTCGATGGCGGAGTACACCGCGATGCTC
>CBFGWV010000319.1:0-5394 GCA_965652545.1 uncultured Candidatus Competibacteraceae bacterium | reverse complement strand
CTACAACTCCGCCGGTGTCGTCGGTGTGCCGCTACGCCCGCGCAGGGTGATGGTCAGGCTGGCGGCGATGATCAGCGCCGCCCCGGACAGGGTGAACACGGTGGGCAGTTCCTGCCAAAACAAGTACCCGTACGCCGTCGCCCAGACCAGGATCAGGTATTCCAGCGGCGCGGCGGTGGACAGGGTGCAGCGCGCCAGCGCCAGGGTGATGACGTAGTTGGCGATGCCGCCGGTCATGCCTAAGGCGATGAACAGCGTCAGGTCGCCGCCGGTGGGCGTCTTCCAGCCCCACAGCAGGGCCACGATGGCGCCGACCAGCATGAGCACATTGCCGAAGAAGGCGGTGGACAAGGCATCGTCGTACTGGACCACCCGGCGGGTGAGCAGGGAGGCGAAGGCGTAGGTAAGGGCGGCGGCCAGGGCCAGCAAGGCGGCCGGCTGGAAGGCCTCGCTGCCCGGCCGCACCATGATCAACACCCCGCCGAACCCTACCAGCACGGCTGCGCTTCGCCACAGGCCGATGCGATCGCCCATCAGGGTGACGCCGAGTACGGTCATGAAGATGGGCGCGGCGAGTGTGATCGCCGTGGCCTCGGCCAGTCCCAGGTAGCGCAGGCTCAGAAAGAAGAATGTCAGCGTGCCGACGATGAACAAGCCGCGCAGCAGCTGCATCCAGGGGGCGGCGGAGCGCAGTTTGCGCAGCCCCGGTCCGCGCATGACCAGCGGCACCAGTGCCAGGGTGCCGAACGCGGCGCGGAAGAACATGACCTGGCCGACGGGGTAGCCGTCGGTGAGCAGTTTGGCCAGCGCGTCCATGGTGCCGAACATGAACACCGCCAGGACATACAGTGCGATACCTTGCGTCTGAGGCGCCATGGGGTGTCCATACGGTTGCGAACGCGCCAGTTTATCAGCGCTTGATCACCAGTGACGCGGGGGCAATGGGGGAATCACGGTGGCATTGCCACCGCTACAGGCGGCTGGCGATGGCCTCGGGTGACAAGGGTTCGCTGTACAGGTAACCCTGTTGCGCGTTGCAGCCCACCAGTGTCAGAAAGCGCGCCTGGGACTCGCTTTCCACGCCCTCGGCCACCGTCTGCAATCGCAGGCTGCGTGCCATCTGGATGATTGCCCGCACGATAGCGGCATTGTCCGGGTCGTGCGGCAACCCGTGGACGAAGGACTGGTCGATCTTCAGCTTGCTCACCTGGAGTCGTCGCAGGTAGGCAAGGCTGGAGTACCCGGTACCGAAGTCGTCGATCGCCAGTTGCACACCCAGGCTTCGCAGTCCCTCCAGGTTGCGCATGACCAGTTCGGACTGGTTCAGCAGCAGGGATTCGGTGAGTTCCACCTCGAGCATGCCGGCGTGCAGTCCGTGACGGGCCAGGGCGTCGCGCAGGTGATCGACCAGCCACACGCGCTGGAACTGGATCGGCGAGAGGTTCACCGCCACCCGCGGAACGCGCAGGCCGCTGGCCCGCCACAGCTCGATCTGCGCGCACACGGCATCCAGCACCCAGCGGCCGATGTCGTCGATGAGGCCGGCGTCCTCTGCGACGGGGATGAAGCTCGATGGCGGCACTTCGCCGAGCATGGGGTGGGTCCAGCGCAGCAAGGCCTCCAGCCCCTGGATGCGACCGTCCTCGCTGGCCACCTGGGGCTGGTAGACCACGCTGAACTCCTGCCCCGCCAGTGCCCCGCGCAAGGCTTGCTGCAGGGTCAGCCGCGCCATGGCGTCTTCGTTCATGCGCTCGGAGAAGAACCGCGCAGTGTTGCGGCCTTCGGACTTGGCCCGGTACATGGCCGTGTCCGCCTGCTTTAGCAGCGTATCGACATCCTCGCCATCGTCCGGGTACAAGCTGATGCCGACACTTGCGCTGATGACCAGGCGGTGACCGTGAACTTCGAACGGTTCGGCCAGCATGGCCAGCAGTTGCCGCGCCTTGCGCGCCACCACCTCGCCCTCGTCGCTCTCGGCCAGCACGATCAGGAACTCGTCCCCACCCTGGCGGCAGACCGTGTCGGTCTCGCGCACAGAGTCCACCAGCCGTCCGGCCACCGCGCACAACAAGGAGTCGCCGACCTGGTGGCCGAGGGAGTCGTTGATGGTCTTGAAGCGGTCCAGGTCCAGGAACAACAGCGCCACCCGCCCGTGGTGGCGGTGGGCGCCGTTCATCGCCTGCTGACAGCGGTCGCGGAACAACAGCCGGTTGGGCAGGTGGGTGAGCGGGTCGTGATGGGCGAGAAACTCGATGCGCGCCTCGGAGGCCTTGCGCTCGCTGATGTCGTTGAATATCGCGATGTAATGGGAGATCTCGCCATCGTCGTCGATGACCGACGAGATCGACAACCGCTCGGGGTACACCTCGCCGTCGCGGCGGCGGTTCCACAGCTCGCCCTGCCAATGGCCGCTGCCGCGCAGGTCACGCCACATGGCCTCGTAGAATGTCGGTCCGTGGCGGCCGGAGGCCAGAAAGCGCGGGTTGTGCCCCACGGCCTCGCTGGCCGAGTACCCGGTAATGTCGGTGAACGCCCGGTTGACCGTGACGATTCTGGCCGCCGCATCGGTGATCATGATGCCGTCGTGGCTGCGCCCCAGCGCGCGCGAGGCCAGCTCGAGCTGCTCCTCCATCTGCTTGCGGTCGGACACATCGAACACAAAGCCATGCCAGACCACCGACCCGTCGGGTTCTTTCTCCGGTACGGCGCGGCCCTCCAGCCAGCGCTCGCGTCCGTCGGCACCGCGGGCACGGTACTCGCAGGTCCAGATCTCGAACTGGCGCAGCGACTGGCGGATCGACTCCAATAGCCGCCCCCGGTCCTGCTCGTTGACGCGGACCATCAGCGGGGCGGTGTCGTCCACCGCATCGCCGGGGCGGATGCCGTAGAAGTCCCACAAGCGGTCGCTGGCGTAGGGCAGGGCGAGCTTCTTGTCGGGCATCAGCCGGCATTGGTAGATCACCCCGGGAATGTTGGCGGCGATCTTGCGCAGCAGGTCGCGGTTGGCCTCCAGCGCCACTTCGGCTTCGCGTCGCTCGGTGATGTCCGTGTGTGTGCCGACCATGCGCAGCGGTTGGCCGTCATCGTCCCAGGCCACAACCCGACCCATGTCGAGTATCCACTTCCAGCGGCCGTCGACCGCGCGCAGCCGGTACTCCTCGCGGTACAAGGGGCTGCGCCCCTCGATATTGTCATGCAAGGCCTGGATGACCCGGGTCATGTCGTCGGGGTGCAGCAGCTCCTCCCAGGCGCCGTAGCTCTGGTCGAACGCGGCCGGGTCGTAGCCGAGCATGGCGGGGTACAAATCATTGAACACCGCGTCGTTGGTCTTGAGATTCCAGTCCCACAAGCCCAGCCCCGCGCCATTGAGCACCAGGTCCAAGCGTTGCTGACTCTCCTCCAGGGCAGCCAACGCCCGGGCTTCGATGATGGCGCTGCCCAGGGCGCGGGCAGCCAGGCGCAAGGTGTCCACTTCGGCGGCCTGCCAGCGGCGTGGCCGGTGGCAGTCATCGAAGCCCAGCAGGCCCCAGAAGACTCCATCGGTGAATACCGGCACCATGATCAGCGACTGGATGTCCTGCGCCATGAGCGCGGGGCGGTCGCTCGCCGGCAGTTCGGCAACCGGGCCGGCGACCACGCCGCCGCGGGTCAGTACCGTGCTGCTGTGCGGACACAACTCGGCAAACACCGCGCCGTTCAACTCGGGGTTGTCGATCTGGGCGCCGACCCCTTCGCGCACCCACTCGTAGGTCTGGCTGATGCGCAACACGCCGGCCGCGTCGGCCCGGTTCTCGAACACGTAGGCCCGGTCGGCGCCGACGGCCACGCCCAGGCGCTCGAGCACCTGGGTAATCGACGCATCGGTGTCGTCGTCACCGGGCTTGAGCACGAACTCCGCCAGCGCGGCGAGCACCGCCTCGCGGGCCTTCAGCGTCTGGCGCGTGCGGCGCAGGGGCGTGATGTCGCGCGCCATGCCCGCCTGGCCGATCAACGTGCTGCCATCGGCAGCCAGCAGCGGCACCTTGATGACCTCCAGCCATTGCACCTGCTCATCGGCGCCCATGAAGCCTTCTTCGGTCACCACAGGCTGCCCGGTCGTGAGCAACTGCCGGTCATGCTCCGCACAGCCGGCGGCCACCTCGGCCGGCAACACATCGGCGTCAGTGAGGCCGATCAACGCCTCCAGCGACTCCAGGCCGGCCATCGCCAGTAGCGCGTGATTGCCCCACACAAAGCGCCCGTCGGCATCCTTGCTCCACATGGCGACCGGCAGCACATCGCACACGGTCTGTGCAATGGCGTAGGGGCTGCCAGCCTGCACGCCGGAGGCACCCGGCTGGGCAGGCGATTTGCCTGGGGAGAACGGTGTCACGTTGGCGGCTGCCAAGTAAGGGTTGCCATTGCTGGGAGTATAGGCCGCCGCCTAATCGCGGGCGTCTCAGGAGTGGGATGCGGAATCATACGCCCCGCAACCGGCACTCGCCCCGTGGTAAGCACCCACCTCACCCTGCGCACGATGACCTCCTGCCGCATGGGTTGCGCAAAGTCAGAAGCGTAGCGCACGCCCCCGGCGGCCGTCGGCGGGGCTTTCAGCCGGCTTGGTCCGCGTCGTCCTCCGCGTCCATTTTTTCCATGCAATCGGGGCAGATGCCGTGTGTCAGGTCCGCCCCCATGTGATGAACGAGGAAGGCATCGACCTGCATCCAGTAGTCTTTGTCGTCGCGTAGCTTCTTGCACCAGGCGCAGATCGGTACCAACTCAGCCAGTTGCTTGTTGCGCTCCAGTGCATCGGCCAGCCGCGCTGTCATCCGACGCGCCTCCATTAACCGCACGATTTGGCGGGCCAGTGCTTCGAGCAATCGTATTTGGTGTTCGGTAAGCGTCCGCGGCGCCTTGTCGAGCACGCACAGCGTGCCGAGGATGGCATCCTCGGGCGTTGTCAGAGGAATGCCCGCATAAAAGCGGATGTGCGGCTGCTTCGCGACCGCCGGGTTGGCCGCGAAACGCTGATCGGCGCTGGCATCGGCAACCACCAACGGCTCGGCCGTGGCCACGATATGGTCGCAGAAGGTCTTCTCGCGCGGCATGCCGCTGGCCTTCATACCCTGGCGGGACAAGAACCACAGCCTGTCCTCGCCGACCAATGAAATGAGCGCGATCGGCATCTCGCAGATCATGCTCGCCATCGCGGTGATTTCGTCGAAGCCCTCTTCAGGCTCGGCATCCATGACCCGATACTCGGCCAGAACCGCAAGGCGCTCTTGCTCGGTTAGTCTGCGTTGAGCGTGCATCTGCGTCCTCCTCGGCCATTCCCGCGCGGAACGTCGTGATTTTCTCACACTCGCGGTGTTGGTAATCTCGCATTTGGTGGCGTGGATCGTGACAACCTGTAAA
>CBFGWV010000318.1:0-5396 GCA_965652545.1 uncultured Candidatus Competibacteraceae bacterium | reverse complement strand
ATGGATCATTGCCGTACCGCTCCGAAGGTGATGCCGCGCAGCAGGTGATGACGCAGCAGGACGGTGAAGATCATCACCGGCAGCAGGAACAACGTGGTGCCGGCGGCAATGGCCGGCCAGTCCAGCCCGCCCTCGCCGATGATGATGGGGATGAACGGCGGCGCGGTCTGCGCCTTGCCGCTGGTCAGCAGCAGGGCGAAGGCGTACTCGTTCCAGGCGAAGATCAAACAGAAAATGGCCGTGGCCGCGATGCCGGTGGTGGCCTGCGGTAGCACCACCTTGCGGAAGGCCTGCAAGCGCGAGTAGCCATCGACCATGGCGGCCTCCTCATACTCTTTGGGGATGCCATCGATGAAGCTCTCGAGAATCCACACCGCCAGGCTCAGATTGACCGCCGTGTACAGCAGGATCAGCCCCAGGTGGGTGTCGGACAGGCCGATCGCCCGGTACATCAGAAAAATCGGTATCGCCACTGCGACCGCCGGCATCATCCGCGTCGACAGGATGAAGAACATCAGGTCGTCCTTCAGCGGTACGCGAAAGCGCGAGAACGCATACGCCGCCAGCGTGCCCAGGAACACGGTCAGGAAGGTCGACCCGAAGCCGACGATCAGCGAGTTCACATAGCGGCCGCCGAAGCGCGAGGGGCCGGTGATGACCATCTCGCGCGAGCGCACCAGGTCCTCGTACCAGTGCTCCGCCGGGGGCAGGGCGTCGATGTACTCGGCCGACTGGCGCGAGCGGGTGGTGAACAGGTTCACATAGCCCTCCAGCGAGGGCTCGAAGATCACCTTGGGCGGGTAGGCGATGGCATCGTCCGGCGCCTTGAAGCCGGTGAGGAAGATCCAGACCAGCGGGATCATCGTCAGCAGCGCATAACCGATGACCGCGATGCCGGCGCCGGTCTTGGCCAGGGTGGAGGCCTCGTTCACATTCAACAGTCGCTTGGCCATCACCGGTCCCTCACGTTCTTGAGCGCGCGCACGAAAATGCTCGCCAGCCCGAACACGGTGACGAACAGGATCACCGCGAAGGCGGAGCTATAGCCCGTCCACCAGTTCTCGAAGGCCAGGCGTTTGAGGGTGATGGACGCCAGCTCGGTCGTGGAGCCCGGCCCACCGGAGGTGAGCTCGACCACCAGGTCGAACATCTTGATGTTCTCGATACCGCGGAACAGCACCGCCAGCATCAGGAACGGCATGACCTGCGGCAGCGTGATGTGCCGAAACTGCTGCCACGGCGAGGCGCGGTCCACCTCGGCGGCCTCGTACAGGTAATCGGGGATGGAGCGCAGCCCGGCCAGGCAGATGAGCATGACGAAGGGCGTCCACATCCAGGTGTCGACGATGACGATGGCCCAGGGCGCCAGGGCCTTGTTGCCGATCATCGAAAAGGTGCCGAAGTCGGCCACCATGTTCACCAGCGCATTGAAGATGCCGCTCTGGGGCTGAAAGATGTACGTCCAGAACGTCCCCACCACCGCCGGCGAGAGCATCATCGGGATGATGATCACGTTGGTCCACAGGCTGTGGCCGCGAAACTTGCGGTTGATCAGCAGCGCCAGCCCCAGGCCCAGCACCACCTGCAGGCTCAGCGACCAGAACAGAAAGTGCGCCGTGGTCTGCATGCGCTGCCAGATTTCCACATCGCCCAGCAGACGGCTGTAGTTGTCCAACCCCACCCAACTGACCGGCGCACCGGGGCGGTTGGCGCGGAAGTTGGTAAAGCTCAGGTAAATCGTCCACACCAGCGGGAAGATGTTGATGGCCAGCAGCAACACGATGGTGGGGGTGATGAACAGCGAGGCGACGGTGCGGTCGGACAGCGTCCGCCGCCGCACCGCGGATGCACGGGTGCCGGTGGCCGCCGCCGCTGGCGAGGCCATCGCCATGGCGCTTGCGTCATTCATGGGCTTTTGATCCGAATGGTGCATGGGAAGGGTGCGCGGGCCGGGCAGGCGCCCGACCCGCGCGGCCGCCTCAGAGCTTGCCTTCGACTTCGAAGATCTGCTGCCAGTCGGCCACCAGCATGTCCAGCGCCTCCTGCGCCGTGCCCTCATCGGCGATCACATAGGCGTGGATGCGCTTCTGCATGGCCTGGAGCAGCTCCGCATAAGCGGGCTCCTGCCAGAAGTCCTTCACCTGGCCCATGGCCACCAGGAACTGCGCCGCGTACGGGGTGGACTCGGCGAAGCCGGGGGCTTCCAGCACCGCGCGGTGGCAGGAGTAACCGCCCAGGTCCCACCACTTTTGCTGCACATCCGGCTGGGCGAACCACTTGATGTATTGCAGGGCCGCGTCCTGCTGGTCGGAGTAGGACACCACCGAGATGCCCTGCCCGCCCAGCGTAGAGCCGGCGGTGGTGGCGCTGGGGTTGACGAAGAAGCCGGACTTCTCGCCGCCGACGTTCGGGTCCTTGGCGATACCCGGGAAGAAGGCGAAGAAGTTCATCTGCATCGCCACCTGGCCGGACTTGTACGCATCCAGGTTGGTGGTCATGTAGGCGTCGGAATGCCCGGGCGGGCTGCAGCACTCGTACAGGTCTTTGTAGAACTCCACCGCCTCGACCGCCGCGGCGCTGTTGGCGAAGCCGTCCATGTGATAGGGGTTGTCCGGGTCCTCGTACTGGAAGCCCCAGGGGTAGAGCGCCGAGGTCACGCCCATGGTGATGCCTTCGGACCCGCGCTCGGTGTACAAGGCCATGCCGTACACCGTCTTGCCGTCGATCTCGCGGCCCTGGAAGAACTTGCCCACCTCCATGAGCTGCTCCCAGGTCTCCGGCGGGGCCAGGTCGCGGCCGTACTCGGCCTTGAACGCCTCCTGGAGCTCCGGCCGGGCAAACCAGTCCTTGCGGTACACCCAGCCCACCGCGTCACCCATGGCCGGCAAGGCGTAGTAGTTTTCGCTGCCCTTGGGCCAGGTCGAGTAGTTGTACACCGTGGCCGGCATGAAATCGTCCATGGTGATGCCTTCGGCATCGAAGAACTCGTTCAACTGGACGTAGTGGCCATACTCCGCACCCAGGCCCATCCACTGGCTGTCGCCGATGAGCAGGTCGCACAGCTCGCCGCGCGAGTTGAGCTCGTTGAGGAAGCGGTCGGCAAAGCTCGTCCAGGGGACGAACTCGAACTCCATCTCGATGCCGGACTGGGCGGTAAAGTCCTTGGACAGCTCCACCAGGGCGTTGGCGGGGTCCCAGGCGGCCCAGCACAAGGTCAGCTTGTCCTGGGCCATGGCGGTGTTGGCGGACAGGCCCAGTGCGGCGACGCCGGCCAGGGCCCAGCATTTCAGGTGGTTCATCGGTTTCCTCCTCATGGCTTGGCGAGGGGTCGAACGGCCCTGCCAAGTGGCTGCAGCACGCGTCGTCCGGAAGCGGGGCGCGTATCTTCGGTTTCGTTTAGTAAACTCAACTAAACAACGAATCCAGGCAAAGTCAAGCTGCACTGCAGCAAATGATCATATAAAGATGCACATGTATTTTTGTTGATTCATCAGCAGCTTATGATGACGCGCGATGTTTGACTTATTTTTCTTTCGGCCTAAACTCGGCTTCAAATTTACTAAACCAATTTGCGCCATCGGAGGATTCCATGACCCGATTCATCAACAGCCCGGGCGCCGTGGTGACCGACGCCATCGACGGGGTGCTGGCCGCCCGTGGCCCCGACCGCCTGGCCCGCCTGGACGGCTACCCGCACACCAAAGTCGTCTTCCGCCCCGATGCCGACCGGCGCAAGGTCGCCGTGGTCTCCGGCGGCGGCTCCGGTCATGAGCCCGCGCACATCGGTTATGTCGGCACCGGCATGCTCACCGGCGCCGTGGCCGGCGAGGTGTTCGCCTCGCCCAGCGTCGATGCCGTACTGGCTTGCATCCTGGCCGTAACCGGCGACGGCGGCTGCCTGCTGGTGGTGAAGAACTACACCGGCGACCGGCTGAACTTCGGCCTCGCCGCCGAGCGCGCCAAGCAGTTGGGGCTGGCGGTGGAGATGGTCATCGTCGCCGACGACATCGCCCTGCCCGACACCCCGCACCCACGTGGCGTCGCCGGCACCGTGTTCGTGCACAAAGTGGCCGGTTACCTCGCCGAGCAGGGCGCGGACCTTGCCACCGTCAAGACGGCCGCCGAGCGCGTCGCCGGCCTCACCCGCTCACTGGGGCTGTCCCTGGCCACCTGCGACCTGCCCGGCCAGCCCAAGCGCTCGCATGAGTCAGCGCCCGAACTGGGCCTGGGGATTCACGGCGAACCGGGCGCGGAAACCATCGACATCGACAGCGCCACCCACGCCGTGTCCCTGCTGGTCGACCGTCTGATCGCCACCGACCCCACACCGGACGCCCCGCTGGCCGTGCTGGTCAACAACCTCGGCGCGGTCACGCCGCTGGAGATGAGCATCATCACCGGCGAACTCCTGCGCTCGCCCCTGGGCGCACGCGTGCGCCTGCTCATCGGCCCCGGCCCCTTCATGACCTCGCTGAACATGGTCGGCTTCTCGCTCTCCGTGCTGCCGCTGGACGACGAGCTGGAGACCGCGCTGACCGCACCGGTCACCCCCATTGCCTGGCTACCCGCCGCCCGCGTGCAAGACACCCCGGTACACGCCCTGCCTGCGGGGTTGGCCCGCGACGCCGCCACACCCTCCCCCCACGCCGACACCGAAGCCATGCTGCGCCGTGTGTGCGCCGCGTTGATCGGCGCCGAAGCCGAACTCAACGCCCTGGATGCCAAAGTCGGCGACGGCGACACCGGCACCACCTTCGCCCACGCCGCCCGCGCCATCGGCCAGGCGCTGGACGCCGGGTCCCTGCCGCTGGCCAGCCCCGGCGACCTGATGATCGAGCTCGGGCACCTGCTGTCCACCAACATGGGCGGGTCCAGCGGCGTGTTGCTGGCCATCCTGTTCACGACCGCGGGGAACGCCGTCAGCAACGGCGCCGGGCTGGTGCAAGCGTTGATCGAAGGCGCCGAGAGTGTTCAGCGCTACGGCGGCGCCAAGCGCGGGGATCGGACGATGCTGGATGCGCTGCTGCCGGCGCTGGACACCTTGGCCGCCGGCGCCGGCCTGAGTGAGGCAACCGAAGCCGCCGCGAAAGGCGCAGAAGCAACGCGCAACATGCGCCGGGCCGGTGCGGGGCGGTCGGCCTATCTACGCGCCGACAGCCTGCACGGCACCGTAGACCCGGGCGCCGCGGCGGTCGGAATAGTGATCAAAGCGCTGGCAACAGACTGATCGCCACAAAGCCCGCGCATCAACAACTACCGGCACCCCCTGGGATCGCCGAGTTGCACTCGGCAGCCGGCCGAAGGCCGGCCTTTGGGCGCCGGACAACGGCTTTCGCGGGCGACATATCGACGCGGCGATGCCAACCAGACTAACTTCCTGGATACAAGCCAATCAG
>CBFGWV010000317.1:0-5422 GCA_965652545.1 uncultured Candidatus Competibacteraceae bacterium | reverse complement strand
TACAGATCATCCGGCGGATATGGCAAATCCCACCCCTCAACACCGTTGTTACCATCAAAAAAAACAGCCCCGGTTCCGTGAGTACCGCGTGGAACGATATGCCACCTAGTTGGCCTACCGCCGCTACCACAAGAATGGCGTAACAGCTCTTCCAGCTTTTTGCCCTTCTTGTTGTAGAGGCGTACCCATACAGAAGAACATGACGTAAACGGCCGTGGAAGCGAAAAATCGAAGGTGCTGTAGTACCGTAGCTCGTATTCACCATCCGGGCTGACGTTCTTCCATGTATACGTTCCGGCGTACCACTTGTAGGTGGTGAACACTGCTCCAATGGCAACAACAGAAAGAGTCACCTTTAGCCATTTCCACGAACGCTTACGCTCCGTCACCATAACAGCGGAATCACGTGTGGACGCGGTAGCCGCACTAACCGAATGGGGCTTAGCGCAAGAAAATCCCCGCCCTTTCCTGTTCTTTCTCGATATGTACGATAGGTTTTGTTGTTCACCGCGACGTCTTCGTCGTCATCAGTATCGTCGGTGTTCCAATTCTTAAGCAGATCCAAATAACTAATACTCGAATCTCTATTTATAATATCCCACGTGCCAAGATACTGGCTGTCGTTGAATTCATACACATCACCAGCGTATACCCCAGCATCCGTGACATACAGCACGGCCCGAGTGTTGAACTGCTCTGCTGCTTGCAATACGTCACGTTGCGCAGTGAGCGGGACTCTTGAAAAGAACGACGTTCCGTCACACATTTGCGGACCCCATTGCGGGGGTTCCGCGGGTGGTGGGTACAACGGGCTGTGCATGTAATCTCGTTTCGGATAATATATTCCGCCTTTATAGATGACGTAAAAAGAAAAATTGTTCATAGCTGCAACCATGTCATCCAGCTTGTTGCCACTTAGCTCATATGGATTAACGTCTATGCGTTGTATTTGATGCTCCTTTATTTTATGCACATACGCTTGCGGCTGTAGCCCATCAACCAACCAGTCATTGAGTGCAACCACATCATCAAACCCAGCACGATGACCGTAGGTTCTCTTTAGCTCATTAATTGCGTTTTGGCTGAATATGTAAGGATTTTCTACAAGCGCGTTGTATTTTCTCATTGCGTAATCAAATTTTTCAATCCACGACCATTCTACTGTGTATATCCGCAAACCTTTATCGGAGTTAAAACCGACTGTTGATTTTCCGTTTTGCTCAGGATCAGGATAAGCGGACTGCGCTGCTCCATTCGCCCAAAACTCCATGAACTTCAGCCCCTCATTCCAACCCTTGGCCCGAAGGACCGGAAAGAGTCGCCGAATATTAAAGTACTCCGCCATCGCTTGGCTCCCTGCCTATAATCAGTTGGTTGCGTCGAAGATCCTGGCGGCATCATGCCAGATGCCGCAGTGAGTGTCACCGCTCAGTGCTACCAGTCCACGAACCGGTCGGCTGATAGCTGTGTATGGTGCGCGTCAACATAAGATGGCGTGAGCGTCGATGGCTTTTGGTTGCCGCCTCTCAAGGCCAGTTGCTTGAGGCGGGCCTGGTAGTTGCGACGGATCTAATTCGATTTCCATTCGAGCGTGCCATCGAGATCAATGCGTTTATTCTTGATCACGAACCTGGGATGAAGGGTTCGACGGACGTGAGCAAATTGAACTAAACCGCTTCGGGGTAGCCGCCGAGACGGAGCGTCACAATCCGCTTCTGAGCGCGGCCAGCCCCCGTCCGGCGTCGTCGAATCGCAAGCCGGCGATATGCTCAGCCAGCTCTGCCACAGGCTCGCGACCTGAGCGCTGTTCCAAGCCGCCGCGTAGTCGTTCAAAGCAGGCGACCGCGTCGAAGCTGTTCTCCCGCAGCAGTTCCGCGAGCCGGTCCAACTCGTCGTCCCTTGCTGCGATCGGCAGTGCCTCGGCACCGCTGTCGGCGGCGGCCGTCGGTTCCAGGCAGGAGAGGTCCACCCGGGCCAGTTCATCGGCACAGCGGGCGAGGTCGTCCAGTTCCGCCTGGGCATCGGCGCCGGCACGCAGGCGCTGTTCCACCGTGGCGGCGGCCTGGGCGAGCGTGACGGCGGAGAGTGTCGCGGCGGCGCCTTTGAGGGTGTGCACGGCGGCGCGGGCTTCGTCCAGCCGCCCGTCGGTGACCGCGTTGCGAATACCGGCGACGTCGTCGGCGACCCGCTCCTGGAATCGGCGCAGCAGCCGCAGCAACAGGGCCTGGTTGCCGTTGACCCGTTGCAGCGCGTCGGCCAGGTGCACGCCGGGCACGGGTCCGTCGGGGACGGCCGGCGGGGCGCGGTGACCGGCGCGCCCGGCGGCGGGGGCTGCGCTGCCGCGATCGGCCAGCCAGCGGCCGAGCACCCGTTGCAACGCGCGCTCTTCGATGGGTTTGGACAGGTAGTCGTCCATCCCGGCCTCGAGAAAGCGCTGGCGGTCGCCGATCATGGCGTGGGCGGTCAGTGCAACCACCGGCAGGTCACGCAGGGCAGGGATGTCTTTTAGGCGTGCGGTGGCTTCCATGCCGTCCATCTCGGGCATCTGGATGTCCATGAACACGATGTCGAAGGGCTCGCGCTGGAGGATCTGCAGCGCCTCGGCGCCGTTGCCGGCGGTGACCACCGCCAGTCCCTCGGCCTTGAGCAGTTCGCTGGCGACTTCGCGGTTGATTTCGTTGTCTTCCACCACCAGCGCCCGGCAGCCGGCGGGTATGGCCGGCGCGGATGCGCCCTCCCCCGGCCGTGGCGGCACGAGGCTGGCGATGTGGTGCCCCAGCGCTTCCATGACGGCGTCGAACAGCGTGGACTGGCTCACCGGCTTGTGCAGGAACACGTCCACCGATGCATCCTGCGCGCGCTGCATGACGGCGTGGCCGCCGTAGGCGGTGACGAACAGGATGGCCGGCTGCGGCTCCAGCGGCAGGCGGCGGACGTCATGCACCACCGCCAGCCCGTCCATGCCCGGCAGTTTCCAGTCCATGACGATGAGCCGGTAGGGACGGCCGGACGCGCTGGCTTGTTCGATGGCGGCCAGGGCGGCTTCGCCGCTGTCCACGGCCTGTACGTCGAACTGCAAGGCCTGCAGCATGGCGGAGAACACGTCGCGTGCGGTGGCGTTGTCGTCCACCACCAGCACCCGCAGCCCCACCAGGTCTCGCCGCCCCACGGCGGCGCGGGGTTTCTCGGCCCCACGCTCCAGCTCCACCGTGAAGGTGAAGCAACTGCCCCGGCCCGGCTCGCTTTCCACCTCGATGCGGCCGTGCATGGCCTCTACCAGGCGCCGGCAGATGGCCAGCCCCAGGCCGACACCGCCGTGGCGGCGGGTGTTGGACTCATCCAGTTGGGTGAACGGTTCGAACAGCCGGCTCATCTCGCCGGCCGGGATACCGCTGCCGGTATCGCGCACCGAGAACACCAGCGGAACGCGCGCGGCGGGCTGGACCGGTTGGGCCAGCGGCCGTACGGTGACGACCACCTCGCCCTCGCGGGTGAACTTCACCGCGTTGGTGACCAGGTTCACGAGCACCTGTTGCAGACGGACCGGGTCGCCACGCAGGGATTGGGGCACCTGCGGGTCCACCTGGAAGAGGACTTCGATCCGCTTCTCCCGCGCCCGCTCGCCGACCACGGCGGCGAGGTCGGTGAGCACGTCGTCCAGGCGGAAGTCCTGATGGTCGAAGGGCATTTTCCCGGCTTCGATCCGCGAGAGGTCCAGGATGTCGTTGATCACCCCCAGCAGCAGGTGGGCGGCGGATCGTGCCTGGCGCAGCAGCGTCTGCTGGCGTGCGTCCAGCGGCGTCTTCTCCAGCAGGGAGGTGAGCCCCAGCACGGCGTTCATGGGGGTGCGGATCTCATGGCTCATATTGGCCAGGAACTGGCTCTTGGCCTGGTTGGCCGCCTCGGCCTGTTCCTTGGCGCGCTGCAACTCGCGCTCGAAGTGACGCTGTTCGGTCACGTCACGGGCGATGCCGTCCACACCGACGACTTGACCATCGGCATCCAGCACCGGGACCTCCGACTGTTCCAGGCGGTGCACACCGCCTTCGGCCTCGCGGATTTCCACCTCGTAGGTGACCCGCTCGCGCCCCGGCGGGTGGGACAGCAAGGCCCGCGCCGCCTGATTGACCGGCGCCTCGGTGAGCAGCGCCGTGTACTGCGTAAGGAACTGGTCCGGCGCGACGCCCTTGAGCACCCGGGCGACCGAATCGCTGACCGAGACGAACCGGCCCTGGCCATCGCGGCCGTAGACGAAGTAGTGGTCCAGGTTGTCGACCAGCCGGCGGAATTTCTGCTCGTGCTGCGCCAGGGCGTGTTCGGCGGCCTCGCGCCGCGCGCGGGCCCGGTCCAACTTGTGCAAGAAGACCATCAGCAAGGCCCAGAACAGCACCAGCAGGCCGAGCACGACACCGGCCTGGATGACCAACTGGTGGCGCACATCACGGCTGAACGCGTGATAGAAGCCTGACCCCACCTCGAAGCGGGCGATGCCGACCAGTTCGTCGTTGCGCCGGTCGAACAACGGCACCTCGATGCTGAAGGTGTCGTCGCGGGACGTGCCAGCGGCGCGATCGAGCGACCCGGGCGTGGCGCCCAACGCGTCGTGGTCCACTTCCAGGGCGATGCCGGCGAAGAAGCGCTGGCCGGTAGCCGGGTCGTTCAACAGCAGTAGCTGGTCCAACGCGGCGTCCAGCTCCGCCCCCCGCTGCGGGGCCGGCGCGGCCAATGCCGTGGTCAAGGGCACGGCCTGGGACTGGGCCAGCACGCTGGCCTGGGACAGCGCCTCCGCATGCAGCCTGGGTGCCAGCCCGCGCAGCCAGTACACCGCGAGCGAGCCCTCCAGCACCAATGCCAGCAACAGGAACATGCCGGTGAGGACCAGTGACGTGCGGCGGGTTTCGCGGGAGCGGCTCATTCGTAGATCTTGGCCACTTTCAAAAAGAACGGTTTCAACTGCACACCGGCGGCGTTGAGGGTTTCCTGATTGATATAGGGGCGCACCCGGGCCTCGACCGATAAGCCGGCCATCACGCCCTGCTCGACATGGCCTTCGAAGGGGGAGTAGACGATGGTGCCGTACTGAACGCCCCACTGGGCGACGACGGTCACCCCGGCGGATGGGGATTTCTCGGCGATGAACACGCCGGCCAGGGGCGTGCCGTCGACCGGCGGCGCCGTGTCGATGCGGATCGACAGCGGGATGTCGCGGATGCCGGCGTCGGGCGCACCCTCATCGCCGAGGATGATCGCCATCGCCGCGCGGCCGTTGTCCGCGTCGTCGGCGAGCACCAGCACGTGCAGCCGGCCGTCTCCGGCGATGCGCGCATCCAGCTGCATATCCGCGGCCAACAGCGCGCGAAACAGCCTGGCACCGGTGCGCAGCCGACGGTCATCGTAACTGTCGGCCCAGCCGGTATTGACC
>CBFGWV010000316.1:0-5443 GCA_965652545.1 uncultured Candidatus Competibacteraceae bacterium | reverse complement strand
GGAAGAAGCTCTGAATCGGGCCAGGCCATTGGCATCGTTGAGCACCCAGAGCGAGGCGGCGGCACAAAGGATCGACGATTTTGTCGAGACGCATGGGGGTAATGCAGAGACCTGGGTATTCCTCCCTCTGGTCGGGCAGGGGGCGGACGCGACGATGGTGCTAGACCCCGAAACCGGGTATCCGGTGGAGGCGCTACCCATTGATCCCTGGGCGGTCACAGGATCACAGGCGGCGAGTGACTAGCGGGTGGCCAGGTTCTACGCAATGGCACCCGTAGGCGCGCACCGCTGTGCGCGATCCGTCTCGGGATCGGCACACTGCTATCGAAGGGCGCCGACACTCGGGTCGTCATGAACGATCGCCAGCCTCCGCATCGTGCACCCGATGCAGGCTGGCATACGGTCCGCCGGCATTGAGAAGTTGTGTGTGCCGGCCCTGCTCGACGATTCGCCCGCGATCGAGGACGACGATGCGATCGGCGTTTTCCACGGTCGATAAACGATGGGCGATGATGAACGCGGTGCGGCCACGGCGCAGGCGGTCCAGCGCCTCCTGGACCAGACGCTCCGAGCGGGTGTCCAATGCACTGGTGGCTTCATCGAGGATGAGAATCGGCGCATTCTTCAGCAAGGCGCGGGCGATGGCGACCCGTTGTCGCTGACCGCCGGAGAGGCGGCTGCCGTTCTCGCCCACGGGGGTGTCCAGGCCCTCGGGCAGCGCCTCGATGAACTCCCAGGCGTTGGCGTCGCGTGCCGCTTGTTTGACCATCTCATCGTTGGCCTCGGGGCGTCCATAGGCGATGTTGGCGCGCACCGTGTCGTTGAACAACACCACCTGCTGGCCGACATAGGCGATGTTGTGCCGCAGCGACCTCAAGCTCAGGTCGGTCGCGGGTATGCCATCGATGAGAATTCGCCCGTCGGTCGGCTCGTACAGCCGTGGCAGCAAGGCCATGAGTGTCGTCTTGCCGCTACCCGAAGCGCCGACCAGGGCGACGGTCTCCCCGGGGGCAATGTCAAGGTCGATGTCCCGCAAGGCCTCCTCGGCGCTGTCGCGGTAGCGGAAACGCACACCGTCGAACCGCACCGAGCCCTGGGCGCGTACCAATTCGCCCTGGCCACTGTCCTGCTCTGCCGGCTGATCGAGCGCATTGAAGATGCTTTCCGCCGCGGCCAGCCCGCGCTGGATCTGCTCATTGAGTTTGGTCAGGCGCTTGATCGGGGTCAGCATCAAGGCCATTGCGCCGAACAAGCTCACGAACTCGCCCACGGTGAGCTGGTCGCCGGCGGCGCGCAGAGAGGCAAGGTAGATCACCGTAGCCAGCGCGCACACGGTGAAGAACTGCACTACATGGGTGCTGCCTTCCCCGGCGGCGACCAATTTGACCTGGAATCGCCGCACGCGCTGGTTGATGCGCGCAAAGCGGTCACGCTCGTAGCCCTGCCCGGCAAAAATGCGAATTTCCTTATGGCCCTGGATGGCCTCGTCGATGACGTGGGTGAGCTCGCCCATTTGCTGCTGCACAGTGCGGCTTGTGCGGCGCAGGCGGCGGCTGATCACCCGCACCGTGATCGCAATCGCCGGTGCGATGATCAACGCCGCCAAAGACAACTGCCAATCCACCCAGAACATGTACGCCAACAACCCGCTGACGGCCACGGTATCCCGCACCAGCGTCACCAGGGCCTGCGTGGAGGCGCTCATCACCTGCTGGGTATCGTAGGTCAGGCGCGAGAGCATGGCCCCGCCGGACTGCTCGTCGAAGGCGCGGGCGGGCAGCACCAGCAGCCGGTCGAACAAGGCCTGGCGCAGGTCCGCGACCACGCGGTGGGCGACGGCGTTCATGCCGACGTTGCTGACGAAATCGGCCGCGCCGCGCACGACGAACAGCCCCGCCAGCGCCAGCGGCATCCAGGTGATGAACACCGGGTTCTTATCGACGAAACTGCCATCGAGCAGCGGCTTGAGCATGTACGCCAGAAGCGGTTCCGAAGCGCCCATCACCAAGGTGCCCGTCAAGGCGGCGATGAACAGCCGCAGATGCGGCCTGACATAGGCGATCAGGCGTCCGTACAACGTGCGGGCGGGTGGGCGGGACGAACGGATATCGGACATGAGCGGCATGGTAACCGCATGGCGCTACAATGAGCAGCCGTCGCGCGCCGATCAGGCGATCACTACTGGAGCAGTACCCCTTCACGATGAAACTCTCGCTTCCCCGATTCGACACCGCACGCGTGCTGGTCGCCGGCGACGTCATGCTGGACCGCTACTGGCACGGCGCGACCTCGCGTATCTCGCCGGAGGCGCCGGTGCCCGTGGTGCGCGTCGAGCAGACCGAAGAGCGCCCTGGCGGTGCGGCCAACGTGGCGGCCAATGTGGTCGCGCTGGGTGCAGCAGTGACGCTCACCGGGCTGGCCGGCGACGACGACGCCGGACGCAGCTTGGCCAACCGCTTGCAACGGCTGGGGGTGGACGTCGCACTGGAGACGGTGGCCGGCACGGCGACCATCACCAAGCTGCGGGTCATGAGCCGCCACCAGCAACTGCTGCGGGTGGATTTCGAGGACGGCTTCGCAACCGTCGATCCGACTCGCGTAGCGGCCCGCGTCGCCGACAACCTGCCGCGGGCCGACGCTCTGGTGCTGTCGGACTATGGCAAGGGCGCGCTGGGTGCCATCGAGGGGCTGATCGACCAAGCGCGGCAGCGCCGCTGCCCCGTGCTGGTGGACCCCAAAGGGCGTGACTTCCGCCGCTATGCCGGCGCGACCGTGATCACCCCTAACATGGGTGAATTGGAGGCCGTGGTCGGCCCGTGCACGGACGTGGGGGCGCTGGTGGACAAGGGTGACCGCTTGCGCGCCGACCTGGGGCTGGAGGCCTTGCTGGTCACCCGCAGCGAGCAAGGCATGACGCTGATCGCCCGCAACGCGCCGCCGCTGCACCTACCGGCCCGGGCGCGCGAGGTGTTCGATGTCACCGGTGCCGGCGACACGGTCATCGCCGTGCTCGCCGCGGCGCTGGCCACTGGGCAGGCGCTGCCCGATGCCACCGCCTTGGCCAATCTCGCCGCCGGCATGGTGGTCGGCAAGTTGGGTACGGCCAGTGTCACCGCCTCGGAGCTTGGTCGTGCCCTTTACCCGCACGACGAACCGGCTCGCGGCGTGGTGGACGAAGACACTCTGGTGCGCGCGGTCGCCGACGCGAAGGCTCACGGCGAAACCATCGTGATGACCAATGGCTGTTTCGATATCCTCCACGCCGGCCATGTGGGCTATCTGGAGCAGGCCCGTCACCTGGGCAGCCGGCTGATCGTTGCCGTGAATACCGACGAGTCCGTGCGCCGCCTCAAAGGACGGGATCGGCCGGTGAACGCCGTCGAACGGCGGATGCGGGTGCTTGCGGCCCTGTCCTGTGTCGACTGGGTGGTGGCGTTCAGTGAGGACACACCGGAGCGGTTGATCGGACGCGTGCTACCGGACTACCTGGTCAAGGGCGGTGACAACGACCCACGCCGGATTCCCGGAAACGAGACAGTCTGGGCCAACGGTGGCCAAGTCGTGGTCATGGACTATCTCGATGGCTGTTCCACCACCAGTACCATTGCCCGTCTGCAGGGGCGTTCATGAACAACGATCTGGATGTCATTGTCATCGGCGGCGGCGTGGCCGGTCTGTGGTTCGCTGCCGAGTGCGTCAGCGCCGGCTACCGGGTCTGCCTCATCGAGCGCGACAGCCTGGGCGGCGGCCAGACGCTGGCGGCCCAGGGCATCATCCATGGAGGCACCAAGTACGCCTTGCAAGGGGTGTTGTCCGAGTCCGCGCAGGCCATCGCCGGCATGCCCTCACGGTGGCGGGAGTGCCTCAATGGAATGCAGGGACTGGATCTGCGTGGCGTCACCGTGCGCTCCGCGCATCAATACCTCTGGTCAGCCGGAAGCCTGGGTGGCCGGGTCGCCGGGTTCTTCGCCAGCAAGGTCATGGCCGATCGGATGACGGCGTTGTCCGGCGATGACATCCCAGAGCCCCTGCGTGAGAGTGGCGGGATGGTCTACCGGCTCGATGAGCCGGTGGTGGATGTACGCGATCTGGTGCGCCGCCTGGGGGCCATCGTCGGCCGATCACGGTTGATCCACGGCCAGGTGCGTAGCTTGGATATGCAGGAAGGGCGGGTCATCCTGCCCGGCACCGGCCGCACCGTGCACCGGCTGTCCGCTCCCACTATCGTGGTCACTGCCGGTGCCGGCATCGCCGAGCTGTGCAGCACCCCAGTGCAGCGGCGAGCGTTGCACATGGTCATGGCCAAGGGCAGCGCTTTGCCGCCGCTATTTGCCCATGCCTTGAGCGCCAATAACCTGCCGCGGGTGACGATCACCAGCCACCGACATCAGGACGGCGAGACAGTGTGGTATCTGGGCGGGGCGCTGGCCGAAGCCGGGGCCACCCGCTCGCCGCAGGAGCAGATCGCCCATGCGCGCAAGGAGATGGCCGAGCTGTTTCCCGCCATCCCCTGGGCCGGGGTTCGTTTCGCCAGTTGGCGTGGCGAGCGTGTGGAACCGCCCGGTGGCGGCGTTCGCCCGGACACGCCGCGTGTCGGCGGCCGCGGCCGTGTGCTGTGGGCCTGGCCGGTGAAACTCGCCTTCGCCCCCTTGCTCGCCGACCAGCTCAAGGCCCGTCTGTTGCGGCCGCAGGCGGGTAAGGAGGTCAACGTGGATCTGCCCATGCCGCCGGTGGGCATGCTGCCCTGGGATGCGGTGACCGAATGGAGTTGAGATCGCTGGGGCGCAACGGCCTGAGGTGCAGTGCACTCGGCCTGGGTACAGTCAAGCTCGGTCGCAATCAGGGCGTCAAGTACCCGCAGCCCTTCGATCTGCCGGACGATGCCCAGGTGCGCGACCTGCTGGCTGTTGCACGCGAGCTGGGCATCACCCTCATCGATACCGCGCCGGCCTACGGCCTGGCCGAGGAGCGGCTGGGGCGGTTGCTGCCCGGGCCGCGAGAGGATTGGGTCCTGGCGACCAAGGTCGGTGAATCCTTCGATGCGGGGCATTCCTCTTTCGACTTCTCGCCCTCAGCGGTTCGGGCGTCGATCCAGCGCAGCCTGGATCGGCTGCGGACCGATTATCTGGATGTGGTGCTCATTCATTCAGATGGCAATGACAAAGCCATCCTCGAGAACAGTGGTGCGGTCGAGACCTTGCTCGCCGCCCGCGATGCCGGCTTGGTGCGCGCCGTGGGGCTCTCGGGCAAGACTGTCGACGGCGGGCTCGATGCTGTGGCCGAGCTGGATGTGGTCATGGTGACGCTGAATCCCCTGAACCGGGACGAGGTGCCGGTCGTGCGTGCGGCCGCGGTGGCGGGACGGGGCGTCCTGGTCAAGAAAGCGCTGGTCAGCGGGCATCTGCAACCCTTGGGGGCGGACCCGGTCGCCACCTGCCTGCGC